>NZ_JBHFNU010000102.1:0-354243 GCF_041929145.1 Aerosakkonema sp. BLCC-F183 | reverse complement strand
TGTCAGTTGTCAGTTGTCAGTTGTCAGTTGTCAGTTGTCAGTTGTCAGTTGTCAGTTGTCAGTTGTCAGTTGTCAGTTGTCAGTTGTCAGTTGTCAGTTGTCAGTTGTCAGTTGTCAGTTGTCAGTTGTCAGTTGTTTTTTTGGGAGTATTGCCGATAGAGTTGAGGTAAGCATTTAGCTTAGGTGACAATTCATCAACAATTGGAATAAACTTATGTATTTGCTCATCTGTTAAAAGTTTGCGAGTGTAAGCTCGTCTTAACCAATGTCTTGTTTCATACAAAGAGGCTCGTGCTATCCTTACAAAACGTCGATTGTCCTGAAAGTTATACCGACCGCTTTCTTCTGCGATATTAGCACCGATGCTGTCTGCTGCACGAACAATTTGTTTGCCGATCGTATACTTAGCAAATTTATCCCATTTGTTGACTATTGTCCAAATCTCATCTGCTAGCTTCTCAGACAACTTGTAAACGTGCAGGTTTTGAAAATTCGGTTTTGTCATTTGTTTTACCAATATCCACTAACAACTAACAACTGACCACTGACCATTACCTAATTGGCGAGTACCCAAGTATCTTTCGATCCGCCACCTTGGGATGAATTTACTACTAAAGAACCTTTTTTGAGGGCAACGCGAGTTAAACCGCCTGGGTGTACGTAGATATCTTTGCCGTAGAGAATATAAGGACGTAAATCTACATGACATCCTTCAAAACAATCGTCTACTATTGTGGGAACTCGCGATAGGCAAAGGGTAGGTTGGGCAATATAATTGCGCGGATTGGCTTGAATTAATTGGGCAAATTCCGATCGTTTTTCCGGTGTGGCGTGCGGGCCAACTAACATACCGTAGCCGCCGGATTCGTTGGCGCATTTTACCACAAGTTTGTCTAAATTGGCAAGAACATAGTTTAATTGTTTCTCTTCCCAGCACAGGTAAGTGGGAACGTTTTGCAAAATGGCATCTTCGCCAAGGTAGTAGCGAATCATTTGGGGAACGTAGGCGTAGATGACTTTATCGTCGGCGACTCCCGTTCCCAAGGCGTTGGCGATCGCCACCCGACGATTGCGGTAAACTTCAGTTAAACCCGGTACGCCCAACATCGAATCGGAGCGAAATACTTGCGGGTCGATAAAGTCGTCATCGATGCGACGATAGATAGCATCAACTCGTTGCAATCCTTTGGTGGTACGCATTTGCAGGTAGCCATCCGCCACTACCAAATCTCTGCCTTCCACCAGTTCGACTCCCATTTGCTGGGCGAGAAAAGAATGCTCGAAGTACGCAGAATTGTAGATGCCGGGGGTAAGAACTACTACAGTCGGGTCTGTTAAATTGGTAGGTGCTAGATTGAGCAGAGTTTCGAGCAAATGGCTGGGGTAGTCGTCCACGGGTCGAATTGCCATTGTCTCGAATAGTTTGGGGAAGGACGACTTCATCACCCGGCGGTTTTCCAAGACGTAGGAGATACCGGAAGGACAGCGAAGATTATCTTCCAAAACGTACCACTGACCGTCTTTGTCTCGCACTAAATCCGTGCCGGTGATATGACACCAAATTCCTCCGGGAGGTTTTAATCCGATGCAAGGTTGCAGAAATCCTTTGGCGGAAGCAATTAATTCCGCAGGGATAACGCCATCCTTGATAATTTTTTGAGCGTCGTAGATATCTGCGATAAAGCAATTCAGGGCGTAGATGCGCTGCTTGAGTCCTTTTTCCAGTACCTCCCATTCTTGCGCCGAAACAATGCGGGGAATGACATCAAAGGGAAAGATACGTTCCGCACCGCGATTATCGCCGTAGACGTTGAAAGTCGCTCCCAGCTTGAAGAGGGCTGATTGGGCGACTTGCTGGCGGTGCAGAAGTTCCTCTGCTGGTAGGGAATTAATCCTTTCGATTAAAAGGCTCGCCTCTGGGCGGGGTTGCTCTTTGGCGATAAAGAGTTCATCATAGAAGTCTCCTGGTTCGTAAGTATCAAATCGCATATGGGGTATTGGTGATAAGTGAAAAGGCTTAGTAAAAAGGTAATTGGCGATCGAATTTTTTGCTATCCCGATTTATGACGCTGACTGCTGACGAGTTACAGACCAATGGCGATCGCTCATCATTTCAGCCTAAAGTGTGATGCGCCACCTGTAAATAGGAATAACCAAGTAAACTGTAGGTTGGGTTGAGGTAACGAAACCCAACATATATATTAAGTTTCTTATTTGTAACTCGACTGCCTCATGACACTGACGCAAGTTTGGGGTGTACTGCTGATTTTGATTATCTGTCCGCTGTTGGGGGGACTGCCCCTGACAGGATGGATAGTCTACGCACTGAAGCGGCGAAAGCTGCGAGACATCGGCACTGGAAATATCGGCGTGCAAGCAGCATTTTACCACGGGGGAACTCTGGCGGGTATTCTAGCTGTGCTGTCGGAAGCGGGAAAAGGTATCGCAGCTGTAATGTTGGCGCGTGCTTTCTTTGCGCCAGGGGACTCGGTGTGGGAAATGCTGACGCGAGGGCTATTTCACCCTGCACAAGTTATATCGCCATCCGCGACGTGGGAATTAATCGCTCTGCTTGCTTTGGTCATGGGGCGATACTGGATGGGAAAAGGAGCCGGTACAACTAATGTAGTGTGGGGCTTTGTTTTCCACGATGTCCGGGTGGCGGGATTGGTGTTTTTGATTGGGGGAATCAGCTTTACAATTTTGCGGGAGCGGAGTGCGGGAAGGATAGCAGTGTTAATCCTGTTTCCGCTGATGTTGGCATTATTGCATCCCCACGAGTACGATCGCATTTTTGTGGCGATATCGCTGGCGATGTTAATCGGCTGGATATATAAAAAGATACCCGACGATCTCGATCTTCGCCCAGAAGCAGGACAGGCGGATTCTGAAAAAATGTTTCGCTTTTTTCGCGGCGACAAAGCTATGATTTCTCTCGACCAACAGCTAGATGCGTCTAAAGTCGGACAAAAAGCTGCCACTCTATCTCAATTAAAACACTGGGGTTACTCGGTGCCGGATGGATGGGTATTGCCGCCGGGAGACGACCCCGTACCTTTGATAGAATCTTTGCAGCCTTCTCCCACATCGCCTTTGGTGGTGCGTTCTTCTGCAATTGGGGAAGATTCCGAACTTGCTTCTGCGGCTGGACAGTATGAAACTATTTTAAATGTTACCAGTCGAGAAGCTCTGCAACAGGCAATTCTGCGCTGTCAAGCTTCTTACAATTTACCGAGTGCGGTTGATTATCGCCAACAGCGATATCTTCCAGAAGCGAGTATGGCGGTGGTAATTCAAAAACAAGTTTCTGGTGCGTTTTCTGGAGTTGCGTTCAGCCGCGATCCTATTTTAGGACATGGTGATGCGGTGGCGATCGAAGCTTTACCCGGAGCTGCTTCGCGAGTAGTTTCCGGTAAAGTCACGCCAGAACAATATCGCGTTATTGTCAAAAATCAGGAAAATCTCCAACTTCCCTCCTCTCCCACTCCAAACTTAGAAGTAGTTGTGGAAGGCGAAGGAGATGTTCCCCAAAAGTTAATTCGACAAGTGGCAATTCTGGCGCGAGAATTGGAAAATCGCTATCACGGTATCCCGCAAGATATCGAGTGGAGTTACGATGGCGAAACATTGTGGATTTTGCAATCGCGTCCCATTACTAATTTATGGCCGATTTGGACGCGCAAAATTGCCGCCGAAGTGATTCCAGGATTGATTCGCCCACTCACTTGGTCGATTAATCGCCCTCTGACTTGTGGCGTTTGGGGAGAAATTTTTACCTTAGTTTTAGATAAACGGGTGCGTGGTTTGGATTTCAACGAAACGGCGACATTGCATTACTCTCGCGCTTATTTTAATGCTACTTTGTTAGGACAAATTTTTCGCCGAATGGGATTACCTGCGGAAAGTTTGGAATTTTTGACTAGAGGTGCTAAATTTAGCAAACCACCTTGGCGTTCCACTTGGCAAAATGTACCGGGATTACTCCGCCTATTGCGTCGCGAATTGCGTTTGGAAAAAGATTTTCAACGAGATTATCGACGACATTTTGCCCCGGCTTTAGCGGAATTGCGCCAAAGTCGGCCAGAAATAGGACGCGCTGCGACTCTCCCCCACTCCGACCCGCAAGCAATCCTAGAAAGAATCGACTTCATCCTCAATTTACTCAAGCGTGCGACATTTTACAGTATTTTGGCACCTTTGAGTTTGGCATTGCGGCAGGCAATCCTAAAGGTTAAAGATGGCGAATTGGATGCCGGTCAGACGCCGGAAGTTGCGAGTTTGCGAAGTCTGCGGGAACTTGCAAATGCTGCTCGTCATCTGCTATCCCCATCGCAATTAAACAATCTGGAAAGCGATCGAGATTTTGCGCCTACCCTGTTTGCCAGATTAGCGGAAATTCCGGATGGTGAGTCAATTTTACAACAATTTGACGAATTTTTAGATAACTACGGCTATCTCAGCGATGTGGGAACAGATATTGCCGTTCCTACATGGAAAGAAGACCCCAGTCCAGTTCGGGAATTGTTTGCACAGTTCGTTTTTAATCCTCCTTCGATCGCAGAAAATTCCGATTTGCAACAACGTTCTGCTACTCAAAAATCGCAACGCAAAAGACAAAGTTCTCTACAGCGTCGTTTGGATCTCAAAGGTAGGGTGACGGAAGTTTACAGCAAGTTGCTGGCAGAACTGCGCTGGAACTTTATCGCGCTAGAGCAAATCTGGTTAAATACAGGTGTGCTTAAGCAAGCTGGCGATCTCTTTTTTGTGGAATTATCGGAAATTCGCCGCTTTATCGCTGAGGGAAATCAAACAATCGCCGAGGAATTGGCGCAGTTGGTACTACAGAGGCGATCGCAACTCGAACAAGACCGACAATTAGAAACAGTACCGCCCGTGGTGTACGGCAATGCACCGCCAGCTGCTATGCTCAGAATTGGCGTCAGCGAAGCCAGCCAACAACTGCAAGGAATAGCCGCCAGTCCCGGACAAGTCGAGGGTCGCGTGAAAGTGTTGCGGAATTTGCAAGCGCTGGGAGAAGTTGACAAAAATACCATCCTCGTGGTAGAATACACAGATTCTGGCTGGGCTCCCCTGTTAGCCCGTGCGGGTGGATTGATTGCAGAAGTGGGTGGGCGTTTATCGCACGGTGCGATCGTCGCTCGCGAGTATAACATTCCCGCAGTCATGGATATTCACAATGCCACTCGTCTGCTGCGAAACGGACAGCAAGTGCGAATTGATGGAACTAGGGGAACAGTCGAAATACTTTAATAACCCAACTTGCATAAAGGTATGTTGTTGCGCTTCAGCGCTCTGATTAACAACTTACCCAATCGCAACATCAATTATACGAAAAAAACGGTAATTTGATACTATTTGTTGGTAACAATCAATTGACGAACTATTTGTAAGAAAAGTGGAATCAAGCTAGAGATGCGCGGATATAAAACTTGGAAACGTTGGGGAATTTTTGCTCTGTTGGGGTTGTTGGTAAGCTGGGCAGTTAGTTGCAGCAGTGGCAATGTGGTAAGTAGACAAGCTACAAGTGGCGATCGACAGGAGGTTGAGTTCTGGACGATGCAGTTGCAGCCGCAATTTACAGATTACTTCAATAAGTTGATTGCTAGTTTTGAGGCGAAAAATCCGGGTGTGAAGGTGCGTTGGGTAGATGTACCTTGGTCGGCGATGGAAACTAAAATTCTGACGGCGGTTTCGGCGAAGACTGCTCCGGATGTGGTAAACTTGAATCCAGATTTTGCTTCTCAGTTGGCTGCTCGCAATGCTTGGCTGGATTTGGATAGTAAGATTTCCAGTCAGGAACGGGAAGTTTATTTGCCGAATATTTGGAAGGCTAGCACGTTCGACGGGAAGAGTTTTGGTATTCCTTGGTATTTGGCGACAGATATTACTATTTACAATCAAGATTTGTTTAAACAAGCTGGTATTACCAAGCCGCCGGCTAGTTACGAAGAGTTGGCAAAGGTAGCTAAACAGGTGAAGGATAAGACTGGTAAGTATGCGTTTTTTGTAACTTTTGTACCGGGAGATTCGGCGGAGGTGCTGGAATCTTTTGTGCAGATGGGTGTGCAGCTGGTGGATGCAGAAGGTAAGGCGGCGTTTAATACACCGGAAGGTAAGGCGGCATTTCAATATTGGGTAGATTTATATAAAAATGGTTTGTTACCGAAAGAAGCTTTGACGCAAGGACACAGGCGTGCGATCGAACTTTACCAGTCTGGGGAAACGGCTTTGCTGCGATCGGGTGCCCAGTTTTTGAGTACGATCGCAAAAAATGCACCTGCGATCGCGCAAGTTTCTGTTGCTGCACCCCAAATTACTGGAAAAACTGGTAAAAAAAGCGTGGCGGTAATGAATTTGGCGATTCCCCGCAATACAGACCTTCCTGATGCGGCGCTTAAGTTTGCTTTGTTTGTGACTGACGATGAAAATCAGTTGGCTTTTGCTAAAGCTGCTAATACTTTGCCTTCCACGGTGAAGGCGCTGCAAGATAATTATTTCAAAACTGTTCCGCGTCATGCTACGTCTGCGGATAAGGCGCGTGTTGTCAGCGCCAATCAAATGAAGCAGGCGGAAGTTTTGCTGCCGGCGATGAAGGATGTGAATGTGCTGCAAACGTTAATTTACGATAATTTGCAGGCGGCGATGTTGGGTGAGAAATCGGTGGAACAAGCTGTGGCGGATGCAGCGAAGGGGTGGAACGATCGATAAGTGTTAAGCATTTAATAGACCTCTCCAGAAAATGATAAGAAAGGCAGGCAGGATGCCTATCCCACAACAATTTTTGGAGAGAGTTAAACTCCCTTAAAACCAAGCCCAGTTTCGGCTTGTCTGACAGCATTCAAATGCGTCATGCGGGTGGCGATTAAAGTTCTCCGCCTAATTCCCATCTGACTTAAAAGTAAACCGCAGACGATCGCGCTGATGGCAATAGAGTCGCCTAGAGTCAGTTTTTCATTCAAAATCAAGTAAGCTGCGATAACGCCCGCAATCGGACTAAAAGAATTTGCTAAAGAAGCTTGAGATAAGTTAGAATTTTTTAATCCTTTAGACCAACAAAATTGGCCGATCGCTACGATTAGGGCACCGTAAACTAACATCCACTGCCATAAAAATGGTGAAAATGCCTCGGCAAAATGTGCGCTGCCATAAAGATACATAGCGAGACAAAAAAATGCTATTGTGGCTATTCCCATACGCATAATAGTCATAATTTCCGGAGCAATGCGAGTTAGGAAAGCTTTGCTAATAATATTTCCGCTCATTCCAGCACATATTCCTATCAAAGTTAAAAACTCACCCCTGCCAAAGCCAATTGTACTCCCCATCCCCATATTTTGCAATTGAAAACTGAGAATAGCGCCTATAAAGCAAATTAAAGCTCCTCCTATTTCCCAACGATCGAGCCGTTCTTTGAACAACCAAATTGATAACAGCAAAATCAGCAGAGGTTCAATTCTTCCGATTAAAATGACGTTAGTCACTCTGGTCAGAGTTAGCGCTTGAAAAATAAAACCGGGAGCCAGCGCTCCCGATAAAATAGCAACTGCGATCGTCGCTAGCCATTCTCGGCGGGAAATTTGCTTCAATAAGTCTAACTTTAAGTGGCGATAGTTGATGACAAGCAAAACAAGTAAAGCACAAATGTTGCTGACAAATAAAACATTACAAGGAGAAATGGGATTTCTGCCTGCTACTAGATGTTGCTCGCCGACTTCAGCTAGTTTACGCACAATTGAGTTGGATGCAGCAAACAAAATAACTGCTATCCACAAATAAGCTTGTCCGGGAATTCTCTTAATCAAGCTCATAGTTTTGCTTGTCAAAAAAAATCTTGATATTTATTCGTTTTTGAGTATGACAAAATTAGCTGAGAAAATGCTGAGAATTTAATAATTTATCCTTAACCTAAGATTCAGCGAACTCTCAGACATACTTCAGATCCTCCTCAGATAGACTGTTTATGCTTCAGATAGTTGGATGAATCAATCGAACTTCCAACTCTTAACAGAAAGTATTCAAGCATTTTTAAGTTGCTGTAGTTCATTTTTCCCACCAGGATATCAGCCATGAAACTAGCTCCCATCCTTGCAAGTATTACCCTCGTTGGTTTAGTCACCGTTACTGGTTACCCATTAAAAAATCTGAATCCTTCATTGTTTGAAGCATCAGCGCAAGAAATGAAAGATTCTACTGGTCTGAGCGCTCAACAAAAAATCGATATGCTGATTAAAAATAAAGGCCAGTTTGGTAGTGGCGACCAACTCCGCCGTTTCTTCTTTGGCGACCTAGAACCAATTGCCGTTCAACCCGGTGGTGCGGGTATGGTAGTTAATCTCTACAACAAAGCAAATGATGTGACGATCGCTTACTGCGCTACTTACGATGTCGTCGTTGCGGTCAGAAAAGGTCGAATTAACGCATTTATGGCTAGTGAAGTGAAGTAATTCTCACAGGTAGTAGGTGGTTGGGACTTGGCCATTAGTGATTTGTACCTACTACCTACTATTCACTTTTAAATCCACATTCACGACTGGGAGGTTTAGTATGGAATTGAAGGATGCGATCGCCCTTATCCATCCGGCGATCGCAATGATCGTTGTCTATCCCCTGATTGGCAATGTCATTAATTTAGCGTGGCAAGTCAGACAAAGGCGACTACAAAATGCCAGTGGGGGTAAAAGTAAAATTCCTCCTATCTCCGGACAGGAACATCTGAAGTTAGGTCGGTATCTGGCAATTTCAGTTGTAGGAATTACCTTAATTGCACTAGCTTATTCAATTTTTATCAAACATATATTGGCGAAGCAAACTTGGATCGATCGACCTTTACAAGTTGGCTTTATCGTTTTGATGTTTGTGGCAACCATAGCTGCTCTTTTTTTCCTACAAAAAGCTAGTAATAAATTGTGGCGAGGAGTTTTTGCGAGTCTAACAGGTGCGGGATTAGTAATTTTAGGATTTCAAGAAGGAGTTTTCAGGCGCGATAGTGAATGGTTTGTTTCCCATTACTATTATGGGATAATTGCTGCCCTACTCATGATTTTTTCTTTAGCGATCGTTCCCGAAATTTACCGAGATAAAACAAATCGCTGGCGAATTGTGCATACAGTGTTAAACTCGATTGCATTGGTTTTATTTTTAGGGCAGGCAATCACAGGGGCGCGGGATTTGTTAGAAATTCCATTAAGCTGGCAAGAACCTTATATTTATCAGTGCGATTTTGCGAACAAATCTTGTCCGGCGACGACGCCCCAGCAATAGTTCGCCAGTAATTTATAAAAAAAAGCTAAAAAAGGAGAGAAATAGTTTTCAATAGGGGTAATAAATAGCTAAGAAACTCGACAGATAAATAGACGATCGCTCTGTGCGAGTTTTCGTACCCCTAAACATTCACTATGACTCTACCTTCAGGAGATGACATCGCGTTAGGCAGTCCTCGTGCTTGGCAGCAGGCCCAGCGGATTCTGGAAGTTTTATCTTCTCTTAACTATCGCGCTGGCGAACTCGATCGCTACCTGCACGATATTGCCTCCGGCTTAAGTCAGCTACTTGGACTCGACTGGTCTGTTGTCACTCTATGTCAGGATGGCAAAGAAAAAGTAATGGCAAGCAGCTTGGATATGGGGGAAGGAGAGCATATTTATTCATTACACGGATTGCTGACCGAGACTGTAGTGCGAAGCGGACAAACACTAGCTGTAGAAGATGCTTTAGCTTGTCAAGAGTATGGCCAACCTCCAGAAGGATATGCCTCCTATTTGGGAGTTCCCCTTCGCACATCCTACGGGGAAGTTATCGGAACAATTTGCTCTTTTTGTGTGTTATCTCGTCGTTTTTTAGAAGAAGAAATGCGGGTGGCAGAGTTGTTTGCCGAACGAGCGGCAACGGCAATTAATGATTACAATCTCTATCAGCAGCAGCGACAATTTAATGAGGTTTTAGAAGCGGAAGTTGCCAAACGCACTGAGGAATTGCGAGCCACTCAAGCCAAATTAATCGAACAGGAAAGATTGGCAGCGATCGGAGAATTTGCGGCGACGATATTGCATGAAATTCGCAACCCAGTCACTACGATAATGATGGGCTTAAATTATTTTAAGAAAAAGTCTGTTACCGCGCCCGATCGGGAAAGAGTTTCTTTAGCAATTGATGAAGCTTATCGGCTGCAAAATTTATTGAGCGAAATTTTACATTATGCCAAACCTCAAGTCCTACAATTAGAAGAAATAGAGCTAAATTCGCTCATGCAAAAAATGCTCTCCGTTCTGAGGGAAATGCCTGAAGCAGTGGAACGGAAAATAGAGTTTATCCCGACATCAAGTGGAGTTACAATTATGGGAGATAAAGATAAACTGAAGCAGGTATTGATTAACTTGGTGCGGAATGGATGTGAAGCGATCGCACCCGGAGAAGCCGTTACCTGTGAAGTCGAACTAAGTAAAGATTTGAGACAAGCTTGCCTCCAAATTCGTAATGGTGGTACGATCGTCCCATCTCATATTTTACCGAAACTAACGCAACCATTCTGTTCTACAAAATCTGGAGGAACTGGGTTAGGACTGGCGATCGTCAAACGAATTGTAGATGCTCACAACGGCATATTTTCGATTAAGTCTGCTAAAGAAACGGGGACGATCGCTAGTATTTACATTCCTTTATTAATCAAAAATAAACTATGAATTTACAAAGCAATGGTAAAGCTAATTAATAAAGTTATAGAAATAATTAAAATAACCTGGAGAAATTACGATTCTCTCTTGTTCAGTATAACTATAAAAATATTGCTGATTGCGATTCCAGTTTTGGTGAGTATGGCAATCTGGACAAGCTGGAAAGTCGATCGCTTATTAATGACAACCTCTCAACAAACGGTAAATTTAGCAGCGACTCACTTTGCTAAAGACATGGAAGAAACTCACGAATTTACCGATTCGTTAGATACATTGCAAACAATGGTAGATCGGTGGTCATCTCCAACCATGTGGTTTTGGGTCAAGCAAGCAGACAGCAAAGTGATGGTACAGTCCAAACAGTTGAATTCAAAGCTGAAAAATATTCAACCTACTTTAATGTCTCTCCAGCTTTTACCGGCTCAATTTCGACGCTATCAAATGGCTGGATATCACTTGACGATCGCCAGCAAAGCACTGTCAGGAGGTAACCAGTTGTATATTGCACAAGATGTGACGGAATTACAATTAGACGCCACAGCAATTATCCGCAATTTGGCAATCGGGATCGGACTATTTTTACCCGCATTAATCATACTGACAGCTTATATCCTGGCACAATCGCTTCAGCCTTTTCGTCAATTCAACCAGCTACTCCAACGGGAAGTAGGAGAACTCACTGTTGTTGTTAACGATGCAAAAGAGCAACAAAAACATTTTGCCGATCGCATTTCTCACGAACTGCGTACACCGCTCAGTTTGGTTTACGGATACCTGCAAAGTTTGCTGCGTCGCGGTAACAATTTGACCGATTTTCAACGCCAAGCACTGCAAACAGCTACCCAAGAAGCCGAACGCATGGTACAAATTTTACAGAACTTACTCGATCGAGCAAGGGAAAATCAACCGCAAAACTACAAGCATCAGCCAGAACTAATGGAAAGTTTATCTTGTGCGAGTGGAGATAGAACCGCCATGACCCCAACTGCACACATTCTCTTAGTCGAAGATGAAATTAAGCTAGCTCGGTTTATTGAATTAGAATTGTGCAGCGAGGGGTATCGCGTCAGCGTGGCGCACGACGGTATGAGCGGTCTGATACTAGCACGAGAGACTTCACCCGATCTGCTGATTTTAGACTGGATGTTACCGGGACTGACGGGTGTTGAACTTTGTCGGCGTTTGCGAACAACAGGTATTAAAGCGCCAGCAATTTTGCTCACAGCAAGAGATGAAGTGAGCGATCGCGTTGCAGGTTTGGATGCGGGAGCTGATGATTATGTTGTGAAACCTTTCAGTATTGAAGAACTCCTCGCCAGAATTCGCGCTCATCTGCGTCGCACAAAGGAAGATAAAGATGGAACAGATTTGTTGCAATTTCAAGATATCAGCTTAAATCGCCGCACTCGCGAAGTATTGCGGGGTCAGCGCAGCATCGAACTAACAGTTAAAGAGTTTGATTTACTCGACTACCTCCTCAGTCATCCCCGTCAGGTACTCACTAAGGAGCAAATTTTAGAAAAAGTTTGGGGTTACGATTTCATGGGTGATTCCAATATTATTGAGGTTTATATCCGCTACCTACGCCTGAAGCTAGAAGAAGGTAATGAAAAACGTCTGATTCACACAGTTAGAGGTGTGGGTTATTGCTTGCGGGAGTAGAACGATCGAGACTTAAGAAATGACCGATTAAATAAAGAGAACCGCACAAAACAAGTAAACTGGGATCGGATGCGATCGCAGCTGCTAAACCAGAAACTAGATCGGGATGAATTTCGACTAAAGCTAATTCCGGACAGATATGACGAGCGAGAGTTGCTAAATCTTCTGGATGAGCAGAATTTGGGTCTGGAACTGGCACTAAAAATAATCGATCGGATGGTCGAAGTAAAGCTTTAAAGATATCGTCACAATCTTTGCTAGAGAGGATTCCCATCACCCAGGTGACAGATTTGGGATCGAGGGTATCGACATATTGACGGAGAACGATCGCAGCTGCGGGATTGTGAGCGCCATCTATTAATATGCGCTGATTTTTCCAACTTGTCCATTGCACTCTTCCCAGCCATTTAGTTTTAGCCATCCCAGAAACGATCGCATCCTGAGAAATTTGCCAACCTTGTTGTTGGAGGAGTTGGAGGGATGCGATCGCCAACGCGGAATTAGCCAGTTGGAAATCTCCCCACAAGGGTAACGGATATTGAATTCCTTGATATTCGGCCCATTTTTCCCCTAGTGTTGGTAATGCGATCGCAGGTTGTGGGAAAATCGCCGGACAACCTAATTCCTGAATGCGGTTTTTCACAACTGTTATTGCTTCTGGCGGTAACTGACCGATAACAGCAGGACATCCCGGTTTGAGGATACCCGCTTTTTCTCTGGCGATATCCGCTATAGTTGGGCCGAGAACTTGCCAATGCTCGCGACTAATAGAAGTGATTACTGTTACCAAGGGGGAACAAACATTAGTTGCATCCAGTCTTCCTCCCAATCCCACTTCAATTACTGCCACATCTACTTTTTGTTGCGCGAAATACAACCAAGCGGCGGCGGTGATAACTTCAAACTGGGTGGGAGATTCTGCATTTGGTTTAATGACAGATTGCACTTGGAGGAGTAATTGTTGTAATTCTTGAGAAGAAATTGGTTTTTCGTTGAGACAGATGCGTTCGTTCCAAGAGATTAAATGAGGAGAAATATATCGTCCGACGCGATAACCTGCTGCTGTTAATACGGAGGAGAGATACGCGCAAACCGAACCTTTGCCGTTAGTTCCCGCAACATGGATAATACGTACTTGGCGATCGGGGTTACCTAAGTCGGCTAGAAGTTGTTGAATCCGTTCTAATCCGAGATTAACCCCGAAGTGTTGGAATGCTTTGAGGATTTTATCGATGTTCGCGTTTTCAGGTGAAAGCACTTTGTTAGTTATGGCTGACTGCCGAGTTAAACTGACAAATTACTATATTATTATGTTTTTCGGTATCGGGTGTGAGAATCTATTTTTGTCCCAAATCATTTCATAAATTGGGTTTCTTCCCGTAGTTATAGCAAATTTTCGGATTTTTTAACCTAATAAATCCGGTTTCTCCGCCTGACTATGTGAATACTTGACAGATGGTCTGGGGTGCAGGGTATAGTTAATTTTCCTTACTCCCCAAACGCCACACACTCTCTGGCTAATTTCTTAGCCAAAAAGTGTGTGGCAAATTTACCCGTTTTGCTTACCACTCTAAGTGCGAAGCAGGGGCCATCTCTTGCTTGTCACTCACTTCTCTAATGATTTAGACTTGTAAGAATTTAGCATACACCAAAATCTTGAAATTTAGCTATGTCCAATTCTATCTCTTCTACCGAGTTAGAAGAAAATTTAAAAGCTTCTAATAATATTTATTTTTTTGGCCGCGAGAAAGCGATCGCAGACCTCAAGATTTTGGTTAAGCAAAGAACAAAAATAATTCTGATCCAGGGTGAGGGAGGTGTAGGCAAGACCGTATTGTCGTGCCAGTACTTGGCAACGCAGGGTTTTGACGTAATTCTAGACCTTTGGATGGCTAAAGAAACCCAGAATATTACGAATGCCAGAAGTGTAGTAGAGGAATGGTTAAGAAGACATTTCCAAGATGAACCAGCCAGAGAATTCGGTATTTCTCTAGAACGGTTGAGGATGCAATTGCGAAAACCAAATCGAAAAGTCGGTATTTTAATTGATAACCTCGAACCGGCTTTAGATGGAAATGGTAAGTTTATCCCCGCACATCGAGATTATGTGGAATTACTGAGAGTGCTGGCCGATCCATCTGTTCATTCCTTGACCTTAATTACCAGTCGGGAGAGATTGGGAGAATCGGCGGTAAATTTTCAAAATTATCGGTTACCCGGTTTAGATATAAGTGCGTGGGAACAATTTTTGCTCAACCAAAATCTCTCTGTCGATTCTCGTTGTTTAAATACCATGCACCAAGCTTATAGCGGTAATGCGAAAGCTATGCGAATTTTGAGCGGAACTATCCAAAAAGATTGGCATGGGGATAGCAATAATTTTTGGCAAGCCAATGAAAATAATTTATTGATTCAAGGAGATTTAGAAAATTTAGTTGTCAGTCAGTTGAACCGCTTGGAACAGCTCGATCCGCAAGCTTATAAACTTTTATGTCGGCTGGGATGCTATCGCTATCAAGATGTGCGATCGATATCCCTAGAAGGAATTTTATCTTTATTGTGGGATGTGCCTTCGGAGGAACGCATATATGTTGTAAAATCGCTGTGCGATCGCTCGTTAATCGATTTCTACAAAAG
This sequence comes from Aerosakkonema sp. BLCC-F183, assembly GCF_041929145.1. Lineage (NCBI taxonomy): Bacteria > Bacillati > Cyanobacteriota > Cyanophyceae > Aerosakkonematales > Aerosakkonemataceae > Aerosakkonema > Aerosakkonema sp. BLCC-F183. The sequence goes on along the minus strand of NZ_JBHFNU010000102.1, from coordinate 339,253 downwards.
TGAATATTGGCTGCATTCCGTAATTCGCGCCGAAGCGATTAAAAGGCTGAGAGCGAGCGAAGAATGGGAGTTTGTCAATGAAAAGGCGGCAGAATTTTGGAGTGCAAGTGTTGAGATAGTTGACGATATCGAAGATGCGTTTAAAGCTTTAGAAGCTTATCATCATTACGTAGCAATAAACGAATTCGAGCTAGCTTGTCAAGTAATTTTAAAAGCTCGACCAACTCCGTTAAGTAGCATGGGGGAAACAGAAAGCCTTAATTATGCCTTCGACAGGTTTGGTTTGATCCAACATATTGCTTGTACGATCGCGACTATAATAGATAAAATTGAAAACGAATATTATTTGACCATATTAAGCGGTTATTTAGGACGACATTACCATCATTTAGGTGAAATTAAAAAAGCGATCGAACTATATCAAATATCCATAGAAAAGGGCGAAAATTACCTGCGATCGCATTCTCAAGATGGTGCTACAGACAAACTCTGTTTAAAAGTCGGTCAACAAAATATAATATCTTTATTATGCCAAAGTACTTGTAAAGTTATCCTGGGCGAAACTGAAGCGGCAATAGAATCTTACAAACAAGTTGAATCATTAGCCGAAGCAACTAACTACCCGCTATTTTTAGTGTTTGCTTGGTTAAGTTTGGCCGTCATATATTCAAACAACAACTTTGCCGAACACGACCGAGAAAAGGCATCGGCTTTGTTTGCGAAAGCTGATAAACTTTATGGCGAACTACCAGAGGCTATGTTAACAACATGGAGTCATGTATATAGCTTATATATCGCTGGCATAGTATATAGAAATTTAGGAGAAAATGAAAAATCCTTAGAAATGTTCGCTCAAACATTATCTTATGCTGACAAAATTCAGTGCATTCAGCCAAAAGCGCAAGCTATCAATGGTTGGGCAGTTTTGTATCGCAATTTAGAAGATTTTGAAACCGCCATTGCTAAGCACGATGAAGCTATAGAAATGTTGGCGCAAATAGGCGCTAAAAGCGATTTGGCAGAAGTTTATTATGAAAAAGGATTGACTTATCAACAAATGGGAGATATCGAGAATAGTCGCACAAATTTTGAAGCTGCTATCTTAGCTTATGCACAAATCGACGCACCCAAGCAAGTCGAAAAAGTCCGAAAAGTGATGGATAATTGAAAATTGTAGAGACGTTTCATCAAACATATTTACATCCTAAAATAGCACAAAAAAATAGGCCAGCTTTACGCCAGCCTATCATTTAATTAAATGCCAATTAAACCTTTATCCAAACAGGTTTAAACCACCTACAGCTATTGCACCCGCCAATGCAGATATTGCCACAGAAGTAACAGCCGTACCGAATAGCCACCAAGCAGCAGTTGCAGCAGCTTTGCGAGCTTCTTCGCCTTGCTTTTTAGCTTGATGCTTGATATCTTCAATGCGTCGCTTCGTTTGTTCTTGCAGGTATTCCGCACGTTGCATTACGTTGTCGCGTGCAGATTCAATTCGATCGATAATCCGATGAGCATCAGCTTCGGAAATATCTTCGCGAGAACTGATAATGGCAACTAAAGTATCGCGATCGAACTGACTCAGACGTTCTTTGATAGCATCAAATCCCGCTTGCGGATCGTCGAACAATTTGCGGAAGTCGCGCTTGACTCCTTCGTAGTCCAGTTCGGGACGTTCCAAGGAGTTGAGGTAATTGCGAATACGATCGAAAACACCATCAAGTGCAGATTCTATTTTATCTTGAACGTTCTGCACTTGTTGAACGAATCGATCGCGCACAGATACGATGCGATCGGCAATTTGATTCGCTTCTTCTTCCGAAATATCTTCCCGCTGCGATAGCAGCGATACCAAGCTGGAACGATCGAACTGCTTGATGCGATCGCCAATATTTCCCATTCCTTCTTTGGGATGACGGAACAGCAATTGCAAATCTCGCTGGATACCTTCGGGATTGAGTTCTTGCTTGTTCGTATTTCGCAGGTAATTTGCCAAACTTGCTTGCAAATCGTAGACCTTATCTTTGGCGCGAGATGCTAAGCGACGAGGTTGTTTGACAACGCTGTTAATGGCATCTTGCACCTTATCTATTGTCTGATTGATTTGGTCTTCGGTCAAGCCTTCTCGCTGACTCAGCAATTTGACCAAAGTTTCGCGATCGACTTGGGAAAGTCTTTCGCGCAGCGCCACAGCACCTTCTTTGGGATTCTCGAAAAGTTTGGCAAAATCTTGCTTAATCCCTTCCGGATCGAGTTCTTCCAAGTTAGTGTTTCGCAGGTAATCGCCAATCTGATTTATCAGTCGATCGTACTGTTCCTTCGCTTTCTCGCTAACTTGTTGCGGTGCTTGCAGAATGTGATCGCCTACCGATTGAATGCGATCGACAAATTGATTGATTTGCTCTTCGTTCAGATCTCCGCGTGCCTTCAGCAATTCTACCAGAGTTTCGCGATCGAATTGCGAAACTCTTTCTCGCAGCGCCTTCAATCCTGCTTGGGGATCTTCAAACAGCGTTTGGAAATCTTGCGCGATCGCATCTGGATTTAATTCTGCCAAATTAGTATCGCGCAAATAAGATTCTACCCGCTGACGAAGTTCTTGCGCTTTCGATTTCGCTTGTGCTTGCGTTTCTTGTGCTTGGGAAACAACGCGATCGCGAGTTTCTTCCAAGCGACCGATCAATTCCTCTGCTTCTTCTTGACTGAAATCTTCGCGCTGTCCCAGCAATTCTACCAAAGTATTGCGATCGAACTTACCGAGACGATCGCGCAACGCCTCAAATCCCGCATCCGGATCTTCTAGAAGTGCTGTAAAGTCGCGTTCGATCCCTTCCGGATTCAACTCTTCCTTACCAGTCGATCGCAGATAATTTTCAATGCGACTGCGAAGGTCTTGGGATTGTTCTTCCGACTCACCAGTTTGAACAGTATTCAAAACTTCCATGCGAATTTCTTCAAACTGGTCGGCAATTTCATTTACCCTATCATCATCGAAATCGCCACGCTGATTCAAGAATTGCACGAAATTATCGCGATTCAGTTGTTCCAATTGCTTACGAACTAATCCCGGTGCAGCTTCTAAATCGTGAATAACTTCTTTGAATTCCTGCTTGATAGTTTCTCGATTCAGGTGCCAAGATTGAGAATTGAGGATGTAATTTTCCACATCCACCAACATCGGGTTACTCTGCGGTAGCGAAGGCAAATTTTCTTTTACCTTATTGCCAAATTGCTGCGCTTTGTCTGTTGCTTGTCCTGCCAGTTGTTGCAGTTGCGAAGAAATCTTTTCTACATCTGCATCCGACAGATCTACTCTTTCCAAAACAGCCGTCATCGCCGCACCAACGCCAGCTTGTACGGCTTTGTCCATCACGCCATTGCTATGCTCTTTCTTATCCTGTCCGTTGCCGCCGATCGCTTGTGCTAGCCTAGCAGTTAAATTGCCCGACCTCAGATCTTCTGGATTGGCAGATTTAATATAATTTACCAATTCAGCTTGCGGATCTTTCACCTGACGATTCAACGATTGCTGCCAAACAGATTCTAGTATATCTGCCACGCGATCGATATCTTTTTTCGAGAAATCGGTGCGACTGGCAACCAAGTCCACAAAACTTTGGCGATTGACATTCTGCAAAACATCGCTATTAGCTAAAGACCTGACATCCACATCGCCCAGTAACCTTTCCAAGTCACCGCGAATCGCATTCAAATCTAGTTTTGGCAATGGCAAGTCGCCCAAATAATCTTCAACTTGGTTGCGGATACCGATCGGGTCTATCGCAGAAGATAATTCTTTGCGAACCGCAGCCACAGAAGCTTCCACAGTATTGACAATCTGTTTGTTAGCAGCACCTGCACCCATAGCTGCCGTTGCGATACCCATCACTCCTTGAGCGCCAGAAGATGCTGTTTTAACTGCGGAACCGACTAAAGAACCAACAGCATTAGAACTCATCCAAACGAGCAACAAAAAGTAGCCCGACCAGATGGCAACCCCTATTATAGCACCTAAAGTGATGCTATTAACCAAGCTCAGCTTCACTGCCAAAAAGCAAGCGATAAACAAAGCCGTATTGACAGTTAACAAAGCCCAAGCGCCTACTTTGCCTTCAATTTGACGAAACTTTTTGCCCCAGCTATCTTCATTGTCTGCATCCAAGTCGATCGCATCGTCTCGATCGGAAAACTTAGCGGCCAGCGACAAATTTGTTAATAAAAATTGAAAGGCAAAAGCCATCAATATTCCCGCGCTCAATGCTACAAAAAACTGAGGACTGGAAAAGATAACGGCTACTTCTTCTGTAGTGGGAATTTGGGCGATCGACAGCGATTTGCCCGCCAATCCCAACACAATTTCTGCATGGTGAAACATGATATTTTCCTCATCAATGCTCAACCGGACGCAAAACGAATTTTGCGCGATGATAAAATGTAGAATTGAATACCCTTTCACGTTGGCAATTACAGTAATAAAAAACCTCCACCATTGGGTTGAAAGTTTTTTTTACTTATGGCAGTTAATATCTAGTTCTTAAGCAGTAATTTGAGGCGATGTTTTATAGAAATAAAAGTTTTTACCTATTTCTTTTGTGATACTCAATTTGGTCGATATAACAGCTTTTCTCAATCAAAAAATAATAGTCAGGGCGTCGGACAGTGGAGAAATTCTTTTCTCTTCCCTATTTCCGACGCCCTAACCGCTTTTTTCTTTCGACTTTTGACTTTTCTCGCGCCGACGCTCTCAGATTAGGCTTCCTTGTTCAAAAAAGCTTGAACTTGTTTGAGCGCAGCTGGGAGAATGTTACGCACTGCCCAACCGCCTGCAAGTAGAAGCGGTAGTAGAACGATGAGTAAACGCCAATCCATGTCCAGTTCCCCTCTTAAAGATTTATGAATTGTTTTTCATTTTCTTATATTTTGCGACGAATCGATCTAAATTTCCAGCCCCTGGGGAGATTTTGTGACCGGAAATAAGTTAGGGAGCGGGGGAGCGGGGGAGCGGGGGAGCGGGGGAGTGGGGGAGTGGGAGAACGGATGGCGGGAAGAAATTCTTAATTTTGACTTTTGACTTTTGACTTTTGACTTTTCTCTCCCCTCTTCAAAAACCCAAATCCGTGCCTTTACCAGCATGGACTAAGGCCAGCTTCTCATATTTGTGGGCGTGTTCGATCAGTTCCGCAACTTCCGCCTCAGAGAGATCCCGTAACTTTTTGGCGGGAACGCCGACAACCAGGGATTTTGGCGGTACATCCTTCGTTACTACAGAACCAGCACCGATAATACTACCAGCACCCACCCGCACGCCGTCCAGTACCACCGCACCGATACCGATGAGGCTACCGCGTTCGATGTAAGCTGAATGGATCACGGCGCGATGTCCGATCGTGACATAATCTTCCAAAATGGTAGGCTGACCGGGATCGCCATGTAAAATAGCTCCATCTTGGATATTGCTGCATTTGCCAATTTCAATACGTTCCACATCCCCGCGCACCACAGCGCCGTACCAGATGCTCACCCCCGCAGCTAGGTATACTTGACCCAAGACAACTGCATTGGAGGCGACAAAAGCAGCTTGAGATATATTGACGCTCGGCCAGTAGGATGGGAGAGAAGACAATCGATCGCTCATATTGTTTACCTTGAATATAGTATCTACAACTGGCTGTGCCAAAATAACCATCCTAATTAGTCTTGATGAGATGAGAGCGCAGTAAACGCGGTAAAGATGTTAAGCTTGCACTAGAAGTAACCAAAGGCGCTGGGAAACTTCCGATCTGAGCAGCTGGTAAAGTCTTAAGGACTAGCCCGCCGTTACCCAGAGATGAGAGCGTCAAGCTGCGACTGTGGGTAAGAGCGGTCTGAACTTAACAATCCCATCCCTATTAGGCGATCGGGAATGTCAAAATAAATAAACTGGCACCGTCCCTCAAAAATATTATGCCCATACGCACTTCATGATGAATCCAGGCTGGCAATACCCCATATTTGGCCCGGAGATTCAGTGTCCCCACTGTCGCCAAACCATACCGGCGCTAACACTGACGGATACCTACTTGTGTCCGCGTCATGGTGCCTTTGAGGCTAACCCGAAAACGGGCGAACTCATCCATCTCCAGTCCGGTCGGCAATGGCGACAGTGGAATAATGAGTGGTACAGACAGCACACCCATCCCGATGGGATTCGCTTTGAAATCCACGAAGCGCTAGACCGACTTTACACTCAAGGATATCGAGCCACAAGAGTAATTATTGCTCGACGCTATCAGGAATTGATCGGCGGTTACTTGGAACGCAGCACGCCTTGGCGCGGACAGTCGGATTCAGCTCGTCCTCGACTCTACGGTTTGCCGGTAGATTTTAGCCCCGACCCGAAGGACGAACCCTGCTGGGAAGTCATTAATTTTGACCTGGAAAAAGAGCCTGGGGTGCCGGTGAGATATCCTTATTTTCGCTTGTTTGAATAAATAATCGGCGAGCGGGTAATTTCAAATTTTAGATTGAAAAATTGCAGATGTAATTTTAATTCGGCAATTATTCAATTTAAAATCTAAAATCTAAAATCTGAAATCGAAAGATGCACCACGCTTCGATCCGTACTGCGAATATTCATAAAGCGATCGCTTTTTACGAACAGCTGGGATTTACCGTCTGCGAACGCTTTACGACCGGTTACACCCTAGCTTGCTGGATGGAAGGATTGGGGGGACGCATCGAACTGATTCAAATTCCCGAACCGAAACCTGCACCGGACGCTTTTGAGGACGAACATTATGTTGGATATTATCATTTATCTTTCGATCTCACTCATACCGTAGAAGATTTGCCTAGCTGGTTGAAAAATCTCCAAGAACGCTTTGACCGAGCGTCGCAAGAGAACCAAAACCAAATTCAACCGCTGAAAGTTCTACTAGAACCGACTCAACAAATGATAGGCGATCGAGTTTACGAAGTTGCCTTCATCGCCGATACAGACGGACTGCCTTTGGAGTTTATCCGCGTTTTGGATAAGGCAATTTAAAAGTCAAAAGTCAAAAGTCAAAAGTTAAAAGTTAAAAGTCAAAAGTTAAAAGTCAAAAGTTAAAATATATTTCCGATTTTTAAGCCCCAATTGTCATAAAATTAACAGTAATAAGAACATCGGCCACCAACAATTAACAAAACTCTTAACATTGCTGGGAAAAGGGGTCAAGCCTCCCATCCTTGTCCGTGAGTTTCCAGTGGCAAACTAGAAGATATTCAGGGCGCTGACGCGATCGAATTAAAATTTAAGCCTCGATTTGTAGAAGATTTATGTCGTTTTTGAGCAATTGGCATCAATATCGCATTCCCACATTCTTGTTTAGCCTTTGCCTAAGCGCTGTGCTGCTGTTTTCAGGCGAGGTTAGCAAAACTCAGCCCCTTGCCGCTACCGTCTCCAATATCGCAGAAGCTGCTCCGGCAGGGCAAGTAGCGGCAGCAATGTCAGCGGATGAAACATCCCTTTCCCTAACAGAAAACGTCCGCAAAACGGTTCTGGAAAATCAGCTCACCGTTTTAACCAAAGAAGTGCATACCGCTCCCGTTGTAACGGTGCAGGTATGGTATAAAGTGGGCTCCCGCAATGAAGAACCCGGAGTAAACGGGATTGCCCACCAGTTAGAACATATGATGTTCAAAGGCACCAAAGATCGCCCGATTCAATTCGGACGGCTGTTCAACGCCTTGGGAAGTAACTCCAACGCTTTCACCAGCTACGACCAAACCGCTTATTTCGGTACTGTAGAACGAGACAAACTGCGGGCGATGCTGGAATTGGAAGCAGACCGGATGCAAAACGCCCTCATCAATGCAGAGCAACTTGCCAGCGAAAAGCGCGTGGTGATTTCCGAGTTGCAAGGGTACGAAAATTCGCCGGATTATCGGTTAGAACGGGCAGTGATGCGATCGGTTTTCCCCACACAACCCTATGGTTTACCAGTGGGCGGCACCAAAGCAGATGTAGAAAAGTTTACCGTCGAGCAGGTACAGTATTACTATCACAAGTACTACAGCCCCAATAACGCTACCTTGGTAATTGTGGGAGATATCGAAACGGAACCCACCCTTAAGTTAGTTAAAGAAATTTTTGGTAATTTGCCCAATCGAGCGGGAGAGAGAGTGAGCGGGAGAGCGGGAGAAAATGAACGTCAAGATTCCCCCACTTCCAGTCTCCCCAGTTCTAAGTCTCCTATCACATTGCGAGAAGCAGGTAGCGCACCTATATTGCAGATAGTGTATCCGCTCCCACCCACCAATCATCCCGATGTAGCGGCGTTGAAGGTGATGGATTACATCTTGACCGGGGGGCGCAGTTCTCGTGTTTATCAAGCTCTGGTAGAATCGGGTCTGGCTAGCAATGCGGGAGGCTATGCGGCAAACTTAATTGCTGGTGGTTGGTATCAACTTTCCGCGACAGCAGCACTAAACCGTAAACTCACGGAAATCGATCGAGTTCTTCAACAAACGATCGCCGATTTGCAAAATCAAAGCGTCACAGAGGAAGAACTCAACCGCGCCAAAGCGCAATTCCGCGCCGCCGTTATCCTGAGCAACCGCGAAATCACTGCCCAAGCTATGCAGCTGGGCGATGACGAAACCAGTACGGGTGACTATAGATACACAGAACGCTTGCTGAAAGAAATTGCCGATGTGAGCGTCGCCGATGTGCAGCGAGTAGCTCAAAAATACCTCCAACAATCCGATCGCGCCGTCGGTTACTTTGAACCTACCGAGCTGACAGCTGATGGCGGCGGGGGAGGCACAAGTAGCAGCCAAACAAGCGAACAATTCAATGTGGGGCGACCAGTAGACCCAGCCGAGTTAGCAAAATATCTGCCTGAGTTTACGACATCTGCCACATCCACAGTTCAATCGCTGCCACAATCATTTAAACTGAGTAACGGTCTGCAAGTGTTGCTCATACGCGATCGCAGCACGCCCACCGTCACCCTGAGCGGCTATATCCAAGCTGGTACGGAATTCGATCTGCCAGCATCGGCAGGTACAGCTGCTTTGACAGCAGAAAACTTGATGAACGGTACGAAGACAAAAGATGCCCTGACTCTGGCGAAAACCTTAGAAGACCGAGGCGCGAGTCTCGACTTCGGTGCAGCCAGAGAAGGTGTCAGCGTCGATGGGTACAGTTTATCTAAAGACCTGCCCACCTTAATTGAGACGTTAGCTGACGTGCTGCAAAACGCCAACTTTCCTAAAGATCAGCTGGAACTGAGCCGTCAGCGGGCGATAACAGATCTCAAAGAAAGATTGGATAGCCCAGATTACTTGGCATATCGGACTTTGCAACAAACCGTTTACCCGGAAGTTCATCCCTTCCACGCCTATCCCACCTACGATAGCCTCAAGCGGATCGGCGAGGCGGATGTCATGAGCTTTTACAAGCAACATTATCGCCCTAATACTACGGTACTGACTTTGGTGGGGAACTTTGCACCGCAAGAAGTGCGATCGCTGATCGAAACTCAATTGGGCAGCTGGAAAGCCAGCGGCAATCTGCCAAAACTGAGTTTTCCCAGCGTACCCTTACCGCAAAAACTTGTCCGCTTGAATCCGGTAATACCCGGTAAAACACAGGCGATCACATTTATGGGATATCGCGGTATCAATCGCAAAGACCCGCGTTACTACGCCACATTGGTGTTAAATCAAATTTTGGGCGGTGATACCTTATCGAGTCGCTTAGGAACGGAAATTCGCGATCGCCAAGGTCTCACCTACGGCATTTATAGCGCCTTCCAAGCAGGAGAAGAACCCGGTTTGTTTTTAATTAATATGCAAACAGCACCGGAAGATACAAATAAAGCGATCGCCAGCACGATCGCTCTGTTGCAAGACGTTCATTCTCAAGGCGTTACCCCTGCCGAAGTAGATACAGCCAAGCGTTCGATCGTCAGCAGCTATACTGTCGAACTGGCAGACCCTGACTATTTAACATCAGAAATTCTGATGAACGAAGTTTACGGGCTCACGAGCGCAGAAATTCGCGATTTTCCCCGTAAAATCCTAGCAGTTACGCCAGAACAAGTTAACCGGGTAGCTAAAGATTTACTGCAACCTGATAACTTAATTGTTGTGACCGCAGGGCCATCAATTGCTGGCGGATCTTCTGCGTCGGCCAGATAAATAAAAAAGCATTGCTAAAGCTTGCTTTGTCACCAAAGATAAGGTAAAGGTAAAAAGAATAAATATCCAACATAAATTTGGGATTTTTCTTTCTTTTTACTTTTACTTCCCCAATTTTTACCCGCATTCGCAGGCAAGCAAAAATGCTCAGTCTTTATTTGTTTTTAATCCTGGGTTTTATTGGCAGCGGTCACTGTATAGGGATGTGCGGCCCTTTTGTGATGGGCTACAGCATACCAGCAAAAAATAATTGGTATTCTCACGTACTTTACGGCTTAGGTCGATCGACAACCTACGCCTTTTTGGGACTTGTGGCTGGCAGCTTCGGTCAATTTGTACAGGGTCTGTTAGGATGGCGGTCAATGCTGTTGATCCTTGCTGGTGCGGTGATGATTTACCTAGCGTTAGGCCAACTAAAAATATTACCGAGAAAGTTACCGTCGATCGAGCAATATAAGTGGTATCAAAAAAGTGTTGGGCGACTTTACGCTGTTAACGCCTGGTATCGCACCTATCCGTTAGGACTGCTGCTGGGGTTCATCCCTTGCGGTTTGATCGCAATGGCACTCAGTCTTGCCATTACGCAACCTCTAGCGATCGCTACCTTGGGAATGTTTATTTTTGGATTGGGCACTATGCCCGCTATGGTAGGCTTTGGTATCCTGATTCAAAAACTCAAAATTCCCAAACTGGAACGTTATCTGGCAATGGCAATGTTACTGTTGGGCACTCTGACCGTCTGGATGGGAATTCATCGGTTAGGTTGGCTACCTGCGCCTCCTCACAAGTCACTGCTCATGCAATTGCATCGCGTAACTTTGCCGGAAAATCCTCACAAACACCCAAATCCCGACGCACATCCTTCGTCGTCGCCATCCCATACATAATATGCTTCGCTTAATTGCTTGTGAGGGTAGATTTTTTGCCCAATCGCGGAAATATCCGATAAGTTAAATAATATAGACTGCCGCAGGCAACGAGATATTGCCCTTAAATTCTGTTGGGAAAATTTTCTCATCAGTATTTTTGAGTATTAATTCATCAGTTCTGCTGATTGTTTAAAGGTACACAGTTTCCCAAACGAACGGAGTTTTTTTTGATGAATATTTTCACCAATTTGCTTTCCCAAACCGTTTCATCTCCCAGCCCGAAAAAACGTAGAGGTATTGAAATTAAGTCGGCAAGAGAAATCGAAATTATGCGAGAGGCGGCAAAAATTGTCGCCACAGTCCTAAAAGAAATCTCCCAAACGATCGCGCCTGGAATGACAACGGCGGATTTGGACGCCTACGCAGAAAAGCGGATTCGGGAAATGGGAGCAACACCGAGTTTCAAAGGATACCACGGATTTCCCGGTTCTATTTGTTCCAGTATTAATAACGAAGTAGTACACGGCATTCCCAATCCGAAAAAAGTGATTCGCACGGGAGATGTAGTAAAAATAGATACAGGTGCTTACTACGAAGGATTTCACGGCGATTCTTGCATCACGATCGCAGTAGGTGAAGTAACGCCAGCAGCAGCTAAATTAATTCGAGTCGCAGAAGAAGCACTTTATCAAGGTATCGAGCAAGTCAAAGCCGGAAATTATTTGATGGATATTGCCGGTGCGATTCAGGATTGTGTAGAAGCAAACGGCTTCAAAGTAGTAGAAGATTTTACCGGACACGGGGTAGGTCGCAACTTGCACGAAGAACCCTCTGTGTTTAACTTCCGCACCCGCGAGATGCCGAATGTGAAGCTGCGTGCGGGGATGACATTAGCGATCGAACCGATTGTGAATGCAGGTTCTAAATTCACGCGCATTCTAGCGGACAGGTGGACTGCGGTGACGGTAGATAACTCTCTGTCTGCCCAGTTCGAGCATACGGTACTGGTGACCGAAGACGGTTATGAGATTTTGACCGATCGCGACAAGGTTTGACAAGGGAGAGGGAAAAGGGAAGAGAGAAAAGGGAAAAGGGAAGAGGGAAAAGGGAGAGGGAAGAGGGAAGAGGGAAGAGGGAAGAGGGAAGAGGGAAGAGGGAAAATATTAATTCTTCCGCTCCCCCACTCCCCCACTCCCCCGCTCCCCCGCTCCCCCACTCTCCCTCTCCCTTTCCCTCTTCCGGTGTGAAACAGGAGCTGAGAACTGGAAAAATTAGATCGAGACAACAAAGTTCGCACTCCAGGAGGATCGACAAAATGGAACAACCTCGCAAGCCAACAGTCGCAATCACGGGTACTTCGTCGGGAGTCGGTTTGTACGCCGCTAAAGCGCTGGTGAAGAGAGGATGGCACGTAGTCATGGGCTGTCGGGATTTAGAGAAAGCGGCAAAAGCAGCTCAAAGTGTAGGAATACCCTCAGACAGCTATACCCTCATCCATATCGACTTGGGCTCTTTACAGAGCGTGCGACGATTTGTGGAAAACTTTAGGGCAAGGGGTCTGTCCCTAGACGCTTTGCTGTGCAACGCTGCCATTTATATGCCTTTATTAAAAGAGCCGTTGTGGAGTCCAGAAGGCTACGAATTGACCGTTACCACGAATCACCTGGGTCATTTCCTGCTGTGCAACCTGATGCTGGAGGATATGAAACGGTCATCTTATCGCGATCGACGGTTGGTGATTTTGGGAACCGTGACCCACAACCCCGACGAACTGGGCGGAAAGATTCCGCCGCGTCCGGATTTAGGCAATTTTGAGGGTTTTGCCGCCGGATTTAAAGATCCGATTTCCATGATTGATGGTAAGAAGTTTGAACCGGTGAAGGCGTACAAAGACAGCAAGGTCTGCAACGTCCTGACGATGCGGGAACTGCATCGCCGCTTTCACTCCTCAACCGATATTACCTTCAGTTCTCTCTATCCGGGATGCGTTGCAGAAACTCCCCTATTTCGCAATCACTATCCCCTATTTCAGAAACTCTTCCCCTTGTTCCAGAAGTACGTCACGGGGGGATACGTATCTCAAGAGTTGGCTGGCGAGAGGGTGGCGGCGGTAGTCGCCGATCCGGAATACAGACAATCGGGTGCTTACTGGAGCTGGGGGAATCGCCAGAAGAAAAACCGTAAGTCGTTTGTGCAACAGGTATCTCCCCAAGCTCGCGATGATGAAAATGCTGTGCGGATGTGGGAACTGAGCTATAAGTTAGTGGGATTGGGGTGATCGGGTTCAACTCAACCTACAATCGATAAGCCAGATTGAATCGTACTAAGCACGGGAGAAACTGCGATGATTGATGACCGAGAACCGATCGCTTCTAAAGTCGATCTAGCATTTACTCCCGCGCTGGAACAGGCGCGGCTGATCCGCAGCAAAGAAATATCGCCCCTGGAATTGGTTGAAGTTTACTTAGAACGTATCCAGCGCTTGGATACTCAACTGGGCAGTTATTTTACGGTAATGGCAGATCTGGCTCTGGCAGATGCGAAAGCTAAAACGGAGCAGCTGGGTGGAAGCGATACCTCAGATTTGCCGCCTTTTTTTGGCGTCCCGATTTCCATTAAAGACCTTAACGCTGTTGCTGGTGTGCCTTGTAGCTATGGTACGCCAGTGTTGAGGAGCCAGGTGGCTGCTTTTGATGATGGCGTCGTAGTCCGAATTAAGCAGGCTGGGTTTATTATTTTGGGCAAGACTGCTACTTCCGAGTTGGGTTCTTTGCCTTATACTGAACCGCCTGGGTTTCCACCGGCTCGCAATCCCTGGAATTTGGATTATACTCCGGGGGGGTCGAGTGGCGGTGCGGCTGCATCTGTCGCTGCTGGATTGTGTGCTTTAGCGCAAGGTTCTGATGGTGGCGGCTCAATTCGGGGCCCAGCTTGTTGTTGCGGTTTAGTGGGAATCAAACCTTCTAGGGGTAGGGTATCTTACGCACCGATAGGCGATCGGCAAAGCGGGATCGGTGCCAATGGGCCGATCGCTCGTACTGTTGCAGACGCCGCCGCACTGCTGGATGTCATGTCTGGCTATGTCACTGGCGATCCTTATTGGTTACCAGATCCCAATCCTTCTTTCCTCGTCGCTAGCAGTCAAAAACCCGATCGTTTGCGAATTGCTTTTGCGACGGCAATTCCACCAATCGGTGCAGCTTCTGAAGAATGCCAAAAACCCGTTCTGGAAATTGTCAAACTTTTAGAAGAATTCGGTCATAACGTTGCACCCGGTTGTCCGGATTTTAACGGTTTGGTAGAGCCTTTCACCACAGTTTGGCTTTCGGGTGTAGCGGCATCTGGTATTCCTAAAGAAGCGCTGGGTTCTGTGAATCGCTATTTAGCAGAACGTACTTGCAATGCTGGTGAATATTTGCGAGCTGTTTGCCAAATGCAAGTTATTGCAAGGCAAATAGTTGGCTTTTTCGATAACTTTGATGTTTTGGTGTTGCCAGTTTATTTGCATCCGACAATTCGCGTTGGCGAGTGGGCTAATCTCAGTCCGGAAGAAACTATGCCAAAATTAGCTAATTGGGTGGCTCCCTGTCCGCCTTTTAATGCTAGCGGACAGCCGAGTATCGCCATTCCTGTCGGTTTCGATTCCAATGGCTTACCGCTGGGCGTTCAGCTTGTCGGACGACCTGCACAAGAAGCTACTCTCATTTCTCTTGCTGCACAAATTGAAGCTGCAAAACCTTGGATTGGGAAGCGTCCTGCTTTTGCGCTGTCATAATTCAAGAAGTAGGGTGCGTCAGAGCGATAAAATTAATGATTATTCCGCAAATTATGCTCTTCTGAGGCAGCCTACAGGTTTTGCTGAATTTTTTTACGAACTGCGCCTGCGCGTTAGCGTATAGGCGGGAAGGACACGAAGGCAAGAGAGAATATTTCATTAATCATTTAGAACTGCTGTCGTAGGGTGAGAATTGCCCACCTTATGCTCTTCTTATGGTTTGTCACTTCTCTTGGGATTTCTGCTAATATACGGATGAGCTAGATGCGCCTGTACGGGGGTCTAATTCTGTAGCCAAGATTAATAATTCTCTAACAAAAAAAATTTTAATGTCTAGCAAGTTCGCATACTCTAAACTACTATAAGCTCAACTTTGCTTTGCTAACACGCGATCGCAATTACGAATTTTTTACATTGATGGCAGAATAGTGATTAATGGAGAAAAAGCTTATGGATAAGCAGAGAGAAGAAAAATTAAATCAGCGATTTGCACTAATTCAAATATTAGTAGTAATACTAATTATAACTACGGGTAGCATGACAGCGGGTTGTAATATCATATTTTCAAAAAATCAATGTTCAGATAGGGAGTGCATTAAAAATAAAATTGAAGAAGCTGAAAATTTACTTCGGCAACTTCAATCACGACGTAGTAATGAACTCCAAAGTATTTACGATCGCTACTCTAGCGAACACCAAACTTATTACGAAAAGCTCAGGGAGGAATTGCCAAGGCTGGGAATAAGCAATCATGAAGAATTACTTAGGCAGTGTGACAAATATATCGTAACTTGCAACTTACTTGAACGGACAGCAATTTTACAGTATTCGTTGAATTGGCTGAAGACTAAAATTGATAAAGTTGACTTGCAGATAGGTAAGTTAGATCAAAACATCTGGAGGCTCAATAAAAAACTTGAACTTAGTGCAATTGCTTCTCCGGAAGATCAGGATAAAGTTAATGAACTGATAGCTTATACTAAAGTTATTCTGGAAGAACAGATTGCACCACCTGAAGCTGAAGATCCTGCTAAGTTACAAAAAGAGATATTTAACAATATTGTCAAGAGCTCGCCTAGCCCTACCGCCAGTCCTGAAGCCGATCCAAGTCCAAGTCCTACCGATAACCCTACCGCCAGTCCTGAAGCCGATCCAAGTCCAAGTCCTACCGATAGCCCTACCACCAGTCCTGAAGCCGATCTAATTCCAAGTCCTACCGATAGCCCTACTACGAGCCCTTAAGCTAACCTAAGTCTAAATCCCACCGACGGCGGAATAGTATTGCCCCCGAGTCGCTTTTAACCCAAACCTTTAATATAGAGGCTTTATGTTTAAAATCAACAAATTTTTTCACAAACCCCATCCCTATCAAGAAGCTTTACATACTCTGCTATACAGTTATCCCGATGGGCTTTCGGCTACAGAAATAGCAGATAAATTAGGAATATCAAATTCTGAGTGCGATCGGTTACTTAAACAGGAGCAAATAAGAGATACTATTGATGTCGAGCCTTGGACGGGGACTTTAATTTTTAAATCCCAAATAACTACTAAACCTCGTTATTCTTTAAAGGAAGCGTTAAAAATGGCAAAACGACTCAAATTTTTATTGGGTGTTGAGATTAGCTTGGCTATTCTGTCATCAACCTTAGTTGGTGTTACACTTATCTCTATACCTTTGAATATATCACTATCTTTTGGCTCTTCTAACAGAGATGACGTCAAACAAATTTCAGGAATTTGGCATAGCAAAAATAACGAAGATTTGCTCAAAGCTCGTGTTGAGGCTGAAATAGCAACGCAAAAGCGAATTGAGATAGAAAATCAAAGAAACGACCTAAACATACGTATCGCAAACATGGAATCTCTTCCAGCTAAGTCAGGCTGTAGTAAATACTGGCTTCAAGGTCAAACTTGCTATCTAGAAGGGCGTTTACTCAGTCAAGCCGAATTTGAGAGAGAAATGGCTGAAATGAGATTAGAAGTTAGTAAACTCAATGAAATACTCAGCTTATATAGTAAATGAGTGTTATTAATTTGTTAACCCAGAAACCCGGTTTCTTCAAGAAACAGGATTTCTGTATATCTCAATCAAGAAAAAACCGCATTAAATGTTTTTAATTCCTGCAAGGTTTACCGCTGGGAGTGGCGTCGGGATAAAAAGTGACGATCGCATCTCTACTCTTGACAAAAACGGCACTGTATGATTTACCCGTATCTCTATCTTGCACTGGTAAAATGCAAGCGCCCTGTGCATTTCCCTGCGCTTTAAATGCTTTGGTTGCATCTAATAGGAGTTCTTTCGCATCGGTGACCAAAGGGTAGCCTTTGAGGGGGTCTCGCCAAGTTCGATCGCCTTTTTTAATTACCACTCCCAAAGTATAAACAACTCCAGGAATTACTTCTTCTTTTTGTAAGTTGTTGGGTAAACGTCCCCCAATTCCTTGATTTTGCAATTGAAGGTATCTACCGAAATAATGCAGTCCGCCAATCTTTGTGGGAGTTTCTAATTCGCCGCAGAAAATATGTTCAAATCCTTCTCGCTTCGACCAAATAGCCGTTAGGTCATCCAGAAATTCTGCTTCTGTATTCCGCACAGGTAGCAGTTGACCGCCGACAGCTTGTTTGATTTCGCGTAGGACATTTGGGTGATTTGACATCAATTGTTTGAAATCGCTGGCTTTTAGTTTAGTGCCTATTTCGCCGCAGGTTTTTAGTACATCTCGATCGAATTCACTCAGTTGGGGTGCTGGTGGTGTGATGTCTACTTTCTTTCCGCGTGGAAAACCAAGCTGTTCTGGGTTATTAACTGTATCAAAAAATAATTTTAACTGTGATGATGAAGTTGCTTGGGCAATCGGGGTAGACAAACGCGATAAAGTGGCTTGGGCGATGGGGGTAGGGGAATAGCTAACTATGGCTACAGCAGCAATTACTTGCCATAATAATGCCTTCGTTAGATTGAGAGCCAATAGATTTATTGTGCGATCGCGTCCGTACCTGCACGCAGTTGTGATATAATACACAATTGAAATCCTCGTGAATTGAGATAAATTTACCTATTTCGGGGAAAATTTACAATAGAAGGGTTAGTGAAATTGTCAGCAAAAAATGGATAAAAAGACATTAGGCTTTATATTTGTTATCCTACTGGCGGGATTTATCATTGCTGGCGACAGCTTGACATTTCTGCCCCCACAGGTACGCAGTGCTAGTGTGCAAAGTCGAAACTTTGTAGTTGGGTTGATTCCCAAATGGATCAGACCTAAAAATCGCGATGCTGCTAGAGAACAAGAGATCCAGAAACTGGAAAAAGGACAAGATCCCAAGCAACAATAGAGTCATAGGTAAATTTTAAATTTTAGATTTCAGATTTCAAATTTCAATAAATCTGCAATTTGAAATCCGAAATCTGAAATTGGTCATTACCAACTAGCAACTACCGAGACTAAGCTTTTTTCAGCCAGCTGAACATTGCCCGCAAATCCTTACCGACTTCCTCAATTGGGTGTTCGGCTTCTTGACGGCGCATGGCAGTAAATCCGGGCTTACCTGCTTGATTTTCTAACACAAATTCACGGGCAAATTGACCGGTTTGAATTTCTTGAAGAATCTTACGCATTTCAGCGCGAGTTTGGTCGTTGACAATGCGAGGGCCACGAGTTAAATCGCCGTATTCCGCTGTGTTGGAGATGCTGTCGCGCATTTTGGCCAAGCCGCCTTCCACAATGAGGTCAACAATGAGTTTGACTTCGTGGAGACATTCAAAATAAGCTAATTCGGGCTGATAGCCAGCAGCCACTAAGGTTTCAAAACCACCTTTGATTAAGGCACTCAAACCGCCGCAGAGTACAACTTGTTCGCCAAATAAATCGGTTTCGGTTTCTTCGCGGAAAGTGGTTTCCAGGATACCGGCGCGAGTACCGCCGATACCTTTAGCGTAAGCCATTGCGCGATCGCGTGCTTGTCCGGTCGCATCTTGATACACTGCAAACAAACAGGGAACTCCTTCTCCCTGTTCGTAAGTGCGCCGCACTAAATGTCCTGGCCCTTTCGGTGCTACCATCACCACATCTACATTTGCGGGGGGAACAACTTGACCGAAGTGGATATTGAAGCCGTGGGCAAAAGACAGTACCTTACCTTCGGTCAAATGCGGTTCGATTTCGTTTTTATAGATTGTTTTTTGGACTTCATCGGGCAACAGGATCATAATCCAGTCTGCTGCTTTGGCGGCATCAGCTACACTGTGGACAGCTAACCCGGCTGCTTCGGCTTTGGCAGTAGATTTACTGCCGGGATACAATCCGACAATAACGTTTATGCCGCTATCTTTGAGGTTGAGGGCGTGAGCGTGGCCTTGAGAACCGTAGCCGATGATGGCAACGGTTTTATTGGCTAATAAGTCTAAATTGGCATCAGCGTCGTAGTACATTCGGGCCATAAGGGCAACTCCTTCGGTGCAAGCGTTGTCGTTCTCTGCAAACTTTTAATCATACCAAAATACGGTGGTGTCAGATCGGTTATGTGGGATACGATTTTGCCAAGAGGAAGCAGGGAGTGCGAGAGCAAACTAGATGGGATGCGATCGCTCTTTCTCAAATACAAGGTTTGGGCGATAATTGTATGCAGCCTTTAAACCTAAACGGCGGGCGCACTTTTATTAAAAATATTTCTTATCAATATATAGTTAGTAGTAAAGCTCAAATCAGCCTGCAACTGATTGAATAAATAAAGCACCTATGATGGATCGAGATCTGGAAAGACCTAACCCCGATTACGAGCGGATAGAATCAGATTTGTTGAGGCGTACTCGCCAATTGGAGATTCTCTGTCGCGCTATTCATCAGCTAAACTTAGCTCTCGAAATACCAGTTGTTATGGGAAGTTTAGTTGCTTCAGCAATGGAATTAGTCGAAGCAGGAGCGGGTACTTATGGCTTGATTAACCAAGATAAAATGTTTTTTAGCGAGTACCGAGAAAATGGAACAATCCGATCCATAAATCTAGTATTTGCACGGGGAGTTGGGGTTCCGGGTAGAGTGATGGAGACAAGGGAATATTACATTTCTAACGCTCCAGCAAATGACCCGCACGTCCTCCCGTACTTGTACGAAGAATTCGGTTTTTATAACATTATCAATATTCCTATTTTTAACCGCCGAGGTGAATTGATAGGCTGCTTTGAACTGCACAACAAAGCAGATAGTCTCCCATTCGATAGTAATGACGTTACAGTACTGCAAAGTTTGGCTGCCAGTGCGGCAGTAGCGTTAGAAAATGCCCAGATATTAAAAGAACGCGAAGAGGCTCTGGAAGCGCTAAGAAAAAGTGAGGAACTATACAAAACATTAGCCAGAAATTTTCCAAACGGTACGGTTGCCTTGTTCGATCGCGAACTCACCTATACAATTGCCGAAGGTACGGAACTGGCTTCGATCGGTCTTTCTAAAAAATCCTTGGAAGGCAAGACACTTTGGGAAATATTCCCGCCTAAATTTTGCGAAATTGCCGAACCAATGTATCAAGCAGCACTAGATGGAAAAGAGACAGTTTCGGAAATATTTTTTGCCAATCGCATCTATCTCTTACATACGCTACCCGTAAAAAATGAGTCAGTCGAAGTTGTTTCTGGCATGGTGATGATGCAAAATATTACCGAGCGCAAGCAAGCTGAAAAAGAACGACAGCAGTTAATATCATTGCTAGAAAATAGTTCTGATTATATTGCCTTAGCTTCTCTGGATGGAAAAATAATATTCCTGAACGATGCGGGTCAAAGACTTGTGGGTATCAATAATATAGAAGAAGCTAAGAGAACTGTGGTATTCGACTTTTTGATGAAAGAAGATATCTGCGATTATATGGAGCGGGTGTTACCGGCGATTATTAGAAACGGACGTTGGGAAGGTGAATATAGGTTTAGGAATTTTCAAAATAATAAGCCAATAATCGTACATAAAAATGCTTTTAGGATTGCGGATGCAAAAACAGGTAAACCAATAGCGATCGCCACAATTAGCCGAGACATCACAGAACGCAAAAGAGCCGAACAGGAAATTATCAAACTCAATGAAGAATTAGAGAAGCGGGTGATGGAAAGAACCTCACAATTGGAAGCAGCTAATAAAGAACTCGAAGCTTTTTCTTATTCAGTTTCTCATGATTTGCGTGCGCCATTGCGAAGTATTGATGGCTTCAGTCAGGCATTACTAGAACGATATGCGGATAAGTTGGATGAGAAAGGCAAACATTACCTGCAACGGGTGCGTGCGGGTAGCCAGCGGATGGCGGAACTGATCGACGATTTGCTCACTTTGTCGAGGGTGACCCGCAGCGAAATGCACCGCACGCAAGTCGATCTGAGCGCTCTAGCCAAAAGCATCTGCCAAGAACTTCAAGAGACACAGCCGCAGCGTCAAGTGGAATGGCAGATTGCAGAAGGACTTGTTGCCCAGGCAGATGCGCGGCTATTGCGAGTCGTTATGGAAAATTTGCTTAACAATGCCTGGAAATTTACTTCCAAGGGTATACGATCGCACATAGAGTTCGGATGCGAACTACAACCGGATGGCCAAATGGCCTACTTTGTGCGCGATAGCGGTGCTGGTTTCGATATGGCTTATGCTGACAAACTCTTCGGTGCTTTTCAACGCCTTCACAATACAGCTGAGTTTCCCGGTACAGGCATCGGGCTAGCAACAGTACAGCGCATCGTTCACCGACACGGCGGTCGAGTGTGGGCAATAGCCGCAGTCGATCGAGGTGCAACTTTCTACTTTACCCTTTAGCAGAAACTAGGGTCTAAAAAAGTCACTCATTCAAAAGTCAAAAGTCAAAAAGAAGAGGGAGGAGGGAAACAGGAAAAATATTAATTCTGCCCCTTTTCCGTTTTCCGTCTTACCGACGCCCGACGCCCGACGCCCTCTTGCCTAAGTCAAAAGTAAACTATTACAAATTACCATTTACCAATTACCAATTGAGAGACGAATGTGAATTACAAAAAAATCTTATTAGTAGAAGATAATCCAGATGATGAAGAGTTAACTTTGTTAGCTTTCGAGGAGAGCAACCTTTTGGGGGAGGTGATGGTAGTACGTGATGGGGCAGAAGCACTGGATTATCTACTGGGTATGGGTGCATACGCAAACCGCGATGTCAGCTTCAAACCATCGGTAGTGCTGCTGGATTTGAAGTTACCTAAAATGGATGGGCTGGAAGTGTTACGCAGGCTGCGTACCGACGAGCGCACAAAATTCATTCCTGTAGTTATTCTTACAACATCGATCGAACAGGAGGATATCATAAAAAGTTATGACTTAGGTTGTAATAGCTACATTCGCAAACCAGTGGACTATCTTCAATTCATTGAAGCTGTAAGGCATATGGGGTTATACTGGCTATTTTTAAACAAAGCACTGTCAACGTAATGGCTAATTTTTCGCTGCGTGTTTTGGTGATAGAGGACTCAGAAGACGATGCTGAGTTACTGGTGTACGAGCTAGAGAGGGGCGGTTATGCCGTTATATACGAACGGGTGGATACGCCTACCGCTATGAGTGCATCTCTAGAGCAACAGGAGTGGGATGTAGCTCTAGCTGACTACTCCCTACCCGGTTTTAGCGCTCCCGCTGCGTTGAATTTATTGAAACAAAAAGGGCTGGACTTGCCTTTTATTATCGTTTCGGGCACTATTGGCGAAGATGTGGCAGTAGCTGCCATGAAAGCAGGAGCCCACGACTATTTGACCAAAGGCAAGCTAGCGCGACTGGTGCCTGCGATCGAGCGCGAATTGCGGGAAGCCCAAGAGCGGCGCATCAGACGCAAAACAGAACAAGCTTTGCGAGAAAACGAAGAACGGTTTCGTTCCCTAATTGAAAATGCTTTAGACATTATTACAGTCATCGGTAGCGATGGAAAAATACGGTACGAAAGTCCTTCTGTAGAGAGAGTTTTAGGCTACAAACCAGAGGAATTAATCGATAAAAGCATTTGGGATTACATTCATTGTGAGGATATCAATAATGTCATCAATACCTTCACTGAAGTAATTCAAAATCCCAGCGTTGCTGCATCCACAGAGATGCGTTTTCAACATAAAAATGCTTCTTGGCGCATTCTGGAAGCAATCAGTAAAAACTTTATCGAACCTTCAGGAGTAACAAGTATTGTTGTCAATTGCCGCGATATTACAGAGCGCAAACTGGCAGAAATTCTACTGCAAAAGCAGGCAGAATCAGAACGTTTGCTTGCAGCGATAACTCTCCGAATTCGACAATCCCTAAATCTAGATGAGATTCTGGCAACGACGGTAGAAGAAATCAGACAATTTTTGCAAGCCGATCGCGTCACTATATATCGCTTTGACAATGAGCAAAATGGCACGCTCATTACAGCTTCAACTACTCCTGATTGGACGATAGAAGAGGCGATCGACCTTCACAAATACTGGTTTAAAGAAGAGCAAAAAGAACAAAATATTTTAAATACCGAGGTGATTAACGATATTGAGCGAGCCAAATTGTCTCCCAAACATTTGGAATTGATGATTCAACTTCAAATCAGGGCAAAGGTTACGGTACCTCTCCTGTGTCGTAAGGAAGAAAGCTCCGGGATGAGTAACGAATCACAGACAGAGAGCAATGCTTTTTTCCCCCCCTCTTCTTTATGGGGAGCAATGGTAGTGCATCAGTGTTCTAGTATACGGCAATGGCAGCAATTTGAAATCGATTTGTTGAAGCAACTGGCAACGCAAGTAGCGATCGCTATCCAACAAGCCCAACTATTCACAAAAGTTCAACAGCAAGCTGAGCGAGAGCAATTACTCAACCAGATCGGTCGGACACTAAACAGCAGCCTCGATCCACAACATATTTTACAGCAAATTGTCCAACTAACAGGACAATGTTTTGGTGTCGATCGGGTAATTTTGTATAGCCTAGAAGCCGAGCAAATTCAAGTACTGAATGAATGGCGAGCCAACGATGAAATACCCTCCATGCTGGATTTCAAAGCGGCTATATCAGATTGGCTAGACCTGCTAGCTCCTGCTTCTAAATGTAACTGTCACAAAGCTTTCCATGCTCCCAATTACGCACGATTGCCCAGCAAGCTGACCCGACAAGTTCAAGCAAAGCAATTGCAGACCCTTTCCGTGCTTAGTGTGCCCATTTTTATTCACGAGCAAATCTTCGGCGGCATTTCATTGCACACCACAATTTCTCAGCGAACCTTTACTCAAGACGAAATTCATATACTGGAGAGAATTGCAGACCAAGCCACAATTGCTCTTTACAATGCCTTAAACTACGAATGCCTGGAAGAATTAGTAAAACAGCGAACTCAAGAATTAGAGCAGGCAAAACTTGCAGCCGAAGCAGCAAGTCGTGCCAAGAGCGAATTTTTGGCTAACACCAGCCACGAATTGCGGACTCCGCTCAACTCGATTTTGGGATTATCTCAGATGTTGATCGAACAGTTTTACGGGCCTCTAAATCCCAAACAATTGGAGTACATGAGTTGCATTCATAGTAGTGGCGAACATCTACTGTCTTTGATTAATGATATTCTCGACTTGGCGAAAGTGGAGGCAGGTAAAGAAGATTTAGACCTGGCCACCATAGTAATTCCCGATTTATGCTATTCTTGCTTATCAATTGTAGGAGAGCGGGCATACAAAAAAGGGTTGAAACTAACAAGTAAAATTGACCCGCAACTGCATTTCTGTATTGCTGACGAACGCCGCTTGCGGCAAATGCTGCTGAATTTGCTCTCGAATGCAATTAAGTTTACTGCTGTAGGTGAAGTCTCTTTAACAGCTTGCAAGCAGCCTCACGGGATATCTTTTACGGTAGTTGATACGGGAATCGGTATTGCTCCAGAAAATATCTCTTCTCTTTTTCAACCCTTCTCTCAGTTGGATAGCAAACTCAACCGAAAATACGAAGGAACGGGTTTGGGATTGGCGCTGACGCGGCGCTTAGCGAGATTGCACGGTGGCGATTTGAGTGTGGAATCCCAACTCGGTAAAGGTAGCAAATTCAGTATTTATTTGCCAGATATACCTGCAAAAATTCCCGAGCCCAAATCCGCTGCAATTACCCCTGTTATTCTGGGAGGGAGCGGAGGAATGGGTAAGTGGGAAAAGGAATAACATTAAGGCAGAAAAATGGGGTAGCTAACCCAGATTCGGTCTGAGTATTAACAACTAAAAGTCTTCTATGGCAAAGGAGTATCTATTCGATAGCCATCAGGAAAAATTGTGGTGCGATCGAACAATGCTTTGGATAAATCGATTTGCTGGGCGCGAAACAAATTGCTACCTGCCAGTTGCGCTCCTTCCAGGTTAGCCTGTTCTAAATTCGCTCTACTTAAATTGGCGTATCGTAAATCAGCGTAACTGAGATCTGCATAATGTAAATCTGCTCCCTGCAAGTTGACACCCGACAAATTTGCAGAGCGTAGATTAGCATAACGCAGATTGGCTCTGGATAGATTCGCACCTTGCAAGTTTGCTTCGGACAGATTGGCTTCGTACAGCTGGGCATCACCTAAGTCAGCAGCTTCCAGTTGAGCTTGGTGCAAATTGGCCCCACTTAGGTTGGCATAGGGCAGATAGGTTCCCCTCAGCTTGCTGCTATTGAGATTAATTTCCCGTAAGTCGGCTTGAAATAAGTAAACTTCGCTCAAGTCGATCGGCTCAAAGTCTCTTTTTCCGCCGGTGTATTGAGCCAACAATTTCTCCGCGCTTAACTGCTCCATCTTGCTGTCGATCTTAAAAGCTTCTACTCTCACGAATTGATAAAAAAAGTTTATATTTAATATCGTGAGTATTTATACTCACGTATTACTGTTAAATGTAAACCGTTGGTAACGGGGGACACATTTTTTCTAATTTTTTTTTAAGATTTGTAAAAGAGATGCACTTGGGGGGGTAGCTAGCGATAACACTTTTGGTGCGGTAAATGCCAAGATCGAAAGGAAATAGAAGCATCTGATAATTTGTATGGCAGAAGTGCGAGGATCGATCGCTCAGCATTACCACGAGCGCACCAAATATGACCCCGAAACGATTGCTACCAAAAGTCAGGGTTTAGACTGGTCGAAGCAACCTGTGCCATTCAAGGAATACAAAATTGGCACTTCCTTTGACCTGAGACCCTATCTGAAACAAGAAACCGAAGCAGCTGTGAGCGCGGAGGTAAAGTGGTGGCGGCGTCTGTCGCAGTTGCTGTTTTGCAGCTACGGCTTGACGGCGAAAATGCCGATGCCGATGATGAATGCAGAGCCGATGTATCTGAGGTCAACGCCTTCCGCCGGTGGGCTGTATCCAGCTGAAGTGTATTTGATTTCTCGCGGGACGCCGCTACTGCCGCCAGGATTGTATAACTATCAGCCCAAAACTCATTCGCTGATTCATTTTTGGGAAAATGATGTTTGGAGGGCTTTGCAAGATGCTTGTTTCTGGCATCCGATTTTAGACAGCACTCAGTTGGCGATCGTCACGACAGCGATTTTTTATCGATCGTCTTGGCGCTATCACGATCGCGCCTATCGACGGATTTATTTAGATACCGGTCATTTACTCGGCAATATCGAGCTAGCCTGCGCGATGAATGACTACCGTCCCCATTTGATTGGCGGTTTTGCCGATGAGTCGGTCAACAACTTGCTTTACCTCAACTCGGAGGAAGAAAGTACTATAACTGTAATTCCTCTGGCAGACTTACTGGATATCAAACAAAACTTGCCGCTAGCTCGGACAGCGTTGCCTTCCGGGACTCAAACCGATTATCCTCAAGTAGCGGATGGGGAATTGCTGGGATATTTCCATCGCGCTACCAGGATTGATTTGTCCAACGCGCCAAAGATGACGGACGCGACAGGGAAATCTTTGCAAGATAAGTACAACTTTCCCTTTTGTCTGAAAGTTTCTACGGCGACAAGGGCGATCGATTGGGGAGAAAAGCTGGAAGCGCTCTTACACAATATTCTCAGACGTCGTTCCACTCGCGCTTACACAGGCGCTAATCTCACTTTGGAGGAACTGAACGCTTTACTGGATTTCACCTATCAACCGCAGCACTACATTGACCAGGGTTTAGATGGTTCTCCAGATTATTTCGATCTGAGTTTAATCGAGACGTTTATTGCTGTCTCAGGGGTGGATGGGTTAGAGGATGGCTGCTATTATTACGCACCGCTAGCCCAAGAATTGCGACAAATTCGCTTTAAAAACTTCCGACGAGAGTTGCATTACTTGTGCCTGGGACAGGAACTGGGACGGGATGCAGGGGCGGTGGTGTTTCACACGGCTGACTTGAAAAGGTCTGTGGCGAAGTATGGCGATCGCGTTTACCGCTATTTGCATATGGACGCGGGTCATCTGGGACAAAGGCTGAATTTGGCTGCTATGCGCTTCAACTTGGGAGTCAGCGGTATCGGTGGCTTTTTTGATGACCAGGTGAATGAAGTGTTGGGTATCCCAGCTGATGAAGCAGTTCTGTACATCACCACTTTGGGGCGTCCGCGATCGTGAGGCGAGTCAAAAGTCAAAAGTCACACGATTTTAGATTTTGGATTTTGGATTGGCTTGGCCTTAAAATGACCGAGCTTTAAATTTGGAAAAATTTTTTGATGATTCTCCTGGAAATAAGAGGCTTGAAACCATTTTTTTCGGTCAAAAGTCCTGACGGGGGTTTAATATATTGATAAGTGTTTTCACTAATTAAAATCCGGCAAATACTGCCATTCAATGATTTATTGAAACTTGGCAAGCGAGCCGCTATATTAACTATCGCTAATTGCTTTCTGTAAAGTCCATTCCATCGGAAATTTCCCTCAATTTAATTTCAAACTTAATTGCTAAAACGGTGTCTTCAGATTCATATTCGCTTAACAGCCATTTATTCTCGGCTGTTTTATTATATTGGATGACGTAATATCTGGCTCAATCGATTAGGATATATTCGCTGAATTGAGCGAACGATCGGAAACAAACTTGTCTTCCAAATTGTAGTTTTTAGTAAATTTGGATAAGGTCTAGTGTTGGTATTGTAGCTCAAGTTGCTACTTCTATCAGTTTTTGAATTTTGAATTTTAACTTTTCACTTTTGATTTGCTAATGTTTCCACCCGAATCGCTAAAATGAATATCGTACCGCTTTGAGTAGATTCCATATAATTGATTATGAAAACACGGGCTGCGATCGCTTGGGAAGCTGGGAAGCCTCTAGAAATTGAAGAGATTGACCTGGAAGGGCCAAAAGCAGGGGAAGTTCTGGTTCGGATTGTGGCGACTGGTGTTTGCCATACGGATGCCTACACCCTTTCAGGTAAAGATCCGGAGGGGATTTTTCCGGCGATTTTAGGGCATGAAGGCGGGGGTATTGTGGAAGAAGTTGGTGCTGGTGTGACTGGCGTTCAACCGGGCGATCGAGTAATTCCGCTGTACATCCCGGAATGCCAACAATGCAAGTTTTGTTTGTCACGAAAAACGAATCTTTGCCAAGCAATTCGTACCACTCAAGGTAAAGGATTGATGCCCGATGGTACGAGTCGATTCAGTAAAAACGGACAGCCGATTTATCATTACATGGGTACTAGCACTTTTAGCGAGTACACTGTATTGCCAGAAATTGCGATCGCTAAGATTAATAAAGACGCACCGTTAGAAAAAGTTTGCCTGTTAGGATGCGGGATTACTACAGGGATTGGTGCTGTATTAAACACAGCGAAAGTGCAACCCGGATCGACAGTTGTTGTATTCGGTTTGGGTGGAATTGGTTTAAGCGTAGTGCAAGGTGCTGTAATGGCGCAAGCAGGACGCATTATTGGAGTTGATATCAATCCCAGTAAATTTGAACTGGCGATGCAGTTGGGCGCAACAGAATGTATCAATCCCAAAGATTACGATCGACCGATTCAGCAAGTAATTATTGACCTCACAGATGGCGGTGCCGATTATACTTTTGAGTGCGTTGGCAATGTCAATTTAATGCGAGCTGCTTTGGAAGCGTGTCACAAGGGATGGGGAGAATCAACTATTATCGGTGTGGCTGGTGCTGGCGAAGAAATTAGCACTCGTCCGTTCCAACTCGTGACTGGTCGCGTGTGGCGGGGTAGTGCGTTTGGTGGTGTGAAAGGACGATCGCAACTTCCCGGATATGTAGAACAGTATTTGTCCGGCGAAATTCAGATCGATCCGTTCATCACTCAGACGATGCCTTTAGAAGAAATCAACACCGCATTCGATTTGATGCACGCTGGTAAAAGCATTCGTTCTGTAATTTTGTACAGATAAAAATTCATGTCTCAACAACTTCCTACTGACATCACTTCAGTCAGCCGTAACCGGAGTTTTGATGGTTGGCAAAATGTCTATCGCCATTACTCCCAAGTACTCAACTGCCAAATGAATTTTGGCGTGTATTTACCACCGCAAGCTGAGTCTCAATCTTGCCCAGTTCTCTATTGGTTGAGTGGATTAACTTGCACAGAACAAAATTTCATCACCAAAGCGGGAGCGCAACAATATGCGGCGAAATATGGCTTAATTGTAGTTGCTCCCGATACCAGTCCTCGCGGTTGCAATTTGCCAGGAGAAGAGGAAAGTTGGGATTTGGGAACGGGTGCGGGATTTTATGTGAATGCTACGCAAATGCCTTGGGCAAAGCATTATCGAATGTACGATTATGTGGTATCGGAATTACCGCAAGTTATTGCGGCTAACTTCCCTGTTTTGTCCGATCGTCGTGGCATTTTCGGACATTCAATGGGGGGATACGGTGCTTTAGCGATCGCGCTCAAAAATCCGGGTATGTTTAAAAGTATCTCAGCTTTTGCTCCGATTGTCGCTCCCTCGCAAGTTCCGTGGGGACAAAAAGCTTTTCGGAATTATTTGGGCGACAATGAATCTGACTGGATCGGTTACGATCCAACCTATTTGGTGAAGCTGACTTCAGAACGATTGCCAATTTTGATCGATCAGGGAGACGCAGACCAATTTTTGGAAGAACAATTGCGTCCGGATATTTTTGCTAAAGCTTGTGCGGAAGTCAATCATCCCCTGACTCTACGCCAACAACTCGGTTACGATCACAGTTACTATTTCATTGCGTCATTTATTGGCGATCATTTTGCACACCATGCTGCTGCTTTGGGTAAAGTATAGATTAGGAATACTTACTTAAGGACTTACGACAAACAAAGTAAGTATTACCAGTCGATCGCTCTACTCCCAGTTCGCGTTCTGCATCATAAACGCTGACTTCCGTAAAGCCCACATTTTCCAGCGCATATTGAATTTCTGCGCTGGAATAACATTTTTCTTGAATCGTTGTATCTGTGCGCTGCCAGTTTCCTTCTACGAGTTGGAATATGGTGACTTTAAGTTCGCCAATTTTGTTTTCTGGATCGTAGATCTGCCGAACTGCCCAAGCATAATCATCTTTAATATCGCCAGACATACTACCATTCCAATCTGACTGATATTCTGCTTCCAAATATACGTTGAAGACAAACAAGCCATTTTCCAGCAGTGCTGCATAAACATTTCGGAAGACGCTTGTCAATTCCTCAAGGTTCATCACATAGTTGAGGGAGCCAGTTGTCGAAATCACTGCATGAAAAGTTGGAGGCTGTTTAAAAAAACGTGCATCATCTAGTAAAAATTCACCGCTAGGTGCATTTTTTCGAGCATAATCTAACATTTCTTCAGAGCCATCGATTCCAGTTAATTGGTAGCCTCTTTTTAGTAGCTGTTGTGTCACTTGTCCAGAACCACAACAAAGGTCAATAATCCGCGCTCTTTCGGGGATGTGCGGTATCAGCAATTTCTCCAAAGGTGGTATGGTTTTCTTGGCAATATCCGCTGCCCAATATTCGTTATATATTCTGGCAAAGGGGTTGTATGCGTTATAAACAGTTGCTAAAGACATCAAAGGTTTTTCCTGGCGCTATGAGTGGGGTTGAAATCATCGGGACTTATATGTAGGAAGCTTGGAGAGAAACTTTTGGTAAGAAGCCTCCATCTTGCAGTTCTGCGACGCTATCTTTAACAGCTTGAATGATGCGATCGCAATCTTCATCTGTATGAGATGTAGACAAGAAATTACCTACACCTCGCAAGAGAATTCCCTTGTCGATGAGATGGTAAAATAACAGATCCATAATTGCCGAAAAAGTCGAATTATCCGAATCATCATTACCTGAGACAGCAGGGCCAAACAGAGAACCAAAATTCGCTAACCGGATGGGTAATCCTTCTTTTTCAAAGTAATTATTCAGCGTTATCACCAACTGAGACGTGCGTTGATTCAAATTTTCCTGAAGTGCAGAACCCTGCATTTTTAAATGTTTTAGTACGGCGCGTGCAGCAGCTATTGACAGTGGATGCTTGCAGTGCGTGCCTGCAAAAAATGTCTTTTTCGTCTGAGGAGAAGAGTTATCGCCATAGTTCCACATACCGCCATCAATGGCATCCATATAAACAGCTTTGCCGGCGATAATTCCGATCGGCATACCGCCACCGACAATTTTTCCATAAGTAGCAATGTCTGCTTGAATGCCAAAGTAAGCTTGCGCTCCTCCGGGATGAATTCGGAAACCTGTCACCATTTCATCAAAGATTAACGGTATATCCGATTCTTTTGTTAATTGCCTTAATTGCAACAGAAATTCTTTGGGTTGAAAGTTTGGTCGCCGAGTTTGTACGGGTTCAACTAGAACAGCCGCTAATTCATTTTTCTGGGATTCGATCATCTCAAGTGACTGAGGATTTCCGTAATCTAAAACCAAAATATCTGCAACGAAATTTGGCAGGACTCCGGGAGCGATCGGCGTTGCTTGCGCTTTGGCTAGCGTGCCATCAAAATGACCGTGATAAGAACCAGAAAATAAAACAATCTTATGACGACCTGTTACCGCTCTGGCTATACGCACTGCTGTCATTACTGCTTCTGTGCCTGTATTGCTAAAGGTAACTCGTTCCATTTGTGTCAATTGGCAAATTAATTCAGCCACTTCACCCACAAGTTCTATTTGTGGCCCTATCTGGATGCCTAGTTCGAGTTGCTCTTGCAATGCTTCTTTGATAAAAGGTGGATTGTGACCGAAGAGATTGATTCCGAATCCCATGATTAGGTCGATATATTCGTTGCCATCGATATCCCATATTTTGGAACCTAAAGATTGCTTGGCCACAATCGGATACAACATTTCTTTGACAAAAAAGTTGAATCCATCCGAAACTCTGGGATCGGCTAGAATCGGGCGATATTTTTGGGTGAATTGTTTGGATGTTTGGGTGCGCTTGTTATAGCGATCGATAAATTTACTCAGATAACTTTGCGGCAAATTAACTGCTTCTTGAATCATGTATAATTACCTCAGCTTTTGGGAAATGAGTATTCAAGTTTTTGACTAGACGGGGAATCTAAAAAGCCGCTACGAATCAAGTATGAAAAGTAAGTGCTAAGCAATTGTGCATCTACTGGCGGACAGGCGATCGATGTTTCTGCCAGTCCATTAATGGTATTTTGGCAGTCGAATTCCAGCACCGCTTTACTATCATCAACAGAAACTGTTTCGGAAAACGTAGAGACAAGCGGATACAAAGCATTTTCCGGTGAATTATCCGCAATATTAAGTAGTTTTGCTTGCCAACTTTCATCGGATATTTCCTCAAGTGGATAACCCATCGCACGAATCCAATTAACTAATTCATGCCAATGTGCAGGTTGAGGATTTACTAAGTGAAAGTTTTGACCCAGCGATTGTTTCTGTTTGGATAAATGAACGATCGCTTTGCTGGCATAATCTACAGGAGTAATGTTTGCGATCGCGTCCAAATTGGGGGCATATCCGAGTTGGATACAGCCTTTAATTGTTCTGAAGGTATGGTCATTTGTATTGCAAGCACCAGTTCGACTATGCCCGGAAATACGTCCCAGTCTGTAAATAGCGACTGGAATATCTCTGGAACGGGCAATTGTTACTAATTTTTCAGCAACCCATTTACTTTGAGCGTAGCCTCCATTGATTACTTCGCTATTGTCGATTTCATCTTCTTCTCGAACAACACGAACTTTGTCAGCACTTGCTGAGGAAAAAACCGACGTTGTGGAGATAAAATGCACTGGTTTAAGTTTAGCTTGACTTGCCAATCTCAGGATTTCCTGTGTTCCCAAAACATTGGCAGCTTTTAAGGCAGAGTAAGGATAAGTGAAATTAACTAATGCGCCATTGTGATAGATGACATCGAGTTGATTTGCCATCATCAAAAACTGCTCTTGTGAAAGTCCGAAAAGCGGTTTAGACAAATCTCCTACGATGGGAATAATCCGGTAACTCTGACTTTCATCCCAAAGTAAATAAGATTTTAGTGTGCTTTCAATTCTTTGTTTTCCTTCTATTGTATTGGCGGAACGAACCAAACAATAAATATCTGCTTCAGTTTGTTGTAAGAGTTCGTAGAGTAAGAACGATCCTACAAAACCTGTTACTCCAGTCAATAAGATATTTTTCGGTGCGCTGATGAATTTTACAGGTAGCTTATTTGGGCGAATTGTGGGGTCTAGAACAGCTTCTGCATTGAGATCCGCATCTTGTCTGCTAATTTTTTCTGTTCCCACTGTCATCTTGATGCGATCGCTCATCCCTGCCACGGTAGGCGCTTCAAACATACTACCCAAGGATAAACTCACCTGAAAAGTATTTCGCACCTTTGCCAAAAGCTGAGTCATTAATAAGGAATGTCCGCCCAACTCGAAAAAGTTGTCATAAACCCCTACTTTTTCTATACCTAAAACTTCCGCCCAGATGTCTGCTAACATCTTTTCCACAGGGGTACGAGGTGCGACAAAAACTGCTTCCAAATCCGGGCGTACTCGCTCAGGTGCAGGTAGCGATCGCCTATCGACTTTGCCATTAGGTGTTAGCGGTAAAGCCTTCAGCATTACGTAGGCAGAAGGCACCATATATTCAGGCAATTTCTCTTTCAAAAAGCCACTCAAATTGCTAATTGTGGGAGCAGATTCTTGAGATGGTACTGCATAAGCGACTAAGCGTTTGTTACCTGGCTCATCTTCTCTCGCAATTACTACTGCTTCCCGCACTTGTGGATGTTGAAGTAGTAATGCTTCAATTTCTCCGATTTCAATGCGGAAGCCGCGAATTTTTACTTGATGATCGATGCGACCGAGAAATTCTATGTTGCCATCGGGTAAGTATCTGGCTAAATCTCCCGTTTTGTAAAGACGATTTGAAGTATTTTTACCTTCTGCCTTCTGCCCTCTGCCTTCTGCCTTTATAAAAGGATTCGGGATAAACTTTTCCGCAGTTAAATCCGGTCGGTTAAGATAACCTCTGGCTACACCAACACCACTGATATACAATTCGCCAGCAACGCCGATGGGAACAGGTTGCAAATAGGAATCGAGTATATAAATTTGGGTGTTAGCAATCGGACGACCTATCGGTACTTGCGTTTTTGATAGTTGCGATCGGCAATGATATACACTGCTCCAAACTGTTACTTCGGTAGGGCCATATTCGTTGAATAGAGATGTTTCGGGAATGCGTTTGAGATGATGTTCAACTAACTCTTTTGAACAAGCTTCACCCGCGACGATAACAGCGCGAAGCGAAACTAACTGTTCGGTTTTTGCTTGCGCCAACATTAGGGAATAAAGAGAAGGAAGACTTAATAAATGGGAGATGCGATGTTGGGTAATTAATTCTACGATACTTTGAGGTTCGCGTTGTATGCCTTCAGCAGGAATGTGAAGAGTTCCGCCTTGGCAAAGCGTCCAAAATATACCCGCTACAGAACTATCAAAAGCGAAGGATGAAAGTAATAAAAAGCTGCTGACAGGTTCTTGATAGTAAGTCAGGCGAGCGTTTGTGGAATTAACTATGTTTTGATGGGTGATCTGGACTCCTTTTGGTTTTCCGGTAGAACCAGAAGTGTAGATAACATAGGCGAGGTGAGAAGGCGTGATATCGGTAAGCGGGTTTGACTGGCTTTGCTGTGCGATCGCTTCCGAATCTGCATCCAAACAAACTACTTTTGTTGTCGGTCGATCGCCAATCACTTTTGATAAATGACCGCTGAGCAAAGATGGCTGAGTTAATAACACTGGCGTTTGAGCATCTTCTAACATGAAAGCTAACCGCTCTTGAGGATAGCTAGGGTCGAGGGGTATGTAGGCTCCGCCAGCTTTGAGAATACCGAGAATACCGATGAACATTTCGAGCGATCGCTCTACACAAATCCCTACCATTACCTCTGGTTTGACTCCCAATTCTTGCAGGTAATGAGCTACTTGGTTAGCGCGTTGGTTGAGTTCGCTGTATGTTAGCTGGTGATTCTCAAATACGAGGGCAATATTGTTTGGTGTACGTTGAACTTGTGCCTCGAAAAGTTGGTGGATGCACTTGTGTTTTGGATAATCGGTTTCCGTATTATTGAACTCGAATAAAAGTTGTTGAAGTTCGCGATCGCTGAGCAGATTTAGTTGTGCGATCGCGTAGTGGGACGGATGTGCGATCGCGCTTTGCAATAAAGTTTCAAATTGTCCTGCTAAACGCTTGATATCCTCTGCCGATAACAAGTGTGCATTGTAGTGAAACTCTGCAATTATCGCATCTTTTGTACGCACGCAGGAAAGCTTGATTTTAAACGGTTCGATGCAAGCAAACTGCTTGGTAATGGCAAAAGAAATATCTGCGATCGAATGGTTAGCATAACCCTCTTCAAACTCAAAACTAAAAGGGCAAAAAGGCACGCCAACCGCGCTTGCATCGGAGCCAACTATTTCTTCCCAAGTAAAACAATCTTCCCATTTGTAAATCTCTTCCAGCGATTCACCAAGCTGTTTCAATACCTCATTGAAACGGTAGTTATCTTCCAGATGAAACGACAAAGGCAAATATTTGGCAAACAAACCTAAAGCTGACTTTAATTCGGCATATTTTCGCCCATCAGTCCCAATACCGACAATAATATCTTGCCCGGTTAAACGCCAGAGTAAAATCTGCCAACAAGCTAAGAGAAATATAGAAACGGAAGTATTATTTTCGTTAACCAGTTCTTCAATTTTTTTCGTCAAACCAGAATCTATAGTTATACTGATAACTTCTGGTTGAAACTCCGCCTTTCCCAAAATATCCTTTTCTACAGGAAGAGTTAAATTCAAAAACGCAGAGATATCCTGTTTGCGCCAATATTCTCTGCCTATTTTCGTCTCCTCTGCCTCCAGTAATTCATGTTGCCATTCAGCAATATCGGCATATTGCAGCGGTTCTTCGTTTACTTCTTCACCTAGTAAAGAATTAGCATAATAAATGCTAAGTTCGCACACCAAATTCTTGATACTTGTAGGATCGGCATTCATCGCAGGTAAGCCGATCGACAATACGTGCTTGTCAGAGGAGAGAGTAGCTAGAAAGGTATGCAAAATAGGGCCTTTCTCGAAGTCGATCGGCAATTGCTTTAATTCGTTAAAAAGCGCTTCAATTTTAGCTTCCTGTTCTTCAGCACTTAAATCGCTTAGGTCGTAATCCTCCCATTTAATACTGGAATCAGAAATTACCTGAACAGGCAACCTCATTCCTGGCAAGTAATGAAAAGTAGTCCGAAATATTTCGTATTTATTAACAATCTTCTTTAAGACAGATTTTAAAATTTTTGGGCTAATGTTTCCCTCAATCGATACAGCGCATTGGACACGGTACGGCAAGCTATTACCAACTTGCTGAACTAACCAGAGATGTTCTTGATGAGGCGAAAGCCGAAATCCTTCAGTTATTGTTGCTTGCATAATTGCCATTGTTTTTCCTTAGCCTAAATACTTTTTTGACAAAGAGATTTTTTCCCATACTCATATCTTGCAACAGAGGAGGTAGAACCTCCCAAATCTAGTTCCCAGGTTGAATCTGGGAACTAGATTTTAGAGGCTCTGCTTCTTGGTGAGATACGTGAGTAATATCTATATGACTGAGAGGTTCTGCCATGCCCACTACAACTTTTCGCGAACCTGTATAAGGGTTGCGTGCGTGTACAGACAGCAGATTGTCTAACATCAATATGTCCGATTTCTGCCAAAAAAAACTCACCATTTCTTGCAGATAAGCATCGCGAAGCTGCTGCAAAACCGATGCTTCAATAGTAGAACCATCTCCATAAAAAGTATTAGTTGGCAAATCATCCTCTTTAAATTCTGCCAGCAAAGAATCGCGTATTGCTGCTGGCAAAGTTGATACGTGAAAAAAAGTAGCGTGATTGAACCAAACTGTTTCGCCAGTGCGAGGATGTTTAATCACAACCGGACTAACTTGACGAGTTCTCAATTTTCCTCCCTCTTTCCATTCAAATTCAATCCCGTGACTGCGGCAGTATTTTTCTACATCTGCTGGTTCTGTAGTTTGAAACACAGTTTGCCAGGGAAGACCGAAACCGTCACCGAAGTTTCGCACGTACATTACCTTTTTTTCGATAAAGCGATCGCGTATTTTTCGATCGATCCGCTCAAAAATTTTCCGCGTACTACCAATAGGTGTTTCTCCGCCTGACTCTGCGGGTGTAACGCAATAGAAAAAGATTTTGCCTGGAAATACAGGTGAATAAGCGTGTTCGTTATGTGGAAATATACTTTGATCTGCCGGGTAGTCAGTCGAGGTATAAATTCTTCCACTCACTTGAGAACGCGGCGATGCACGATAGCGATATTCCAATGCTTCCCCACAAATAGCGGCGATAAATTCCTCGAATTCAGCCACCGAATTGATATCAAAATTACGGAAAAGAATGGCTCCATGTTTGATTAGCTGCGCCTCGATAAAATCTTGATTTCCAGACGCCCAAGTCAGCAGATTTACCCCCTTAACAGCAGGGCGAACTACCAAAGGTAACGACCAATCGGGATGCAAATAATCGGTTTCGATCAGTTTTTCTGGAGAAGCACTGACAACTTTCCGCTTGACAGTTTTTAAGTTTCCCATAGAGTTCGTTTGCGATTGCAAGTTTTTCATAATTTTTCTCCTAATTTAAGTGACTTGCGTTTGATATTGCTTAATTTTTGCCCAACAGTTTTTTGATACTCCTGTTCTTGGATGCTTTGTTGCTGGCGATCGGCTTCGCTCAAAATTTCCTTAAGAGCGTTCAGATTGATATTTGGTTGTGCCACAATATTATCCAGCAGCGTTTCCAATCGTGCCAAAATCCGGGCGATCGTACTGTCTTCAAATAAATCGGTTTTGTATACCAATACTAACCCAATTAGTTGTGCCTCTGTCTCCATCACATTCAGGAGAAGATCGAACTCTGAAGTGCCATTATCAACTTCTAAAAATCCCAAGGTTAAGCCCGGAAGTTGCAACGGTGGTGTGGGAACATTTTGCATGACTAGCTTGACTTGAAATAGCGGTGCGCGATTCAAACTGCGCTCTGGATTTAGCGCTTCTACAAGTTTGTCAAACGGCAAATCTTGATGAGCATGAGCTTCCAATGTTACCCGACGTACCTGTGCCAACAATTCTCGAAAGCTGGGATTTCCTGATAGATTGGTACGCAATACTAATTGATTGACAAAAAAACCAATTAATCCTTCAGTTTCGGCTTGGTTACGATTGGCAATATCAGTACCCACAACAATATCATCTTGATTTGTTAACCAATGCAATAAAGTTGTAAAGGCTGCTAGTAGCATCATAAACAGCGTCGCCCCTTCTTTGGCACTTAGGCTTTTGAGCGCATTTGAGAGGGCTTTTGATAATATCAAAGTTTTCCTTTCCCCTCGTAAAATTGGTATTGAGGGTCGGAGTTTATCGGTGGGCAATTGCAACACTGGAAGGTGATTAAGCTGTTGCTTCCAATAATTAATTTGAGTTTGCCAATGTTCTGGTAACCACTGTCTCTGCCAAATTGCAAAGTCGGCATATTGAATCGATAGTTCGGGAAGCGGAGATGGCTTTCGGAGAGAAAAAGCTTCGTAAAAAGTCGCAATTTCTTGAATCAGGATTCCCAGCGACCAAGCATCAGAAATAATGTGGTGCATGGTAAATAGTATTACCCAATCATTTTCGCCCATTTGCAGTAGTTTTACTCGCAGCAATGGCGCTTTATCTAGTGCGAAGGGTTGGCGCACTTCTGCAATTGCTAGTTGTTGGGCTTTTTGGATGTTCTCAGAAAATTCCCTTAAATCTACAATTGGTATTGTCAAAGTTAGAGTGGGAGCAATTTGTTGTACAGGTTCCCCATTTATCTCAATAAAACTGGTGCGTAAGCTTTCATGTCGCTTGATAACCTCATTCAAACTTTGCTCTAATGCCTTTACGTTGAGCGAACCAAAAAGACGCACGGCGGCAGGCATATTGTAAGCTGAATTACCTGGCATTAATTGGTTAGCAAACCACAGTCTTTGTTGAGCAAAAGATAAGGTTAAATTTCCTTGTCTGGGAACAGAAACAATTGGCGGAAGTTCTAGCTTTTGTCCCGCTTTGATTTCTGCCTCAATTCTTTCAGACAACTGCGCTATGGTTGGCGATTCAAACAAATAGCGCAAGGGAATTTCAAGTTGAAAAGCTTTGCGGATTCGTGAAATAACTTGGGTCGTCAATAAGGAATGTCCGCCAAGTTGGAAAAAGTTATCGGTAATGGCGATTGATTTAATTCCCAATACTTGAATCCAAATCCCGGTCAATATTTCCTCTGTGGGAGTGCGGTAAATTTTAACCTGTCCTTGCGATTCTTTTTTTGATGGAACGGGTATAGGTAGCCTTTTTCTGTCGATTTTACCGTTGGGTGTCAGCGGTAAACTTTCCAACAGAACAAAGCTAGAAGGCATCATGTATTCAGGCAATTTGGTTGCTAAAAACAGACGCAGTTCATTATTCAATTCTGGATGCTCAATTTTGTATTGCGATCGAGCTACACAATATGCAACTAACTGTTTATTACCCGGTCGATATTCTCTAGCGACAACCGCCACTTGTTGTATCGCTGGATGTTGATTTAATGCAGCTTCTATTTCTCCAAGTTCGATGCGGTAGCCGCGAATTTTAACTTGGTTGTCGCTCCGACCGAGAAATTCTATATTCCCATCGGGTAAGTATCGTGCTAAATCTCCAGTTTTGTAAAGTCGGCTGAATTTTGGATTGACTTCTGAGCTTTCAAAGGGGTTTGGAATAAACTTTTCGGTTGTCAGTTCAGGTCTGTTAAAATAGCCTCTCGCTAAACCAGCACCACTAATATAAAGTTCGCCAGTAACTCCGATGGGAACTGGTTGTAAGTTTGTATCTAAGATATAAAGCTGAGTATTGGGAAATGGCTTTCCTATCGGTACTAATTGGTCAGTAGGTAAGTCTATATCTGTACTTTCAAAGTATGAGCTATCAATGGTAGCTTCGGTTACTCCAAAAGAGTTAATGAGTCTGGTTTGGGAACTGCAAAATTGTCTAAATTTGCTATATTCGCTGCCATACCAACTATCAGAACCGCAAACAAGCAGCCGCATAAATTCAAGGCGCTGTTCGCTTTCTTCTAAGTATTGAATTAAGTTTCTTAAGACTGCTGGAACAAATTCAGCACAATCAACTTTTTCTCGAAGCATTAAATGATAAAGTTTTTCGGCATCTAGGAGATGTTCGCGATCGCACAACACCAGCTTTCCACCCGAACACAAAGCGCGAAGCATATCTCCGGTAAACACATCAAAGGAGAAACTTGCCATTTGGAGGTGACAAGTTGGTTGTTCGCTTAGTTGATAAATTTCTTTCCAAGCTAGATAAGCATTAACTAAGCTTCCATGCTCAACCATTACTCCTTTGGACTGTCCGGTAGAACCAGAGGTGTAGATGATATAAGCTAAGTTGTCAGATGTCGATCGACTAACTGGATTACTTTCGCTTTCCCGTGCAATTTTATCCCAGTTTTCATCCAAACAAATTACTGCCGTTTCTTCAAAGCTATTAACCAATGACAAATGACTAATAACTAATGACAATTGGGCATCTTTTAGCATGAAATATAGCCGTTCTTGGGGATAGGCTGGATCGAGAGGAAGGTAAGCACCGCCAGCTTTTAAAACGCCTAATACGGCGACAATTAAATTTAGCGATCGCTCTAAGCAAATACCAACTTTTACTTCGGGTGCAACACCGAGCGATCGTAAATAATGTGCCAAACAATTTGCCTTTGCATTCAGTTCGCGATATGTTAACTGCTGGTCTTGATAAACAACAGCAATAGAAGCAGGCGTAAGCTCTACCTGCGCTTCAAATATTTGATGAATGCACTGCCCGATTTTGGATTTTGGATTTTGGATTTTGGATTGATTTTGATTAAAATCGATTAGTATTTGATATCGCTCTGGTGTTGTTAATAAGGATAATTCCGAGAGTCGTTGAGTGGGGTTGGCAACTATATTTAAAAGTAACGTTTCCAAATGCCCCAACATTCGCTTGATGGTATCGGTGTGGAAGCGATCGCAAACATATCCAATCTTCAACAACAACTCCAAACCGGGAATCACTGTTACAGTCAAGGGATAATTAGTCTTTCCAAATGTGCGAAAATTTCCAATTTCTAGATTTGAATTAATCTGCCCTACCGCCGGATCTACCGGATAATTTTCAAACACTACAATGCTATCGAATAGCGACACACCGCGAGGAACTTCACTCCAACCTTGAATTTCTATCAATGAGTTGTATTCATATTGACGTAATTCCACAAACTGCGTTTGGAATTGCTGCAACCAAGGCAGGATAAACTCATGCGAATCGACCCAAACTCGCACTGGCAAAGTGTTAATAAATAATCCTACCATTGACTCAGCATCCGGCAGCGTCGGCGGACGACCGGAAACCGTCGCACCATATACAATGTCCTCTTCGCCACTGTAACGACTGAGTAGCAGCGCCCAAGCTCCTTGGACTATGCTATTCAGCGTTAATTGCTCTTTCCGCGCTAAAGATTGTAATGCTGCGGTTGTTTCTGTTGAAAGCTTTAATTGCTGCTCATCATAACTGGGAAATTGTGACGGTTTATTAGCAATTTGTGGCTGGTAAAATATCGCTGTTGGTGCAGTAAAACCTTTGAGTTTTTCTCGCCAAAATGCCTCAGCTTCCGTCACATTTTGTTGCTGTAACCAAGCGATGTAATCTCGATAAGGACGGGATTTTTCTAGAGACAAGTCCTTGCCTAGAGAAAAAGCTGCATAAAATGTAATAACTTCCTTAAAAATTAAAGGTAAAGACCAACCATCTAACAGCAAATGATGGTGATTCCAAATAAATTGATAGGAATTTTCTGCTAATTGTATAAGGGTAAAATTCATCAGCGGTGCTTTGGAAAGTTCAAAGCCTCGCTTTTGTTCTGTTTCTAACAAAGCCTCTAGTTGGTGTTGCTGTTCGATGGTGGAGAGTTCGCGCCAGTCAAGCTGCTGCCAAGGCAAACTTACTTGTCGTCCCACTACCTGAAGCGGCTTTTCGAGATTTTCCCATACGAAAGCAGTCCGTAAAACTGAATGCCGATTTAACACCTCTTGCCAAGCTTGTTTAAATGCGACAACATCGAGATTTCCATTTAGTTGAAGGGTGAGTTGTTCGACATACATTCCCGATGTTGGCGCATAAAGGCTATGGAAAAGCATTCCTTGCTGCATGGGAGAAAGAGGATAAATTTCCTCAATATTTCTTTGATTCATAGGAATTCTCCTCCTTCAAATTCGACGGTTTGTAACACTTGGGCAAGTTCGTCAGCACTCAGTTGTGTGAGCGGTAGATCGGATGGTGTATGCTCTTTTTTGCTCGTTTCACTTAAAGCGGCTACTGCTGCTAACTTGGCAATAGTTTGGTGTGTAAATAGCTGTTTGGGCGTTAAAGATAATCCGGCGCGATCGGCTTTGGATATAACCTGAATTGTAAGGATAGAATCTCCACCCAATTGGAAGAAGTTGTCGTGAATTCCTACCTGTTCTAGACCCAGAACTTCCGCCCAAATTTCGGCTAGTATTTGCTCAATTGAATTGCGCGGTGCTACATAAGCGTTTTCCAATTGCGATCGCATTTGGTCAATTTTTGGCAGCGCTTTTCGGTCTACTTTACCGTTAGGCGTTAGCGGCAAACTTTCCAAGGTTACGAAGCTGGAAGGCACCATGTAGTTAGGCAGCCTTTCCTCTAAATAGCTATGCAAATCGCTGGATTTAGCATTGTTTACCTGGGTAAAGGATGAACCTCTCCCCCCGTCCCCCTCTCCGACATCGGAGAGGGGGAGTGAGGGGGTGAGGTGAGGAACAACATAAGCTATTAGGCGCTTGTTACCAGTTTCATCCTCTGGCGCTAAAACTACAGCAGTTTGTACTTCTGGGTGTTGGCTTAAAACTGCTTCTATTTCGCCTAATTCGATTCGGAAACCTCGAATTTTTACTTGGTAGTCAATTCGACCGATAAATTCAATGTTTCCATCAGGTAAATAGCGTGCTAAGTCACCAGTTTTGTACAACCGCGCCCCTGGTTTACTACTAAATGGATTGGGAATAAATTTTTCGGCAGTTAGTTCGGGGCGGTTAATATAACCTCTAGCTAACCCATCTCCAGCAATGTATAATTCGCCAGGAATTCCGATGGGAACTGGATTGAGGTATTTATCTAAAATGTAGATTTGGGTGTTTGCGATCGCACTGCCAATATAAGCCACTCCATCTTCCCGATTAACCTGATAAACCGCAGACCAAATTGTTGTTTCTGTAGGCCCGTATAAATTCCACAGAGAATCGCATCTTTCTAACAATTGCTGACTTAAATTATGGGCAAGTGCTTCGCCACCACAGAGAATTTTGAGCGGTATTTTTGGCAAGCCAGCTTCTAAAAGCATTCGCCAAGTAGCGGAAGTCGCTTGCATTATTGTGACACT
This sequence comes from Aerosakkonema sp. BLCC-F183, assembly GCF_041929145.1. Lineage (NCBI taxonomy): Bacteria > Bacillati > Cyanobacteriota > Cyanophyceae > Aerosakkonematales > Aerosakkonemataceae > Aerosakkonema > Aerosakkonema sp. BLCC-F183. Next base: position 295,528 of record NZ_JBHFNU010000102.1, on the reverse strand, counting down.
GGATTCAGTAATTTTTGCTAATAACTGAATTCCATCACTGGCAACTTCTCGACTCGCCACCACAACCCTAGCACCGACAATTAAAGGTAGGTAAAGTTCTAAGGCGGCAATATCAAAAGTAATGGTGGTAACTGATAAGAGGATATCTCGTTCTGTGATTCCTGGAGTTTGCCGCATGGAATTTAAGAAGTTAACCACTGCGCCATGCTGAATTTGCACGCCTTTGGGTTTACCTGTAGAACCGGAAGTGTAGATTACATAAGCGAGATTATTACTTGTTAATTCAGTCGCTAAATTGTTTTCACTTTCTTGTGTAATGCTGTTCCATTCGGTATCTAAACAAATTACCTTTGCTTGATGTTTCGGTAATTGTGCCATCAAATGTTGTTGAGTTAGCAATAGCGAAATTTGTGCATCTGCCAAGATATAAGCTATGCGTTCTTGGGGATAAGCTGGATCTAATGGTACGTAGGCTGCACCCGCTTTCAGGATGGCTAAAAGTGCGATGAGCATTTCGAGAGAGCGTTCGACGCAAATTCCTACCAATACCTCTGTTTTTACACCCGACGAGACTAAGTAATTTGCCAATTGATTCGCTCTTTGATTGAGTTCTCGGTAACTCAATTTTGTATCTTCAAAAATGACAGCAACAGCATCCGGCGTTCTTTCTACCTGCGCCTCAAATAACTGATGAATACTGGCTATTGGTTGATAAATTTTACCCTGTTCTCCAGCAACCCATTCCACTAATAATTGCTGTTGTTCGGCTGCTGTCAAAATCGACAATTCCGAAAGCCGTCGATGGGAATTAGCAACAATACTTGACAATAATCTTTGATAATGCCCCAGCATCCGGTTGATAGTTGTGGCATCAAATAGATCGGTGTTGTATTCCAAATTGGCAAGGAGTCCTGTGTCTGTTTCCTCTATATATAAAGTGAGGTCGAATTTAGCAGTTTTGCTGTTAATTTCTAAAGGTTTTAAGCTTAAACCTGGTAGTTCTAGAGGAGTTGTGGGAGCATTTTGCAAAACGAACATCACCTGAAATAGCGGCGTATGACTCAAGTCTCGCTGTGGTTGCAGTTCGTCTACTAACTTCTCGAAAGGCAGATTTTGATGAGCATAAGCGCCTAAAGCGACTTCCCGCACTCGCTTTAATAACTCTGGAAAACTGGGATTTCCTGCTAAGTTGGTACGCAATACCAAGGTATTGACAAAAAAGCCAATTAGCTGTTCTATTTCTTGGCGATCGCGATTGGCAATGGGCGTTCCTACTAATATATCCTCTTGTCCGGTATAGCGATACACCAAGGTTTTAAATGCTGCCAAAAGCGTCATAAATAGCGTTACGCCTTGCTGCTGGCTCAAGTTTTTCAATGACTCGCTTAAGCTAGGAGAAAGTTGTAGCGATCGCGTCGATCCATTGAATGTTTGGACAGTCGGACGTGGGCGATCGCTCGGCAATTCTAGTATTGGTAAATCCCCAGTTAATTGCTGCTTCCAATAAGTTAATTGATTTTCTAAATACTCTTCAGACCATTGCTGCTGCCAAACGGCAAAGTCGGCATATTGGATAGGTAATTCTGGCAGTGGAGAGGGTGTCTCATTGCAAAAACTTTGGTAAAGTGTGGCGACTTCTCGAATCAAAACTGCTGTTGACCAACCATCTGAAATAATGTGATGCAGCGTCAAAACTAACAAATAATCTTCTGCGTCTAATTTTACCAAATTGCACCGCAGTAAGCAGTCATTTGCTAAATCAAAAGGTCGTTGAGCTTCAATCGTCGCCAGTCGCAAAGCTTCTGCTTCTCTCTCAGTTTCCGGCAATTCCTGCAAGTCTATTACTGGCAATTCGATGATGGTATTTGAATCAATGATTTGAACAGGTTTACCATTTTTAACGGTAAAGTTTGTCCGCAAAATTTCGTGACGGCGCATGACTTCCCGCAAGCTGCCTTCAAGTGCTGCAATGTTCAGCTTTCCTCGTAATCTGACAGTTTTCGGCAGGTTGTAAGCGGGGCTATCGGGTTCTAATTGATGCAGAAACCACAGCCTTTGCTGGGCGAAAGATAACGGCAACTCTCTGTCTCGCGAAACGCGCTGAATTTGCGAAGAAAGTGCTTGTTCAATTTGATTGTAATTGGCAATTTTTTCGGCTAATTCTGCAACAGTTGGCGACTCAAATAAGCAGCGTAAAGGCAGTTCTAATTTAAAGGTTTCCCGCATCCGAGAAATGACTTGAGTTGCTAACAACGAGTGTCCGCCTAAGTCGAAGAAATTATCGTGAATGCTTACTTGTGCCAAACCGAGAATTTTCGCCCAAATTCCGGCTAATATTTCTTCGACTGGAGTGCGAGGTGCTACAAAAGTTCTTTGTAATTCTTGCTGTGTGCGATCGAGTTCTGACAATGCCACTCTGTCTACCTTACCATTAGGAGTTAAAGGTAGAGATTTCAGCATTACGAAAGCCGATGGCATCATATATTCCGGCAACTTTTCTCTTAAGAAATGGCGCAAAGTGTTATAATCGCTTTTTTCATCGGGAACAATATAAGCTATTAAACATTGATTATCTGATTTGTCTTCGCTTGCCAATACGACAACTTCTCGCACACCTGGATGTTGTCTGAGTGCTGCTTCTATTTCTCCCAGTTCTATACGAAAACCGCGAATTTTTACTTGGTTGTCAATCCGACCGATAAATTCTAAATTCCCATCCGGTAAGTAGCGAACTAAGTCACCCGTTTTATAGAGTTTTGCATTTGGTTCATCGCTAAATGGATGAGAAATAAACCTTTCGGCAGTTAGTTCTGGTTGATTAAAATAACCCCGCGCTAAAGATGCACCGCCGATGTATAATTCGCCGGGACATCCGATAGGTACTGGCTGTAGATGTGAATCTAATATATAAAGTTGGATGTTAGCAATTGGACGACCTAAAGGAACCGTTTTTGCCCAAGGATGTGAATTATTTTTAACTGTAAAAGTAGTTACACCAACCGTAGTTTCTGTAGGCCCGTAATGGTTGAAAATGGTGCATTTTGGCGATAAGTGCCGAATTAAATCGATGAGTTTCCAACTAGCAGTTTCGCCTCCCAAAATTAATTTTTGACGCGGCAAAATAGATGGGTTGGGCGAAGAGTTTAAAAGGGCAGATAGGTGGGAAGGTACGATTTTGAGGCAGTCGATCGGATGCTGACGGCAGTATTCGGCAAACGCCTGTGAGTCAGATGCACACTCCTGAGATATGATGTGCAAGCATCCACCATTGCACAGAGAAGGGAAGATGACTGTGTTGCCTAAGTCTGCTGCTAGTGTGGAGACGATCGCATAATTTGCATCTGTAGGTAGGTTTAATGTCTGTGCGATCGCATTCAGGTAATTCAAAAGTTGGCGATGTTCGACAGCAACACCTTTCGGTTTACCAGTAGAACCAGAGGTAAACAGCACATAAATTAGATTTTCAATTGTTACCTCGCTGCTGGGATTTGCATCGCTTTCCTGTGCAATAACATCCCAATCTTTGTCTAAACAAATTATTTGAGCGTTAAGCTTTGGCAGTGTATTGACTAAGTGCTTTTGTGTCAAAACCAACGATACTTGTGCATCTTGTAATCTAGTGACTAAACCTTCAGTTGGTAATGCCGGATCTAAAGGTAAATATGCGCCACCAGCTTTCAAAATACCTAAAAGTCCGATGATGCTTTCTAGGGATTTTTCTAAATATAACCCCACCAGCACTTCTGGTTTTACTCCCAGACGCTGCAAGTAATGGGCAAGCTTGTTGGCGCGTGCGTTTAGTTCGCTGTAAGTTAATTGCTGATTTTCAAATACTAGGGCAATTCGAGCGGGAGTTCGTTCTACTTGTTCTTCAAATAATTGATGGATACACTTATCATTTGAATAATTACTTTTTGTGTTATTGAATTCTACTAAAAGTTGCTGACGTTCGCTTGGGCTGAGAATTTCCAATTGCGCGATCGCACTTTTGGGATTTTCAATGGCGTTAGCTAATAAAGTCTCGAATTCTCCCGCCAAACGAGCGATCGCTTCGGCTGAATAGTAATTTTTATCGTAATGAAATGAAAGTTTGAGCGAGTTGCGATCGCAAGTACAGGTAAGTTTAACTTTAAACGGTTCGATGCAAGTGTATTGCTGATAAATAGAAAACGAAACACCACCTGCAAAGCATTCTGACTGCCATTGTTCAAACTCGAAACCAAACGGAAAAAATGTCAGTTCTTCTTCAACAAAATAATCCTGCCATTCCGAGGCATTTTCTTTAGCTTTATTTACCAGTTCTAATACTTCCCCAAAACGCAAATCTGATGCCAACCGGCAATGAATTGGTAGCCAAGTTGCGAATAATCCTAATGCGTCGTGCAGTTCTTCATATTCTCTGCGATCGCAACCGGTTCCAACAATAATATCTGTTTCTCCCGTCAGTCGCCAAAGCAGTATTTGCCAACAAGTCAGGAAGAAAACATCAACCGAAATCTCATCCTTTTGTACCAGTGCTTCAATCAATTCTGCCACATCAGAATTGATGTCACAAGTAAAACATTCAGGCTGAAATTCTGTTTTACCAAAATAGGGATTTTCCCAAGGAAGCTTCAATGCAGGTAGATTAGAAAAATCCTGCTGTTCCCAGTAATTTTTACCTGTTTCTGCGTCTTCATCTTCTAATAATTGATTTTGCCATTCTGAAAATTGAACGTACTGCACAACCTCGTCGTCTAATTCCTCACCTTGCAAGCAAGCAGCGTAGGAATTGCCGATTTCTTGAACTAGATTATTGAGTGTCCAACTATCAGCGCAAAGCGCAGGCAAGTTGATAATCAAAATATGCTTTTCTGGCGACAGCATTATCAGGTTTGAACGCAACAATGCCTCTTTTTCAAATTTAAAACTTTGATGTCTTTCCCATTGAAAAATATCTTCAATTTTGGCTAATTGTTCTTCTGGTTTACAATCAGTTAAATCAATCTCGCGCCACAAAGTATCGCTGCTATCTTCTACAACCATGACCGGAGTTTTCATACCCGGTAAACGGCGAAAATTTGTCCGCAAAATATCATGCCTTTCCACAACTTTTTGTAAGGCAAGTTTTAAAATTTTCGACTGGAGATTCCCTTCCAAAAGGATAGCGCAACTAGCCTGGGTAGAAAAGCCGTCTTGCTGCAACAACCAAAGACGCTTTTGCTGAGGAGAAAGACGAAAACCGCTAATAGTTTTAGTTTGCATATACTCCCTCCATCTCTTTGTTTACAAGGTCTTTACTGTCGAACATTTCGCCCATCGCTACCACAATTTTGCGCGACCCAACATAAGGATTTCGGCTGTGGGCGGCTAGCATATTATCTAGCATCAAAACATCTCCTTGTTGCCAAGGAAAACTAATCGTCGCTTCTCGATAAATTGCTTGAATTTCTGCCATCACCGAATCTTCAATGGGAGAACCATCACCGTAATAAACGTTGCGCGGTAGGTTATCTTCCCCAAACAAAGATAATAAAGATTCGCGGACTGCTGCATCTAAACAGGATATGTGGTGCAACAGAATTTGGTTGAAAAATACTGCATCGCCTGTTTTGGGATGTTTGGCTATTGCCTGGGCAATTCTCCGAGTTCTCAAATTATTTCCATCTTTCCATTCAAACTCAGTTTTCGCTTTTTTGCAAGCTTCTTCAACAACTTTTTTATCTTCTGTGTGGAAGAATTCTTGCCAGCTAACATCCAAACCTTCGGTGTAGTTGCGGACATACATTAATTGCTTTTGCTCGAAGTGCGATCGCAATTTCGGATCGAGCATATGATAAATTTTTCGGCAATCTACAATAGGCGTTTCTCCACCTTTTTGCGCTGGTTGTACGCAGAAAAACCAAATTTTCATCGGCCAACAATGCAGGTGAGAACTTTCACTATGAAACAAGATAGCTTTGTCAGACGGATAAGGTGTAGAACCGTAAACTTTGCCGCCGACTCCCTCACGCGGTAAGTCACCATATTCGCCGAATAATTCAGGACAAATTGCCCCAGCAAAGTTTTCAAACCCTGCCACAGAATTTAAATTGAAACCTCGGAAAAGCAAAGCACCGTGATGCAATAATTTCGATTCTATAAATTCCGGGTTATTTTTCACCCAATCGATTATATTGATATCTAAAACCTCTGGTTTAATTACCAAAGGCAGCATTTCGCTAGAAGGCAAATATTCCGTTTTAACCAAACTCTCCTGTAAAAAGCTGACAGCTTTCGGTGCAACTTTCATAAACTTCTTGAGTTTGGAATTTTTCCGTTCCTGTTTTTCCATCTCTTGTTGTTTCTTTTCAGCTTCAGCGAGTATTTCCAAATTGCTTAACCGGGCATCTGGCTGGGTAACAATGTTATTCAATAAAGTTTGGAAATTTCCTGTTATCCGAGCAATCGTGGTTGCCTCAAAAATGTCAGTGCTGTAGTTCCATGTTCCCTGAATTCCTTCATCTGTTTCTGTGAGGAATAAAGCCAGATCGAATTTTGCGGTTTTGTTATCCACTTCTAGCAGAGTTAAAGTTAACCCAGGCAATTCTAAAGGTGGCATCGGGGCATTTTGCAGAACGAATAACACCTGAAACAAAGGAGTGTGACTCGTCTGACGTTCTGGACGCAGAATTTCTACTAACTTAGCGAAAGGTAGGTCTTGGTGGGCATAAGCACCCAAGGTTACTTGACGTACTCGTGTCAGTAATTCGCGAAAAGTTGGGTTGCCGGCGAGGTGAGTCCGCAAGACTAATATATTGACAAAAAAACCAATTAATTGTTCTGTTTCCGAGCGATTGCGGTTAGCAACATCAGTGCCAACAAGGATATCTTCTTGACCTGTATATCGATGCAGCAAGGTTTGAAATGCTGCCAACAAAGTCATAAACAAAGTAACACTTTCTTGGCGTGAAAGCATCTTCAATTCAGAGGACAAACTTGCAGGAATTGCAAAGGAATATGTTGCACCTTGGAAGGTGGGAACTGCTGGTCGAGGGCGGTCAGTCGGTAACTGCAATACAGGCACATTCCCGCTTAATTGCTGCTGCCAATAACCCAGTTGAGTTTTTAGCGCCTCACTCTGTAACCACTGTCTTTGCCAAACTGCAAAGTCTGCATATTGAATGGGAAGTTCGGGAAGTGGTGACGGTTTTTCGCTGGAAAATGCTTCGTAAAGGGTTGCGATTTCTCGGACTAATACCCCAACAGACCAACCATCAAAAATAATGTGGTGAATTGTTAGCAGTAAAAAATGCTCTTTTTCACTCATGCGTAGCAAGGTAATTCGCAAAAGTTGGTCTTTTTCTAAATTGAAAGTCTTCTGATATTTTTCTAAGAGAATATTTTTTACTTTGGCGGCTTCCACTTCCTTTATCGACAGCTTAAGCTCCAAATTTGGATGGATAACCTGGAGCGATCGCCCCTCGGTCATCACAAAATTAGTTCGTAAAGCTTCATGCCGCCTAACAATTTCCTGTAGGCTTTTCTCTAGCGCTTTTATATTCAGTAACCCCTCAAGACGTACCACACCAGGAATGTTATAAGCGGGGTTCTCAGGCTCCAACTGGTAAAGAAACCACAGTCGCTCTTGGGCAAGGGATAGGGGTAGCTCGATTCTTTGGGAAACGCGCTCGATCGGAGAAAATTCAAGGCTCTGTTGTCCTTTCATTGCTATCTCTATCTGCTTAGCCAAACCCGCTACGGTAGGCGATTCAAACAGATAACGCAGGGGAATTTCTACCTGGAAAGTATCTCGCAGGCGAGACAAAATTTGAGTCGCAAGTAAGGAATGTCCTCCTAGCTCGAAAAAGTTATCATTCATTCCCACTCGTTCCACACCAAGTAGTTGATTCCAAATTCCTGTTACTACTTCCTCAATGGGGGTATAGGGTAATTGGAAGGTAGATGCGGATGAACTTTCAAAAGTTTTAATTATGGGGATTTCTGCGTATGTAATTTTATTTAAAAGAGTTGCTAATTTTAGTTCTGGTTGGGCAATTATTGACTGTAATAAAGTCTGGAAGTGCTGCAAAATATGAGTGATACTACTGCTATCTAAGCGGCGGACATCGTAGATAAGTTGAAATCTTAATTGGGCATCGGCTTTGACCTGAAGGATGAGGGCATATTTGGTTTGTGTTCCCCGAAAACGGCGATCGAGGATTTCTACTTTTAAATCGGAGAGTTGCCCCAGATCGATATCTACCGGATAGTTCTCGAAAACTACAATGCTCTCATAAATCGGCAAACATCCGGGTAGTTCGCTCAATTGATGAACTTGCCCTCCAGGAGTGTGTTCGTATTGCCGCAACTCAAAATTATAGGTTTGGATGTCTTTGAGCCAAGACCAAAGCGATGCTTGAGGAGAAACTTTTACCCGCACTGGCAAGGTATTAGTAAACAGCCCGATCGTCGATTCACATCCGATTAAATCAGGCGGACGACCAGAGACGGTAGTGCCAAAGACGACATCGTTTTCACCGCTATAGCGATGCAAAAGCAAAGCCCAAATTCCCTGGACTAAACTGTTCAAAGTCAAGCGGTTAGCCTTTACTAAAGACTGTAAGGTTGCTGTATCTGACGCTGATAGGTATGCTCTTTGTTTACCGCGATCGCAGCTGGAAAAATCCTCCCCCGTGCGATTGTTTTCCTGCGCGATCTGTGTTATTCCCAAAGGAGTTGGTTTGCTAAACCCTTGCAAAGTCTGCCGCCAAAACCTCTCTGCTTTGGAAAGGTCTTGCTGTTTCAGCCAAGCGATGTAGTCTTTGTAGGGACGGGGTTGCTCCAGATGTATATTTTCACTCGTGCGGAACGCTTGGTAAAAAGCAAGGACTTCTTTAAAAATTAAAGGTAAAGACCACCCGTCCAGCAATATGTGGTGATGGCTCCAAATTAATAGGTGTTCGGCTTCGGCTAACTGGATCAGCGTTAGGCGCATAAGTGGCGGTTTAGAAAGTTGGAAACCGCTCTGACGATCTGCTTCCAAAAAAGCTTCTAGTTGCACTTGCTGTTCGGATAAAGAAAGGCTGCGCCAGTCTAGCCGCTCAAATGGTACTGGTACTTGTTGAATTACAATTTGCAGTGGCCGATCTTGTTCTTTCCAGGCGAAACAGGTTCTTAAGATTGAGTGTCGATCGATCGCTCGTTGCCACGCTTTCTCAAAGGCGATCGCATCTAAACTTCCGCGCAAAGCGCAACTCAATTGCTCGATGTGCATTCCTGACTCTGGAGCGATGAGAGTCTCGAAAAGCATCCCTTGTTGTGGCGCAGACAGCGGATAAATCGCTTCTATGTTTTTCTTGCTCACCTGCAATTCTCCTCTAAATATCTATTTCTGCAAGAGCCTTTTCCAGTTGTTCTAGGCTCAGTTCGACATCGGGGAAGTCTGAAGGCGTATAGCTGCCAGCTTCCGAAGACTGGCAATAGGCAATAATTTCCCGCAGCATTTCCAGGCAACTTTGAGCCAGACGCTCAATTGTCCCGCGTTGATAAAGGTTTTCGCTGTACGCCCAATTCAGCCACAGCTGTCCGCCAGTCACAAAAGCGTTACCTTCTAACAAATGCTTGTTAATTCCTTGGAAACTGCGTCTCGGTTCTAGATTCCAGTCAGTTAGTTTAAACATCAACTCTTCAGAAAAAAGCCTATCTAACTGACCCAAATAATTAAAAATCACTTCTGCTTGGGACAGTGCTTGCAGTTGAGCGCTAATTTCCCGGTTTTCACTCAAATATCGCAGGATGCCATAACCAATACCTTGATGGGGAATCCGGCGCATTTGCTCTTTAATCGATCTCAAAACATCGCCCTTACTGCCATTAGCCAATTCCAAGCGCATGGGGAAAATTGTCGTAAACCAGCCCAAGGTGCGCGATAGATCGATATCGGTGAAAATATCTTCTCGTCCGTCTCCTTCTAGGTCTATTAGTAAACAATTTTCTCCCGTCCATTGGGCAAACGCTTGCACTAAAGCAGCGACTAACACCTCATTCATTTGCATTCGCAAGACTTGGGGAACTTCTTGCAACAAAGCTTGGGTTTCTTCCCCACTAAGTCCAACTGAGACGGTGCGTGCTGAACCTACGGTGTTTTCGGCACCCGGATAATCAACTGGCAAGCGAGAAACGGGTTTTTCTAACATTGAATGCCAGTCAGCTAGTTCTTGTTGCAATGCTGGTGATTGGGCGTACTCGATCAGTTGTTGCGACCACTGTTTGAGAGAAGTGGTTTTGCGTGGCAGTTGGATCGCTTTACCTAGACTGAGTTGCTGATAAGCGGTTTGCAGGTCTTCTAACAAAATCTGCCAAGAAAGACCATCGACGATCAGGTGGTGGATGACAAAGAGCAAACGAGAAGGTTTACTCACACCCAGGTCAAAATAGGCAACCCGCATTAAGGGGCCATCTGATAAATTCAGGCTAGGTTGCAGTTCTTCGATGGTTGCTTGGATGGCAGATTCTTGCTCTTGGGGGGAGAGGGCTGACAAATCTTGTCTGACTAAGGAGATAGTTTGGCTGTCGTCCGAGGCGGCGTACTGTTGCCAGCCGGATTCTTCTTTGACAAAACGCAGGCGTAGGGCATCGTGTTGTACCAGCAGTTGTTGCAACGCTTTCTCTAGGAGATCGGGTGCGATCGCGATCGCGTTGCGTACCATAATGGCTAGATTCCAATGGTGCGGCTGTTGGAGATTTTGTTCAAAAAACCAATGCTGAACCGCACTCAGAGGGACTTGTCCGACGATCGCTTCTTGTTCTGCTTGGATAGTTGCAGTCCTACCAGCTACAGGGGCTAATTCTGCAATTGTTTGGTACTCAAACATTTGCTTGGGAGTTAGTTGCAAACCAAACTGTTTGGCTTTGGCGATCGCCTGAATACTAAGAATAGAATCTCCGCCTATTTCAAAAAAGTTATCGTGAATGCCTACTTTTTCCAGGCGAAGCACCTGTTGCCAAATCTCAGTAAATATTTTTTCTTCAGGTGTTCTAGGTGCAACAAAAGTTCGCTCTAATTCGGGTCTTACTTTATCTGGTATTGGTAATACAACTGTGTCTACTTTTCCATTCACAGTCAGGGGCAAAGCTTCCAGAATCACGAATGCTGATGGCACCATATAGTCGGGTAGCTGCTGCTTGAGGTAATTTCGCAGTTCGCAAATGCTGGGTGTTTGCTGTTGGTGCGGAAAGATGTAAGCAACCAGGTACTTTTCTCCGGGTCGATCTTCTCGTGCCAAAACCACCGTTTCTCGCACTGCTGGATGCTGATTTAGTAACGCTTCAATTTCTCCCAGTTCAATGCGGAAACCCCGAATCTTTACTTGGCGATCGATGCGTCCGAGAAATTCAATGTTGCCATCGGGTAGATATCTCGCTAAATCCCCTGTTTTGTACAGCCTATCTAATTGACTTCTGTCTTTTGACTTGATAAAGGGGTTGGAAATAAATTTCTCTGTGGTTAGTTCGGGTCGGTTGAGGTATTCTCTGGCTAAACCAGCGCCACCAACGTACATTTCACCGGGAACGCCAATAGGCACAGGTTGTTGGTGTTTATCTAACAGGTAAATTTGCAGATCGGGAATGGGACGACCGATGACACTACTGCTACTATTGAGGTCTGCTATTGTGAGGGGACGATAGGTGGCGTGTACGGTGGTTTCCGTAATGCCGTACATATTGACCAATTGGGGGAAGTTGTCTGAGTGGCGATCGAACCAGGGTTTTAAACTTTGAATATCTAGTGCTTCCCCGCCAAAAATAACTAGGCGCAAGTTTAAATCTTTGGCATTTTCAGATGATTCATCTACTTGCATGATTTGGCGGAAAGCTGAGGGTGTCTGGTTGAGAACCGTTACCTGCTGTTGGCACAATAATTCGTAGAAAGTTTCTGGCGATCGACTCACCCAATAAGGCACTACTATCAACTTACCGCCGTAGATCAGCGCCCCCCAGAGTTCCCAAACTGAAAAGTCAAAAGCGTAGGAATGGAAGAGTGTCCACACATCGCTTTGGTTGAAATCAAACCAAGATTGAGTCGCTTTAAAGAGACGAACTACATTGCCATGAGTTATCAATACACCTTTCGGTTGTCCTGTGGAACCGGAGGTGTAAATTACGTAGCAGAGGTTTTCTGGAGTAAGAATGCTGTGGTTGGGATTTGAGGTGCTTTCTCTTGAGATGCTTTCCCAGTCGGTATCTATGCAGATAAGTTTCGCTGAGCGTTCCGGCAATGTTGCCGTTAATTCCTGTTGCGTCAGCAGTATTTCAATCTGTGCATCTTCTAATATGAAAGCTAGCCGTTCTTTGGGATAGGCTGGATCTAAGGGTACATAAGTTGCCCCTGCCTTTAAAATTCCCAATATTCCTATTACCATCTCTAAAGATCGTTCTAGGCAAATGCCAACTTTGGTTTCTGATTTCACACCTTGCGACTGCAAATAGTGCGCCAAACAGTTCGCTTTGGCGTTCAATTCCCGATAGGTTAGTTGCTGTTCGCCAAAAACTACCGCAATATTCTGTGGCGTTTGTTCCACCTGCGCTTCAAATAACTGATGTAAACAGACATCCACGGGATAATTGGAGGTAGTATTCCAATCAACTAACAAAGTTTGCTGTTCTGTTTGTGTTAAAATTGGCAATTCCGAAAGGTGTCGATCGGGATTGGTGACGATGCCTTCTAACAAAGTTGTAAAATGTGCGATCGCCCTATCAATTGTGGCAACCTCGAATAAGTCGGTACTGTATTCAAACGCTCCCGTTATTGCTGGTTCGCTGTCCACTAAGTACAAGGTCAAATCGAACTTAGCCGTTTTACTATCGGTTTCTAATCGCTTCAAAGTTAAACCAGACAGCATTAATTCCGGTGTCAGGTTTTCTTGCAAGACAAACATCACTTGAAACAGCGGTTGATGGCTCAAGTTTCGTTCTGGTTGCAATTCTTCTACCAGTTGCTCAAAAGGTAATTCTTCGTGTGCGTAAGCACCTAATGCTACCTGACGGACGCGACTGAGCAATTCCCGAAAAGTTGGATTTCCTGACAGGTCAGTACGCATTACCAAAGTATTGACAAAAACTCCAATTAATGCCTGAATTTCGCTGCAATTGCGATTAGCGATCGGAGTTCCAATTGATATATCTTCCTGTTCGGTATAGCGATAAAGTAAAGTTTGAAATGCCGCCAGCAGGGTCATAAATAAAGTGCAACCCGACTGCTGACTTAGAGATTTTAGCTTTGCAGTTAAACTCGGCGATAGTTGAAAGTGAGTCGTTGCACCTTGGAAAGTTTGGACAGCAGGTCGCGGTTTATCCGTGGTAAGTTCTAAAACCTTTGTTGCACCTGCTAGCTGTTCTTTCCAATAGGAAAGATGATTTTGCAAATGCTCTTTAGACCATTGACGCTGCCAAACTGCAAAGTCAGCATATTGAATGGGAAGTTCTGGCAATGGGGAGGGTTTGCTATGAGAAAATGCTTCGTAAAGTGCTGCTACTTCCCGAATGAACGATCGCATCGACCAACCATCACAAATAATGTGGTGCATAACGAACACCAGCACGTATTCTTTCTCACCCAGTTTCAGCAATGTACCCCGCAACAAAGGCGCTTTGCTTAAGTCGAAAGGTCTTTTAACTTCCTCAACTACAAAATCTTCAATTTGCGAATTCAGTCCCCGTAGGATAGGCGTCTCGCCTGTCGTCCCCAATTCCCTTACTGACAATTTAAAATCCAAACTGGGATGGATAATTTGCACAGCTTGTCCATCCACCATCTCGAAAGTAGTTCGCAAAGCTTCGTGACGGCGCACAATTTCATTCAAACTTTTCTCCAGCGCCTCCACATTCAACGAACCTTTTAAATGGACAGCGGAAAGTTCGTTGTAAGCGTTTCCCGAATCAAATTGATGCAGAAACCACAAGCGTTGCTGTGCAAAGGAAAGCGGTGCATGACTTTTTTCGGCACGTCGAGGAATAGTTTTTAATTGGGAATCGGATTTAACTTCTCCTCGCAATCGTTTTTCTAAAAGCTCTCGTTTTGCAGGCGAAAGTTTAGATTTTTTTGCTAATATTTCTGCTTTTTTGATATCCATAATAGTTTTACCCCAAAATCTGAATTTTTACATAATCGGGAGCGGTTTGAATTCGCGTCATATCGTTTTCTAAAATTTCCAATTCGCCTTGCTTTTCAATTTGCTGAAAACCCGCAAACTTATAAGCTACATACATCATTCGATTGCGATTGTTAGAAACAAATTCGGCACGCAACCGGACGTTATTCTGTTTAGCCAAACTCAAAATATAATTGAGCATAATTGTGCCGACGCCTCTGGACATAACGCGACAGGACATCAGCAAAAGTTTGATTGTCCATACGCTGTTTTGACATTCCACAAGTGCTAAGCCAATTTTGCCGTAACTGCCAAATTTATCTTCTAAACTGGCAATGAGCAATTTGTGGTTCTCTGACTGGCGAAAATGATTCAGTTCGTCATAGGAATAAGTGTAACCAGTTGTGTTTAATTGGTTAGTTCTTACTGTTAATTCTTCGGCGCGTTGCAAATCTTCTTCTTTGGCAGAAGAGATGGTAAAGGTCATGTTAAGTGTGGCTAAAAATTCTTCTTGAGGGCCAATGAATTCTTTTTCAGCGTTTTGCCGTTCTAAATCGCTAATATACATTAATCTTCGCTTTTTTGAATCTGCTGTAATAAAGCGTGGTTTCATTTCATCTCTGTATAGCAGACGATCTAGTTCTGCGGCGTTGATACAGAGGACTTCGGGTAGGGAAAAGTTGACTTCTTCCAGTTCAAAGGGTTGATCGTCGATGAAAGCGATCCCATCTGTACCAATGTTGAGTAATTTAGCGATTTCTTGAATAGAGGAGGCTTTGGAATTCCAGTTGATTTGGGGATAGATGAAATATTCATGTAAGCCGAACTGTTGGAGTTGCGCGATCGCTTTCTCAGGGTCGTTCTTGCTGGCGATAGATTGCAAGATTCCGCGATTGTCTAAGGTTTGAATTATATCAAGAATTTGGTTTTTTAGGGTGATGCGATCGCCTTCTAGTAAAACTCCGTTCCATAGTGTGTTATCTAAGTCCCAAACTAGACATTTGATGACTGTTTTATCGATTGTTGAGTTGGTTATAGGTAGATTTTTTGTGAGAGTCATATTCTTTTTTTAACGCAAAGGACGCAGAGGTTAACGCAAAGTTACGCAAAGGTTTTCAGAGGGGATAAGATATTCTTGGTAGGCGTAGTCGGCGATGGTAATTTGTTGAATTTGGGTGCTACCTTCGATGATTTCCATGATTTTGGCATCGCGGAGATATCTTTGGACTGGGTAGTCGCTGCTGCATCCGTTTGCACCGTGAATTTGTACGGCGTCGTTTGCTGCTTTGGTGGCTATTGTGGAGGCGAAGTATTTGGCAATTGAGGTTTCTAAAATAGCTTTTGGATTGCGGGTATCTTTGAGATATCCAGCTTGATAACAAAGTAATCTAGCTGCTTTGACGTTGGCAGTTATTTCTGTTATCATTTGCCGGATTAATTGGTGTTCTTTGAGATCGATGCCGAACTGTTTTCTTTGACTGGTGTATTGCAGGGAAGCTTCTAAGCAAGCTTGTGCAATTCCTACACATCCCCAGGCGACGCTGTATCTTCCATAGTCGAGTGCGGAAGCGGCGATGTAGGAGAAACCAAAACCAGGTTTACCGACGATATTTTCTGCGGGAATTTGACAGTTATCTAGGTGCAATTCTGCTAGCATGGAAGCTTTTACACCCATCATTCCAAAGATTGGTTTGATGGAAAGTCCCGGACTGTTTTTTTCCACTAAGAAAGCAGAAGGTTTGCCATCACATTGAGCGAATACTAAAAAAATATCGGCAATTTGTCCGTAGGTAATCCATTTTTTTTGTCCGTTTAAGACATAAGTATTGCCGGAAAGTGTGGCTGTAGTTTCTATATTTTTGGCATCGCTACCTACATTTGGTTCGCTTAAAGCGAAAGCTGCAATGACTTCGCCTGTCGCTAATTTGGGAAGCCAATAATCTTTTTGTTGCTTGTTTCCCCACTTGAGAATCGCATGAGAAACCATGCTATGAACAGTCAGCAAACTCCGCAGCGAAGAACATCCGCGACCGATTTCTTCGTTGAGCAAACCGTATGCGATCGCATCCATTCCACTCCCACCGAAATCTTTGGGGATAATCGCACCTAGATATCCTTTTTTAGCTAGTTTTTCTACTAGCTGAATGGGGGTATGTTCTTCGCGATCGCACTGATTTGCCAAAGGAACAATTTCTGCATCTACGAAAGCTCGAAATTGCGCTCGATCTTCTTTTTGCTGAACCGTCAATTCAAGTTTCATGCTATCTCATTTTCCTGCAAATACAACCATCTTTTTGTCGATTAACCGCGTCATCGCATTGATAGTCCGAAAGTTATCGAATTCCAAATCTTCGTTCTCAATGGCAATTTCAAACTCTTGTTCTATAAACAGTACCAGTTGCATGGCAAACATGGAGTTAACAAAACCAACAGCAAAGATATCTTCATCAGGCTGGAGGTCGTAATTTCGGAAAAATTTTGATAGAAACGTTTTGATTTTGGTGGTAATTTCTTGCATTTATTAAGTCCATTTTTAATTGTAGGTATAGAAACCCTGTCCGCTTTTCCGACCGTGCAATCCCGCGTCCACCATTTTCTTTAGCAGCGGACATGGCCTGTATTTACTGTCGTTAAAGCTTTCGTACAAAACTTCAATTGAATAGAGAATCGTATCCAATCCAATTAAATCGGCTGTTTCCAATGGCCCCATTTTGTGACCGAAACAGGTTTTGAAAATTCGATCCACTTCTGCTGCTGAAGCCACCCGATCTTGTAGCACAAAAATCGCTTCATTGATAGTCAACATCAGCACGCGGTTAGATACAAAACCCGGTGCATCATTGACAACAATACACTCTTTTCCCATCTGAGCCAAAAGTTTTTTCGCCGTTGCGATCGTTTCTTCGGAAGTATGATATCCCCGGATTGTTTCCACCATCGGCTTCATTGGTACAGGGTTCATAAAGTGCATCCCTAGCACTTTATCCGCACGCTTGGTTACTGAAGCAATGCGAGTGATCGGAATCGCTGATGTATTGGCAGCAAATACAGAATTTTTTGGGCAGATAGCATCTATTTTAGCATAAACATCCTGTTTAATTTGCCATTTTTCTGTTGTATTTTCAATGACAAATTCCGCCTCTTTTAGAACTTGATAATCGGGAGAAAATTTGATGCGATTGAGAATTTCATCGAGACGATCGGCTGGCTCGCTTTTCTTGAAAAAACCTTGAAAGCGGAGATTATTTTTGATTTCTTGTTTGGCACGTTCCAGAATTGCTTCTGAAACATCTATTAAAAGGACGTGATGTCCTGTTTGCGCGAGGTTTTGCGCCACCCCAACTCCCATCACTCCTGCACCCACAACACCAACTACTTGCATATTTACGCTCCTGAATTTCTGATTGCATATACGTTGTGAATATTTGAGCCTTCATACAAGTCTTCTTGTTCGGCTTCGACGCGATAACCTTGATTTTTCAACAAGTTAGTTACCTGTGCCAGTCGTCCCTCTATATCGTGTACTTCAATGACAATTTGCTGGATTTTTTGCCAATCATTTTTTTTAATGCCTTGAAGGACATCCAATTCGCTTTTTTGAACATCAATTTTGAGTAAATCGATGCGCTCAACGTTGTTTTCCCCGATCAGTTCGGAAAGAGTTCTCAACTGACAAGTAAAAGGTTGCACTTTAAACCTTTCTTCCAACAATTCATCAGCGTGTTCCATCACTTGTTCCATCCCTGCGATACCATTTTCCAATTGGTTAAGCATGATAGCTTTTAAAACTTCTTTCTCTTCCTGTTTATCGGCATAGAAAGAAGACATTCCCGAACTATTGGGATAGAAGGTAAATGTTGCTGTTTTAGGTTCGTTGGATATACCAAAATTAAACAGCTTGGTATTTATCTCATAGAAAGTGGTATTCAGGCGCAAAATTTCAAACAGAGGCGGTGCTGGCTCAAAACAGTAAATGGTGGGATTGTTGCAGTTTTGCGACGCAAAAAGCGTAAACATACCGATGTTAGCACCAACATCAAAAATAATGGCGCGATCGCGTAAAGTAATCCCATGTTTCAAATACACCCGATTTTGGAAAATATCCTCATAGAAATAATCAGCTTCCGCTTTCGTTTGATAGACAATTTCCAAATTATTAGGCAACTTGTAGCGTCGCTGACTGCTAACTTTGGGTGCTTGTGACTGGGAAACTGACACCAGCACTTCAACTTCTTCTTCAGGTAATTTTTCTAACTCATCGATCAGGATTCCTTCGATAAATAATGCCAACTCTGCCACCGTCGGCGCTTCAAAAAGAGGACGCAGGGATAAATCTATTTGAAAGTCTTTCCGCAATTGAGAAATTAACTGAATGCCAAGCAGAGAATGTCCCCCTAAAGCGAAGAAGTTGTCGTGAATTCCCACCTGTTCCACACCCAGTAATTGTTGAAAAAGTTGAGCAATTCTTTCCTCAATTTCGTTACTGGGAGCCACATAATTTTTCCGAATTCCTTGACGATCTACTCTCCCCTCTTCCTGAGATGGAGAGAGATTCTTTTCCTCAAAACATGGCTGCAAGCTCGGCACAACCCGCGTTTGTTTTTGTGGAGAAATCCAATACTTTTGACGTTCAAATGGATAGGTCGGTAAAGGTAGCCGATGGCAATTTTCATTCCCATGAACAACCGACCAATCTATCTGCACTCCTGCCAACCAAAGTTGACCCAATGCGTTCAGTAAAAATGCTATATCTGACTGCCTATCGTAGGAATGTCGCAGGCAAGGAAGCGCAATTTGATCGCCTTCTATACATTGTAATGCCAAGCTGGACAAAGTTTGACCGGGGCCAACTTCTAATAGAATTGGATGCTGTTTTTTCCACAATTCTTGAATTCCATCGGCAAAGCGAACCGGTTGGCATAAATGTTTCACCCAATAATCGGGATTTGTTGCTTCTGCTGCGGTTATCCAAGTGCCGGTAACGTTGGATAAATAAGGAATTTTTGGGGGTTTGAGATTGAAGGTTTTAACGAGTTCGCGTAAGCTGGGTGCGATCGCCTCCATCATGTAAGAATGGAAAGCATGGGAAGTAACGATTCGTCGGCAAGCCAATCCTTTGTCGATTAACAGTTGTTCTAATTCTTCGATCGCATCTATTGCACCTGCTATTACACAAAGGGACGCTCCGTTAATTGCCGATAAGGAAAGTTTCTCGTTCAAAAAAGGCTGTACTTCTTGCTCGGAAAGAGGAACTGCCAACATCGCTCCCCCCGGCAATTCTTGGATCGTTTTTGCTCTTTTGGCGACCAGAGTAATCGCTTCTTCTAGTGAGAAAACCTCGGCCAAACACGCCGCTACATATTCCCCAATGCTGTAACCGATCGTTGCTTGAGGATGAATTCCCCAAGCAATCAACAACTGTGCCAAAGCGTATTCAACGGCAAAAATTGCAGGTTGCGTTAGAAAAGTTTGATTCAGCTTTTCAGTCGCTGCATCTGTTTTTTCCTCGCCACGACCTAGCATTTTTCGCAAATCGAAACCCGAACTTTTATCCAGGTTGTTTTCACTGGAATAAAGGACATCTCGCAGATCTAAACCAAGGTGAGGTTGGAAAAGTTCGCAACAGCGATCGAATATTTTGCGAAATGTCGGCTCAACTTGGTAAAGTTCCCTCGCCATATTAACGTAATGTGTTCCCAGTCCGGGAAACATAAAAGCTACGGGACGCGAATTAGTTTTCTGAATGCTAGTAAGAACTCTTTTGGGGTCTTGAAGTGCAGCAATCGCATCTTCAATATCCCGACAAACAACAGTCCGCCGATGACTGAAAGCTCGCCTTCCTACCTGCAATGTGTAAGCAACATCTCCTAAGTTTAAATCTTTATGTTGCTTGAGGTAATCAACTAAATTATTTGTCGCCGTTTCTAATGCCGAATTAGTTTTAGCAGAAAGAACCAACAAATGATTCTTTTTCCCCTCTCCGTTTGACGGAGAGGGGTTGGGGGTGAGGTTCGGAGATTCTTCCAAAATTACATGAGCATTCGTTCCCCCAACTCCGAAAGAACTGACTCCGGCGCGACGGGGAGCGCCGTTACGTTTCCATTCAGAAAGTGTGGTATTTACATAAAAAGGACTGCTGTCAAAATCAATTTCTGGATTCGGCTTTTCAAAATGCAAAGTAGCAGGGATTTGTTGATTTTTGAGAGCCAGAACGGTTTTAATTAAACCTGCAACACCCGCCGCTGCATCTAAATGTCCGATATTAGTTTTTACCGAACCAATCGCACAAAATTCTGTCTTATTTGTATAAAGTGAAAAAGCTTCTGTCAGTGCGGCAATTTCTACCGGATCTCCTAAAGGTGTGGCGGTGCCATGAGTTTCGATGTAACCGATCGTTTCGGGATTAATTCCTGCTAAGGCAATTGCTTCTGCGATCGCTCTTGTTTGTCCCTCCACACTCGGCGCTGTATATCCAACTTTTAAAGCACCATCATTATTAATAGCGGCAGATTTGATAACAGCATGAATGCAATCTCCATCTGCGATCGCATCCGACAATCTCTTCAAAACTACTATTCCCACACCATTGCCAATCACAGTTCCCTGTGCTTTGGCATCAAAAGCGCGGCAATGTCCATCCGGAGATAAAAACCCGCCTTCGTGATATAAATATCCAGCTTTGTGCGGCACAAATATGGAAACTCCCCCCGCCAAAGCCATATCGCATTGATAGCTTAATAGGCTAGAGCAAGCCATACTTGTTGCCACTAATGATGTAGAACAAGCAGTTTGAATATTGATACTTGGCCCCCGCAAATTCAACTTATAAGAAATGCGAGTTGTCAGGAAATCTTTGTCATTTCCCATCAAGGTTTGGTGTCCGCCAACCGCTTCGATAAATTCGCGATTTGAGTAGAGATTATTGAACAAATAGCTATTCCAACCAACCCCCGCAAAAGCGCCAATTCGACCGGGGTAAGTTTCCGAATTATAACCAGCATTTTCCAATGCTTCCCAAGCGCATTCTAAAAACAGCCGATGTTGCGGATCGGTCATTTCCGCTTCTCTGGGACTAAAGCCAAAAAAGGCCGCATCGAATAAATCTATATCTTCTAAAGTTGCCCCAGCTTTTACATAATTGGGTTTCTGCAATTCGTCCGGCTCAATTCCCGAATCTAACAGTTCTTCATCATTGAAAAACTTAATTGATTCAACGCCATCTCTGATATTTTCCCAAAATTCATCGATATTTTTGGCACCGGGAAAGCGACCTGCCATACCAACGATCGCTATGCTTTCTAACTCCTCACTCATTTCCCCATCTCACTTGTTTCATTAATTGTTTTTGACGACTCAAAGCTAATCTTTGCTTTTGAGCTAAATCGCTAATTTCTTGGAATATTGGCTTTTCTTCTCGCTGAGGACTTAAATGTTTAGCCAATGATTCGATCGTTGGATATTTAAACATCTCAACCATCGAAATGTTTTTCTCCAACTTCGCTTGTAGTCTGCTATGCACTTTGACTATCAGCAATGAATGTCCGCCGAGGTCGAAAAAGTTGTCATAAATACCCACTTTTTCTAAACGCAATACTTCTTGCCAGATGGTGGCGATAATTTGTTCCAGTTCAGTTTGCGGCGAAACGTAGGCGACTTCTAATTCTGGACGCAGACTTTCCGGTGCAGGTAACGCCTGACGATCGACTTTACCATTCACAGTCAGCGGCATTTCATCCAACGTCACCAAAGCAGAAGGCACCATATATTCTGGCAATTTTTCTGCCAAATAGGTTCGCAATTCGCTAATGATGAGAGTTTCGCCAGGATGCAGAACTGCATAAGCGATGAGGCGATCGCATTTTGCCAAAACTGCACATTCCCGCACCTTGCAATGCTGACTCAACACCGCTTCAATTTCCGATAATTCGATTCGGAAACCGCGAATCTTCACCTGATGGTCAATTCTCCCAAAATATTCGATAATTCCATCAGCACGATAACGCGCTAAATCGCCTGTTTTGTAAAGCCTTTCTCCTGCAATAAAAGGATTAGCAATAAATCGTTCCGCAGTCAGTTCGGGACGATGTAAATAACCCCTTGCCACACCCGCGCCACCGATATACAATTCCCCTGTAATTCCGACAGGTACTGGTTGAAGATTCCGGTCTAAAATGTAAAGTTGAGTGTTGGCAATGGGACGACCGATCGGAACCGATCCAGACAGCTTATCTTTGGCTTGATAAATACAGCATCCAACTACCGTTTCTGTCGGCCCATACTCGTTTATTAACATCGTATCGGAGGCATTTTCTTGCCAAAAAGCAATGCTTTCAGCTAATAAATTTTCCCCACCGATGATGAATGCTCTAGTTTTCCGAGCAACTTCTTCCGGTAATAACTGGTGACTCAATAATTCTAACTGAGCGGGAGTAATTTTTATCAGACTAAAGTTAGATTTATTTCGCAGCGTTGTTGCCAGAGTTACTATGCCTTTATCTTCCGGTAAAAGTTCAACTTTTCGACCTACCAATAAAGGCGAAAATAACCCTGTAATGGTCATATCGAAAGAAATCGAAGAATGAACAGCAGCACCTTCTCCTTGTTCCACGCTATAAGCTTTCGTACACCAACTGAGGTAGTTTACCAAGCCTCTATGATGAATCAAAGTTCCTTTTGGCTTACCGGTTGAACCAGAAGTATAAATAACGTAGGCAAGATTTTCACCACAGACATTACTTACAGGATTGTCTGAACTTTCTTGAGCAATATCCTGCCAATTTGTATCTAAAGACACAACCATTCCCGAATGGGAAGGTATTATTTCTAATAGGCGCTGTTGAGTTAACAAAATAGGTGCTTGAGCATCTTCTAGCATAAAAGCTAAGCGTTCTTTGGGATAGCCAGGATCTAGAGGTACGTAAGCACCGCCCGCTTTCAAAATGCCCAAAAGCCCAACGAGCATTTCAAGCGATCGCTCTACGCAAATGCCAACCAAAACTTCTGGCTTCACGCCTAAATTTTGCAGGTAATGTGCTAGCTGATTTGCCCGTTCGTTTAATTCTCGGTAAGTTAGTTTTTCATCTTGGCAGACAACAGCAATCGCATCTGGCGTTCTTTCTACCTGAGCTTCAAACAGTTTGTGAATGCAAACATTTGGCGGTAATTCTGTTTTGGTATCGTTCCAATTTACCAAAATTTGTTGCCGTTCGGCTTCCGTCAACAAAGGCAGATCGGAAATAGCTCGATCGGGATTTTCAACGATACCTGACAGCAAAGTTGAAAAATGCCCTAACATCCGCGTCATCGTATCTGGATTAAACAGATCTGTGTTGTATTCCACAGTCCCGATTAGTTCCCCTCCCGTATCTTCCACAAATAAAGTTAAATCAAACTTCGCCGTTTTATTATCGATTTCTTCAACGCGCCAACTAAGACCGGGAATTTGTTGTGCTGGCAATGGGAAATTCTGGAGAGCGAACATTACCTGAAACAGCGGCGTGTGACTTAAATCTCGCTCTGGGTGCAGTAACTCCACCAACTTTTCAAACGGTAAATCTTGGTGAGCGTAAGCCTCCAAAGCTACCTTGCGTACTCGCCGCAATAACTCTCTAAAACTGGGATTGCCACCCAAGTTACTTCGCAACACCAAAGTATTGACAAAACAGCCAATTAATCCTTCTATTTCCCTGCGGTTGCGGTTAGCAATAGGCGACCCCACGAGAAGATCTTCTCGATCTGTATAGCGATATAGCAATGTTTTAAATGCTGCCAGCAAAGTCATAAATAAGGTGGCACCTTCTTGCTGACTTAGCTCTAAAATTGCTTGCCGGACAACTTTTGGAAAAGCTAAAGTTTGCTTAGCACCTCGAAAAGTCGTGACTGGCGATCGCGCACGATCTGTTGGTAGATTCAGTACGGGAAGATTGCCAGCTAACTGCTGTTTCCAGTAAGCAAGCTGCGTTTGGAACACCTCAACTTGCTGTTGCTGTTGCCAATAAGCAAAATCTGCATACTGAATCGGTAATTCCGCCAGCGGAGAAGGTTTCCCGCTAGAAAAAGCTTCGTAAAGCGCTACTATTTCTCGGATAAAAATGCCGATCGACCAGCCATCCGAGACAATATGGTGCATAACGAGAAACAATATGTTTTCCTCTTCTCCCAAACGCACCAATTTAGCTCGCAATAAGCCTCCCCGATCTAAATCGAAAGGCTGCTGCGCTGACTCAATTAAATAATCTTGAATTGATGATTTGCTAAAGTTTTTCCAATTCTCTAATTGCCAATCTATCTCTGGATGGATAACTTGCATCGGTTGCCCATCCATTGCCTTGAAACTCGTTCGCAAAACTGCGTGACGTTTGATAATTTCCTGAAGGCTTTGTGACAAAGCTGCTTCGTTGATTCGTCCAGTCAGGTAAACGGCTATGGCAATGTTATAAGCAGCCGAATTTGGCTCTAACTTATTGATAAACCACAATCTCTGCTGAGCGAAAGAAAGCGGATATTCTGTCGCAATGTTGCCAATTGGAGTGATAGGTACTAAAGATTTTGTTTCACCCGCCGTTATTTGAGCGAGTATCTGCGTTGCCAACACGGAAATACTCGCATCCTCGAAGAAGTCCGCCACAGATATGGCTACTTGGAAATCGCCCTCAATGCGGTTTTTTAACTCAAAAACTTTTAAAGAATCAAGACCGAAACTGCTCAAAGGTTGCTGTTTATCCGCAGAAGCTGGCGCTATTCCCAACACGCGATCGACTTGTGACTGAAGGTAAGATTCCAGAATTGATTGGCGATCGTTTACTGCAATTGTTAAGATTGCTTCTCGATTCAGGCGAGTAGCATCTTCTCCCTTTTCCCCACAATTCAGAATACTGCTACCCAACACATCCAACTTGCCTGCCAAAAATTCTGACCGACAAGCACGACGTTGAATTTTACCGCTGGAAGTTTTAGGAATACTACCTGCTTTAATCAGCACCACAGCATAAACTTGTACCTCATGTTCTTCCGAGACAGCTTTGCGAATTGCGGCGATAACTTCTGCTACATTCGCTTTCGATCGAAACTGCAATTCTTGTACGACTACCAATTGTTCTTCATTGCCAATTTCCACAGCAAATGCCGCACCGCTACTCGATCGCAATTCTGGATGACTGCGTTCTGCGCTTAATTCGATGTCAGTCGGATAGAGGTTGCGACCGCGTATGATAATTAAATCTTTGGTTCTTCCCGTGACGAAAAGTTCGCCATTTTGCCAAAATCCCAAATCCCCAGTTCGCAAAAAAGGCCCTGTGGTGCAGGCATCTTGCCTGCAATCTGTTAAATAAGCGCAGAAATTTTCTTCTGTTTCCTGAGTGCGATGCCAATAACCTTGAGCTACACTTGGCCCAGATACCCAAATTTCACCGACTTCATCCGGTAAACAACGAGTTAATTTTTCCGGATGTACGATCGCAATCTGCTGGTCTGGGATACTTTGACCGCAACTGACAAAAGTGCGGATATCCTCATTTTCACCTTCAACTTCGATGGCGCGATCGCATTCCAGCGCACTCGACCGAACACTTTTAATAGTTGGTGAAAATCTCTTAATTCCACCAGAAACCATCAACGTTGCTTCCGCCATCCCGTAACAGGGATAAAAAGCTTCCCGGCGAAATCCACACTCGGCAAAAGTAGCAGAAAATCTCTCTAAAGTATCGTGACGGACTGGTTCCGCACCGTTAAAAGCCACACTCCAACTGCTTAAATCGAGCGTCTGGCGTTGTTCTGGTGTAATTTTTTCAATACACAATTCGTAAGCAAAATTAGGGCCACCGCTAGTAGTACCTCGATAGTGGGAAATCGCCTGCAACCAGCGATAGGGACGCTGCAAAAAAGATGTCGGCGACATTAAAATGCAAGGAAATCCTCCATATAAAGGTTGCAATATCCCACCGATCAATCCCATGTCGTGATAAGCCGGCAACCAAGAAACAAATTTACTGTTTGGCGAATGTTCCATCAAACGATAAGTCACTGCGGCGTTGTGCAACAAGTTACCATGACTCACCATTACCCCTTTCGGTTCTCCTGTAGAACCGGAAGTATATTGCAAAAAAGCTAATGTATTCGCTTCAATAAAGGGTTTTTGCCAATAATCTTCTATGTTTGGATCGAGATTATCTGTAGTCAGCCATTGTAAAGCTTTTGTCCCGATTTCTTCTTCTAGCAGCGATTTGACTTTAGATTCGATCGCCGATGTAGTAAGCGCGATCGCTGCTTGTGCATCAGATGCGATCGCCTTTATCCTGGGCGTATTGCGTTTGTTGCGCGGCGGATAAGCGGGAACAGCTACCACTCCCGCATACAAACAACCGAAAAAAGCCGCCAAATAATCCAATCCCGGCGGGTAAAGCAGCAAAGCGCGTTCCCCACTTAAACCCAAACTCTGTAGTTGAGATGCGATCGCACGACTGCGGCGATCGAACTCTTGATAAGTTAAACTCGTTTCCTCGCCTTCAACCTCTTGCAAGAACGTAAAAGCTCGTTGCTGAGGTTGGTGTAAAGCCCAATACCGCAAGATGTCCGCGAAAGTGGAACAACCAACGGGGAGTTTTGCAGAGTCATTGTCAGGATCGGTCATTTTCTTCGGTGCTATCGAGAACGCAACAACGATCCAGTCAGTCAGAAGCGGGTGCTGTTGGCTTCTTTCACTGCACTGGTTTTGGAAGATTTTTTTCAGGACTTACCCAAGTGTCATAAGACAAAAGCTGATTTCTAGGTACGTTGTGGCGCTGTCTTCGCGGGTGCGATCGACATTTGTTGCTTGAGTGACGCTTCGGACTCCAGGACGCGGAGAAATTTTTTGCACATCACCAACGGGTCAGAAACCGCAGCCTAACGCTAAAGCGCAACAACATACCTCTCAGCAACTACTTCAAGCTTTTGCAATTATTTGCAATTAATTCTCACTAAGCATAAGCAATATTCTCAGTTATTAGCAAGTAGTTATGCAAAATATTTGCAAATGATTTTGAGCTTTTAGATAAGTAAAGCTAATGTGAAAGCGAAATTAAAGGCAACGAGAGCGATCGCCAGCCAGATAGACAAGCCAGCGTCGCTTCCGAAAACGGGATACCCAAAATTCTTGTCTATATTAGACTTTACTCAGATAAACAATCTATCTTTAGGGAGATTTATTCGGATTCTAGATGCAAATCCGATGAATTCCAATTCCGGGATGAGGAGCCTTGACAAAGTACACACCTTGCTGCTTAATGAATATCTGTTGCATTTAATTGAAATTAATTAGCAAATAGCAAAGCTTAATTAATTAAGAATTATTCCTGTTTAGTTGGTAGCGCGACTATTCTGGCACGGTGCAGCATAGCCTGCGCTGTGCAGTAGAGCGCTATCCGATCCGCTCGTTGTCTGTGAGGAGATTTGAGTGAAACAACTGCAATTCCTCAATGCGCTTGGGTTTGCAGGAGCTGTATCGGTGTTAGTCGCCACGCCTACAAAGGCGCAAATCGCGCAAGTAACAGCCGTAAAGCTCAACCCAACGTCCAGTGGCATTGAGGTCATCTTAGAAACGATCGATGGCAAACCGCTGCAAGCCTTCACCGGCAAGTATGGCGAAACCTTTTTTGCCGATATTATTACCGCTCAACTGCGTTTGCCACAAGGCGATTCCTTTCGCCAAGACAATCCCGCACCGGGAATTCGATCGATAGAAGTTACCCGGCTGGATACCAACAGTATCAGGGTTAAAGTTATCGGGGAGGCGGACGTACCCACCGCACAAGTGACTTCCCAAAATCGGGGTTTGGTTGTCAGTTTGAGTACTGCATCCGGTACAGCAACTCAACCGACTTCTCCAACACGAGAACCGGTCACTCAAGTGCAACCAACCCAGCCGACTTCTCCAACACGAGAACCGGTCACTCAAGTGCAACCAACTCAGCCGACTTCTCCAACACGAGAACCGGTCACTCAAGTTCAACCAACCCAGCCGACTTCTCCAACACGAGAACCGGTCACTCAAGTGCAACCAACCCAGCCGACTTCTCCAACACGAGAACCGGTCACTCAAATTCAACCAACCCAACCGACTTCTCCAACACGAGAACCGGTCACTCAAGTTCAACCAACCCAGCCGACTTCTCCAACACGAGAACCGGTCAATCAAGTGCAACCAAATCGATCGACTTCTCCAACAGTTCAACCTCCCAGAGAAAGACCAATTGAACTGATTGTGATCGCTGAAGCAGACGAAACAGGATATCGAGCGCCTTCTGCAAGTGCGGGAACTAGGACAAATACCCCATTGCGGGACGTTCCCCAAGCAGTTCAGGTTGTTCCCCAGCAGGTACTGGAGGATCGACAAGTCACCCGCGTAGAAGAAGCAGTCAGAAGCACCAGTGGCGTCAATCCCACGAGTTCATCCATTACCACATTTGAAACCTTTAATATTAGAGGTTTTGAAAGCACAAATATTCTCCGGAATGGTTTAAGGGATTCCAGTAACACTCAGATTCCATCTGAAACCGCAAACCTGGAAAGATTAGAAGTCCTCAAAGGCCCAGCATCAGTTTTGTTCGGTCAAGGCAGTCCTGGCGGTGTCATCAACGTAGTCACAAAAAGACCGCTACCCAATCCTTTTTATGCTGCTGAATTTAGCATTGGAAATTTTAGCTTTTATCGCGGAGCCATAGATTTGACTGGCCCGCTCAACCGCAGCCAAAATTCCCTGTATCGATTGAATGCTTCTTACGAAAATTCAAATACCTTCGTTGATTTTACGGAAATTGAGCGCTTATTTGTTGCGCCTGTAGTCAGTTGGGATATTAGCGAAGATACAAAGCTAACGCTAGAAGGAGAGTTTATTCGATCGAGCTTTCCTAACTATCGCGGTTTGCCAGCCGTAGGTACAGTACTTCCCAACCCCAATGGCAAGATCCCGATCGAACGCAATATCGCCGAACCCAATCGAGATTTTATCGATAATAACGCTAACCGACTCGGATACAACGTAGAGCATCGCTTCAGCGAAAA
Source organism: Aerosakkonema sp. BLCC-F183 (assembly GCF_041929145.1). NCBI lineage: Bacteria > Bacillati > Cyanobacteriota > Cyanophyceae > Aerosakkonematales > Aerosakkonemataceae > Aerosakkonema > Aerosakkonema sp. BLCC-F183. The sequence goes on along the minus strand of NZ_JBHFNU010000102.1, from coordinate 266,378 downwards.
TTGGTCGTTGCGAAATAGTTTCCGGGTGACGCTGTATTCCTACGAGCAAGATAGCTTTTTCCCCAGTAACCTGGAAGCGGATAACCGAACTCTCACTCGCGGTTACTCTACAGGCAGTAGCGGTACAGATAACGAGATAATGGCAACTGATTTAATCGGTAACTTTTCCACAGGGCCGATCGATCATAAGTTACTCGTTGGGGTAGAGCTATTTAGGGAAAACAACTACAAAAATAAATTCGACATTGGGGATATTGCACCGCTCGATCTTTTTAACCCGGTGTATGGCTCTCCTAACGGCGATATTACCTTCAGTCTTGATAATGCTACCCTGACGCGATCGGCAGGCTTTTACGTCCAAGATCAAATATCGATTTTCGATAAATTTAAATTGATATTGGGCGGACGTTTTGACTTCTACGAACAGCAGCTAACCGATAAATTAGCCAATACAGAAACAAAACAATCGGAAGACTCATTCAGCCCACGGGTAGGTATTGTATATCAGCCGATCGAACCGATTTCTCTCTACGCCAGCTTCAGCCGTTCTTTTAATCCTACGATCGGGACAGGCTTCAATAATGAATTATTTAAGCCGGAAACAGGCACTCAGTATGAAGTAGGCGTCAAAGCGGATCTTTTAGATGGCCGACTTTCTTCCACATTTGCAATTTACCAGTTGACTCGCCAAAACGTTCTCACTCCAGATCCCAGAGATCCTAACTTTTCCATCCAAACAGGCGAACAAAGAAGTCGGGGTGTGGAGTTAGATGTAAGTGGTGAAGTTTTGCCTGGATTGAAAGTAATTGCTTCTTACGCTTATACAGATGCCAGCATTACTGAAGACAATGCCTTGCCAGTTGGCAATCGACTCGATAACGTCCCGAAACATAGCGCTGGTTTGTTTGCAACTTATGAAATTCAAACAGGGAATCTGCGCGGTTTGGGTTTTGGTTTGGGTTTCTTCTATGTAGGAGAACGTGCGGGAGATCTTGACAATAGTTTTTATCTGCCGGATTATTTTCGCACCGATGCCGCTCTTTACTACAGAAGAGATAACTTTAAAGTCGGTTTGAATGTCAAGAATTTGTTTGACATTAGATATTATGAGGCTTCTAATGGGTCTCTGCGCGTTTTCCCTGGTGCGCCTTTGACGGTGCAAGCGACAATTGGTTTGGAGTTTTGACATTTTGCGGAAATCCAAATCTTTGTTTTTTTTTACCGCAGATGTAAGCAGATAAACGCAGATAAACGCAGATAAACGCAGATGAATCGGATGGAGTATATAGGATTTACGCAAGTGACACAAAACCAAGGCTGATTTTTAGTTATGTTGTTCCGCTTTAGCGAAAACAGCGCAACAACATACATTTGTTTAATGTGCCATATCATGTCCAGTAGCATCGATTCCCTAAAAAAACTCTCTTATCTGCGTTAATCTGCGTTCATCTGTTGTCATCTGCGGTAAAAATTTAACCCTCAATTCCAACAGACAATTTTTCGCATCACTCATGTACTATCGATGCAAGCCGACACAATATCATTTACGTAATTTTTCTTCTCCCTTTTTCCCCAGTCTGTAGCTATATCTCTGGTGTCCCAAGTCTCACAACGGAGTTTCGATATGAAATTACGCAAACTGGCGTTAGTTCTGCACCGATATATCGGTATAACTGTCGGAATATTGCTAATTGCCATCTGCTTGACTGGCAGTTTGTTGGTATTTGGCAATGAAATCGATCGCTTCCTCAACCCGCAGTTATTACAAGTAGTCCCCCAACCAGAGCGGGTATCTTTAGAATATGTAGTAAATCGAGTTAATTCTGTTTATCCAAATCTGAAAATCGAATCGATCGATATTCCGCAAAATCCTACTGCTGTTTACAGAGTATGGAGCGAATCTAAGGACAAACAGGTGGTTTTTGTTTACGTCAATCCCTACAATGGATCTATCCTCGGTTCGCGCCTGAAAGAAAAAACTCTGATGAATTTTTTGGTAGAATTACACATAAACTTTCTGGCAGGCGAAATAGGCTCGGTAGTTGTAGGTATCTGCGGGATGCTGTTGTTAGTATTATGCGTAAGCGGACTTGTCCTGTGGACTGGATGGCAGAAATTTATGCAAGGATTTAAGATTAGGTGGAAAGCTCCCTCAAAATTGCTCAATTACGATATCCACAAAGTATTGGGTATGCTGTCGGTTGCTTTTCTCCTCCTGATTGTATCTACTGGGGTAGCGATGAGCTTTTTCTCTCAGTTTGAACAAGCTGTTTACGCGCTCACATCCACTTCATTACCTGTTGTTCCTACCAAATCTAATCCGGCTGCCGATCGACAAACTTTGCCAGTCGATCGCATCTTGGAGAATGCCAATCAAGCTTTACCAGTAGCTCAAACAATTTGGGTCAATATCCCAGCAGATTCTACAGGTTTGTATAGAGTCGGGAAAAGGTTTTCTCAGGACACTTCCCTGAGTAGTGCCAGTAGCGATAGCCAGATTTATGTTGACCAATATACGGGTAAAGTTTGGCGAGTTAACACCGCTCATAAAGGCCCTTTAGCAACTAAGATCGTGTATTCTCTTTACCCTTTACATATCGGTAGTTATGGTGGCTTGGGAATGCGAATTATCTATGTATTGGTAGGTTTAGCACCCACAGGATTGTTTATCACCGGCTTTGTTTTGTGGCGTCACCGTCAGTGGTCGATCGCTCGTCGTCAAGCCGCAATGAAAGTAACTCAAAAAACTAAACGATACCCCGAAGAAGATTACTTCTGGGTTAATGAATGGCCTTGGTTTTGATTTTGGCTTTCCCAATGCGAAAATTTATTTTAGTTTGGAGCGGTCAAACGGCTTCTATTATTGGTAGCCAAATGACTAGCTTTGCCATGACTATCTGGGCGTGGGAAATTACAGGTCACGCCACAGCATTAGCTTTATTTGGTTTGTTTAACCAACTACCGCGCATATTGATAGCGCCGTTTGCGGGAGTAATTGTCGATCGCTTTAACCGGAAAGTGCTGATGATGGTTGGCGATACGGTTGCGGGTCTATCTGCGATCGCGATCTTACTACTATATCTCACCGGCAATCTGCAAATCTGGCATCTGTACGTAACTGCTACTATCAACGGCTCTTTTGAGGAAATCCAAGAACTGGCATATTTAGCAGCCATATCAACTATGGTGCCAAAACAGCAGTACAGTCGCGCTAGCAGTATCAGCTTTTTGGCAAGTTACGGTTCCAGTATTGTCGCACCGGCTGCTTCTGGTACTTTCTATCCAACTATCGGCTTTATGGGTATTGTAATCATCGATATTGCTACTTTTGCGATCGCGATCGCTACTTTGCTACTAACACCCATCCCCCAACCTACTATTACAGAAACCGAAAGCTTCACTCACCCAAATATCTACAAAGAAATTTGGTTTGGCTGGCGCTACATTGTCGCACGACCCAGCCTGCTAGCTATGTTGGTATTTATATCTTTATTTTGGTTTGCCCATGACTTTGGTGCTTCACTTTATGCACCCATGATTTTGGCACGCACTGGTAACGACGCCAGGGTATTAGCTACTGTAGCTTCAGTCGCCGGAGGTAGTGGCGTTGTGGGGGCGTTGCTTATGAGTACTTTGGGTGGCCCCAAGCGGCGGATACACGGATTTTTGTTGGGTACGATCGCAGTAGGAATGAGCAAAATGGTGTTTGGATTTGCCCAGATATTATGGATCTGGATTCCGGCACAATTTTGTTCGTCGATCAATTTCCCTATGCTTGGTAGTTGCAGCGATGCTATCTGGTTAGCTAAGGTTAAGCCTCAAGTGCAAGGGCGCGTTTTTGCCATTCGTTCTATGAGTGTCTCGATCGCATCAACATTAGGCTATTGTGTAGCTGGGCCTTTGGCAGATTATGTTTTTGAGCCAGCTATGAAGCCGGGAGGTAGTCTCGCTGCCGTTTTTGGCAGTATATTCGGCACTGCAACTGGTGCTGGGATGGCACTTTTGTATGTTATCAGTTCGATTTGTTTGTTGGCGATCGGTTTAATTGGGTATACTTCCCGTCGATTGCGAGATGTGGAAACGATAACACCCGATTCCGATGTCGAGTAGCCCACACAAAAAATTTTTACTCCCACTCCCCCAGGCAGGGCTAATTCATCGTAGTGAGAAAAAACTATTTGATATTAATTGACCGTATCACAACGGTGAAATTGGGAAAAAATCATCAAGCTCTCTTTCTCCCCTGCCCCCCTGCCCCCCTGCCCCCCTGCCCCCCTGCCCCCCTGCCCCCACTCTAGGGCTTTTGCGTTGCGATCGCTAATTTTGCACCTTCAACTCGCCGCAATCGATCCATAACCTGTACTACTTGACCGTGATTGACCGCTTTATCTGCATTCAACACCACAAGTAAAGGCTGATTGGGTTTGATCTGCTGGCGCACTGCGTTTTCCAGCGCCTCCAGCTCGATGGGTTCCCGATTTAGCGCCAATCGCCCTTGTTCGTCAACTGTCACCGTCACTTGAGCTGGAGGCTGGCTTTTTCCGGTCGCAGCAGAAGGCAAATTCACCGATAATCCTTCCGAACGAGTCAAAAACAGGGAAGACATTACAAAAAAGGTCAAAATCGCAAATACAACATCGATCATCGGCACGATGTTGATTTGGGGCGGTATATCCGGTTCATCGGGTAGACGCATAAGTTTTTTCTCCTCGTTCGTAGCGACGGCGATAAAGCAGTTCCAGCTGTCCGCCATATTCCTGAATCCGCGCAATTTGGCGGAGGTAAAGTCCTCGAAATGTGTTGGCAAACATCAGGGTAAAGATGGCGACTACCAATCCCGATGCTGTCGAAACGAGGGCTTCGCTGATTCCAGCCGTGACACCAGATGTTTTACTCCCGCCCACATCACCCAGATTCAGGGAGCTAAATGAAGTGATGAGTCCCAAGACGGTGCCTAAGAGTCCGAACAAGGGAGAAAGACTGATTATGGTATCAAAAACGTTGTTAAACCGCTTCAATATGGGTATTTCTGCTTGCGATTCGCTTTCCAACGCTAATCGAAATTCTTCTGGAGTCGGATCTTCTAGTTCCAAAGCAGCCAGAAAAATTCGTGCGATCGGCAAATCGGCATTTTGTTTGAGTCGATCGATCGCACCAACAACGTTATCTCGACGGTACAGCGCAAATACGTCTCGCACTACCCGATTCTGCCTTTGGTTGATGCGAAACCAAAAAGCTATACGCTCTGCAATTAACGCCACCGCTACTACTGAAAAGGCTAGCAGCGGCCACATGACTAAGCCGCCATCCGCAAAAAGTTTACTTATTCCCATTTAAAGCCTCTACGCCAATCTACAAGGCGATTCCTGCTTGCCAGCGAATTCTGCTGGTAAACCTAACGTCCTCATGAGAGATTATCTCTAATGAGAATAGTTGTCAAGTCTTTCCTAAACTTTAATGACACTAAAATTTCTGCTTAATAGTAAAGATTTTCGTTAAGTTTTATTTTATTTTTAGAAAAACCTTTTATATTTCATGCTATTGCAGCTTAGTAGTAAAAAAATATATCTTTTGCAAACTTGACAAAATTCTTGAATAGTCTTACCTTCACTTAAGACAAGTGCAAATTATTTGCAATAAAAGATGAGTCTTTCCAGGATCGCTCTACAGCAGCGACAAAGAGAAGAGGAGGAGCTGAGGTCTTTTCTAACCTTTAGTTCGATCGGTTCCTTGGTACTGCATATAGCCGTGCTGAGCCTCAGCAATTTTTGGGTTAGTGCGGCAGAAGTGCCAGAAGACCCGATCGAAGTGGTGATGGTGGATTCGCCTACCGAGGCAGTTGTCAAACCGGAAGAGAACACTCAACTCAAAGCAGAACCAAAAGCAGAAAGTAGCTCTAGCGGCAGTTCCCAAGCAGGTGGCACAGCCGGTAGTTCATCGGCACCATCATCTGGGTCAATCGGTTCCCAGTCAGACATCGCCCTGAAAGAACCGGCGATTTTTTCTGGCAAACAGCCGAATCTGCCTGAAATCCCTGCCATCCGGCAACCAGTTGCCACTTTAGCGCCCTCTCCACGGGAGCTACCCAAACCTCTGGAACCTCCAGTTCTTAGCACTCCGCTAAAACTACAGCCAGCGCCAGTTGCTAGCATCCCGCCGCAACCGATGTGGACACCGCCACCAGAACCGACACCAGTTGCTAGCATCCCGCCGCAACGGATCTGGACACCACCACCAGAACCGACACCAGTTGCTAGCATCCCACCGCAACCGATGTGGACACCGCCACCAGAACCACAACCAGAACCAACGCCGTTGAAAACACCGGAACCGGAATCGACGCCAACGCCATTAAAAACGCCGGCACCAGAACCGACGCCAGTTGCTAGCATCCCACCAAAACCAGAACCGACACCAACACCATCGAAAACGCCGGCACCAGAACCGACGCCAGTTGCTAGTATCCCACCGCAACCGATGTGGACACCGCCACCAGAACCACAACCAACGCCATCTCCGACTGTGACTGAGAAACCCAGGTCGGTCAGTACGCCATCACCGACGCCAACCTCTACTCCAGAAACAACGCGAACTCCTCAGATCCCTGAGACTGCTAGGAGACCGGTACAAAATGAAAGGCGAGTTGCACCAAGGGAGCGATCTGAGGATGGACGACAAGTTTCCGATCGCTCCAGAAATACTTTTCCAGACCAAACCAGTGCTAGAACCAGTCAAGAAAGTTTAGAAAATAGTTTAGGTTCGCTAAATAATAGTGGGGGATCGAGCGATCGCAACAGTATGAATTCCAGCACGAGCGATCGATCTGGGAATGGAAGGGGTTTAAACAATAACTCTGGCGATCGATCTGGGAATGGAACCGGCACGAGCGATCGACCCGGGAATGGAACGGGTTTAAACAATAGCGCTGGCGATTCCAAACAAGAATCTGGCAATGGTACTGGCGATCGATCGCAAAATGGCACTGAACCCAACAATAGTAATGACAATAAACCAAACACTGACTCCACAGTAGCCACAGGGCCGAGAAATTCCAGACCGGAAAATGCTTCAGAAAATAGACAACGTTCTAGAAGAAACTCATCTTCTAATCGCGTGCTTTGTCGTAAATGTCCGCCGCCAAGGTACCCCGCCGGTGCTGAAAACCTAGAAGGCATCGCTGTAGTTATGATAGATGTTGATAGAAATGGCGATGTCACAAATGTAGATATTGTTAAAAGCAGCGGTCATCCCGTACTTGATGAAGCTGCAAGAGAAACAATCAAGGACAAGTGGAAGTTTGCAACATCAGAAAACGGACAACAAGTGCCAGCACAGGTTCCCTTTGTCAGACGCGGATCGCAGTTGCAGCGTCAAGCTGTTCAACAGCAACGTCAGTTAGAAAGACAACGGGATCTGGCGGAACAAACAGAACGGGATCTGGCGGAACAGCAACAAAAAGAAAGCGAACAAGGGATTGAGCCAAGATAAGTCATCCGATGCAAAGATTTTCGATTTTGGATAGTTAAAACTCCCCCGCTCCCCTTATTTATGCTGTCCTCGCTGGGAGAGTCGATCGCGATCGCACAATCGCACGGTCGTCCCATCGACCTCGATCGCTCCTTCTTGACTGAGTTTATAAAAGGCGCGAGAGAGCGTTTCTGGAATAGTTCCCAACAGTGCAGCCAGTTGTCCTTTCGGTAAATCCAATTCGACGACATCAGCTTTGTTATTGCGATCGCTCAAATTTAACAAATAATTTGCTAACCGTTCGGGCACTTCTTTAAAAGAAAGAGTATCGACTAAATGCGCCAATCGTCGCAAGTGTCGGGCAAAAGTTCCCAACATTGCGATCGCCAGTGTCGGATGTTGCTGCAAAACCATCAAAAAAGCGGCTCTAGGAATAAATACAACTTCTGAATTTTCCAGTGCAGCAGCCGATGCAGGAAAATGACCGCCATCGAAAGCAGGTACTTCTGCAAAATGTTCGTCAGCGCCGAAAATATGCAAAATTTGTTCTTTCCCAGCGCTCGCCACTTTAAAAACCTTGATGCGTCCCGATTTGACGATAAAAAATCCAGTTCCTTCATCTCCCTCCCAAAATAGCGTTTCCCCTTTTTTATAACTCTGGAAAATTCCTATATTCGCTAAAGCAGCCAATTGCTCATCAGTTACATCCAGAAAAATCGGCGTCTGTTTCAAAAACTGTTTGACTTCTAAAATACGTTCGCTAATAGTCATAGCTGCTAGTGAAACTTGTGTAATATTATCTCCGCTAACATCGGTTGCCGAAAAATCGCTGTCTTATCTGCGTTTATCTGCGTTTATCTGCCTACATCTGCGGTAAAAATTTAACCCGTCATTCCCACAGATAATCTTTCGCATCATTTATATACCTACAATGCAACCGGACAAGATATAACCCCTAGAAACAAAACTTTACCAAACATTATAACTACTTTTGACTTAAGTCAAGGATCGGCTTGAGGAATCCCAATAGGCTAGAGATAAGAACACAGGAGTAACGACATATGTACTGTAACCAATGCGAACAAACAACCCGTGGCGATGTGTGTCATCAGTGGGGAGCCTGCGGTAAAAGTCCTGAAGTCGATGCGTTGCAAGATTTGTTGGTACATTGCTTGCGGGGACTATCGCAAGTGGCGCTGCAAGCCAAATCCTTGGGAATAGACACTCGCGAGGCGGATGAGTTCACAATGGAGATGTTGTTCTCCACGCTGACGAATGTAAATTTCGATCCAGTTGATTTTGTGGCATTTGTCAATCGTGCGATCGCATTGCGCGAAAGTCTGAAGTTGCAAATCCAAGCTACAGGTAACGTTGTTGTTGAGTCTGCGATCGCAACTTTCCAACCTGCTGGCGAGCCGAAAGAACAAATTGGACAAGGAAGAGAACTAGAATTTGAGTTTATCAGTCATTCTGCTAAAAATGTCGATATTTTCTCGCTCAAGCTGACTGTATTATACGGGCTTAAGGGCCTTGCTGCCTATGCCTTCCATGCGTCAGAACTCGGTCAGCACGATCGAGACCTCGATCGCTTTTTCCATGAAGTGTTGGCGAATCTCGATGCAGTAGATAAAACTCTCCCAGAATGGCTCGATTTGGCGCTCAAAGTGGGAGAGATGAATCTGAAAGCAATGGCGCTGCTGGATGCTGGAAATACGGAAACTTTCGGACATCCCACTCCTACCGTTGTAACTTTGGGCACCACAATTGGCAAGGCGATTCTGGTATCGGGACACGATTTACGAGATTTGAAAGCCATCCTAGAGCAAACAGCAGGAACGGGTATTAAAGTTTACACTCACGGCGAATTGCTACCCGCACACGGTTATCCGAAACTCAAACAAACTTATCCGCATCTTTACGGACATTACGGTACGGCATGGCAAAATCAAACACACGAATTTGAAAGCTTCCCAGGTGCGATCGTCATGACGACGAATTGCCTGATGCCACCCCACGAATCTTACAAAGACCGCGTGTTTACTTTGGGGCCAGTGGGTTATCCCGGTTTGAAACATACCAGCATTCGCGACATTTCGCCAATTATCCAGACAGCCCAAGAACTACCGGGATTTCAAGAAGAGTGCGATCGAGGTACGGTGACAGTAGGCTTTGCTCGCAATACGGTGCTAAGTGTAGCCGATACGGTAATTGATGGCGTGAAGCAAGGTAAAATTCGTCACTTCTTCTTAGTGGGTGGCTGCGATGGTGCCAAGCCGGGTCGCAATTATTACACGGAATTAGTAGAAAAGATACCCGATGATTGTATCGTTCTGACATTAGGTTGTGGTAAGTTCCGCTTCTTTGACAAACATCTGGGTGAAATTGGCGGTATTCCGCGCTTACTGGATATGGGACAATGCAATGATGCTTATTCGGCGATTCAAGTTGCAGTAGCTTTGGCAAATGCCTTTGGTATTAATGTTAACCAACTGCCTCTATCGTTAGTGCTGTCTTGGTACGAACAGAAAGCGATCGCAGTTTTGTTGACCCTGCTTTATTTGGGCATTCAAAATATCCGCATCGGCCCAACACTGCCGGCGTTCTTCACACCTAATGTTGTGAAAATCTTGTCAGAAAAGTTCAATTTGAAACTGATTGCTACACCAGAACAAGATTTAGCCGCCTGTCTTGGCTAAATTAGTTGGGTGGGAAATAAAACCCACCCAAATCAAACCCTTTTTAAGGCAAATTCGCTCCGGAATACGGTGCGATCGCCCCTTTTATATTGACCGAGTGTACAGACGTTTATTTAAATATTTTTCGTAGCAGTACGAGAATAATCCATATTAACGCACCAAATGCTAGACCGAAAACAATACTCCAGAAAATCGACCAAATAAAGGGATGAATTGGCAAAGAAAAATCGGGTCGCCATTGAATTGGTATACTGGTAGTAAGTGCGTAACTGCTACAAAATATGCCACCTGCGCCTACAGCAGTACCGAAGAAAAAGATGAGGTCTTGGAGTTTTTCTTCCCGTTCTTTTTCGCTCTGTTCTCGGTTTTCCGCTTGTTTCTCAGCTTGCCGTTCTTTTTCTCTTTCTGCTGCTTCCTGTTTCGCTAAGTTTTCCTGCCATTCTCGTTCCCTTCTGTTCTCATCCTCCTGCCATCTTCTGTCGCTTTCCACCTGTTCAATTTCCACCATTCCGCGAATTGTCGATATCATTTCTCGGAACAATTCTTGACTCGGAAACAGATAACCCAAATCTGCTTTAATTTGTTGCTGATATTTATTTTCGGCCAAATCGAGAAAATTTTGCCAAAATTTCAGGTTATCTTCTTCTAATGTCAAACTTTGAATTTCCGCTAAAGCTTCCTTGTAGTTTTCAGTATTATTTACAATCGTATTGTGATATTCACTCAAATTTCGCAAACAGCGCGAGTAATCGAAAACTTTTGTCCTGATTCGCGCTAGTAATTCCTTTAATTGGCTTAATCTATTTTCGGGATTTGGTTCATTTTCGATGCGGGTAAATTCGGGAATCTGTTTTTCGATATCGCTGGCGATGCCTTGCGCCTCTTCATACCACTCCCGCGATTTATGATAGGCAAATACTATTTTAGCACGCGAACAGAGTAGATTTAGTAAATAATAGTTAAATTTTGCGGTTGCTTGATTCAACGTATCGGGATGGCGTTTCAACCATACTAAAACGTGACAGCGATCGGCTGGGTTTATATTACGATTATCATATTCAAAAATCGGGCTACCAAATAACTTACCTTCGGCGACGAATTTCGGTGCTGGTTGAAATTTATCCTGTAAAAAAGCTTTCAGACAATTATCGGCAAGTTTCCGATAATCATCATACACTACTGGCTCGGCATAAAGCAAGATAGTTTGGCCGAGAGAAGCTTGAATTTGATTCGGTAACAAGCAACCATCGGGATTTAATAGTTTTAGTTTATCTAGGGAAACAGTCAGATTTTGATAAGAGAGAGTTAAGTCAGCAGCGTAAGTATCGTGAATGCGTAAAGGAAGGATAGAACCGTTGAGAATTAGATGATCGGGTAGAGATATTTCCTGAAATTTCAGAGTTTGGCCATCTTTTGTTAATTCTTGGTAATTCCCTTTTTCTTTCTCTTGCTTATAATTACCATTTTCGTAGCAAATCAGATGATTTTGCAGAGATTCTAATTCAGGAATATTTAATTTATTTCCGACATTATCAGCCAGATTATCCCACAATTGGGAGACATTTTGCGCGGGTGATTGGAAACCCAAATCGAAATCATCACGCAGATGAAAAGGATAAACGGTAACGCTACTCTTTCTAATTTTATATTCTTCGTTCATATTATCTTGTAATTAGGTACGTAGTTGGGCTTGAGCCCCTCTTTCTAGGTACGTAGTTGGGCTTGAGCCCCTCTTTTTAGGTATGTTGTTGGGCTTTAGCCCCTCTTTCTTAGGTACGTTGTTGGGCTTTAGCCCCCAAGAGCGCTGAAGCGCAACAACATACCTCCTAAGAGCGCTGAAGCGCAACAACGTACCTGAATATTAATCATCCCAACCTTTTCCATAATCTTTCACCGGATATTCTACCCACGTACTTCTTAACCACTCTCTCCCTTGATACTCCAAATACCAATGTACGCTACTCGCTGACCAATCATAAGGAGATCTTGCCCAACCATGCTTAACCGGATTGTAGTGAATATAATTAATAGTTGTATAATAATGCCTTTCCGATCGAATTGCTCGATCGCTAAACGAATGCCAAACTTTACCTGTAAGATTATCCTCCAGATTCCATTGCCTAGCTAATGGCCCATGAATGGAACGAAATAACACACTTAACCGTAACGTATTAATATTACGCACTAACAGATGGTAATGATTTGGTAAAACCACCCAAGCATCAATTTGTATACCATCTGAAATAAACTTATCGAATATTAAATCTAAAATTTGGTGACGGCGTTCCTGAGTATTAATCCTAGCTTGATGCTCAAAACAACCAACTGTAATATGGTAAAATTGAGCATCTTGAACTGGATGAGGTGGAGAATGAGGAGGAAATCCCTTAGCCAACCTTTCCTTAACAAGTTCAACCCGTTGTTCCGGTGTTAATTTTCGATATTCGTACATAATTATTTGGTAGTAGGTAAAGGTAAAGGTACGTTGTTGCGCTTCAGCGCTCTTAGGTACGTTGTTGCGCTTCAGCGCTCTTGGGGGCTAAAGCCCAACAACGTACCTAATTCTTATCTTTTGTTGCTGGTGATGACGATGAAGGCGAACCTAACCTCGTCCTATTTTCAATCAACCTATCATTAAAATCCCTCACAACTTCCTCATCCGCTTTACTATCCGTCCCCCCTGCGCCCATTTGACATAATTCGTTATCCATATTTTCTTTAATCAATGGTTTATCTTCACACCACGCTTCTATCTTTTTGGCAATTTCCTTCGTGCTTTCATTCGGTGCAACAGTCAATTCTGTTAATGCTTCTCTATGATTATCAAACAAATCTGAAGTATCATATAAATTGTTAAAAGCATCGATAATTTCTTTCGGGGTGCTTTCTGGTGAAAATGGCATAGTCAGTTCCTTTTGTTCAACTTTTTGGGTTTCAATCGATAAACTTTCTGTTTCACCAATTAAGGTAAATGCTGCCCAATCTGCGGGACGGGAAAATCGCGCTTTTGTCCTTAGCATAGCATCCCGCAAAGCGGCGGCTCGATCCATTCCCTTTTCCAAATTTTGATAGAATTCAGTCATCAGTAATTTGGCGGAAAGTGCGCCCATGTTCCACAGGGAAACGATGACGCTGGGAACGCCTGCGAGGATGAAGCAACGGGAAAGTCCGATGATCCCATCTCCCGTTATTTTACCTTTTCCCGTACTGCAAGCACTCAAAACTACGATTTCGGAATTCAGTTTTAAGGCGAGAATATCTCTTGCCCTAATTGCACCATCATCGGTGGCGGAAGCGGGTGCTAAAATAATCGCACCAGGGATGCCTGATTCTCCGAAATCATCTAACAGTCCGTGGGCGGAAATATGGGCGATTCGCACGCCTAAAATGCGAGCCAAGACTACTGCTTTGGTTGCTTTTTCTCCGGTAATTGCTTCCGTTTCCAAAAGGGCTGCAATTTGTTCTGCGGCTTCTTTTGCTGCGGGAATGGGTTTGAGATTATAGGGTTCTTGTCTGAATTTTGGGGCAATCATTGGATCGCCTACTACTAACGCTGCTTGCTTTAATCCGCGAATATTTTGGTGGTGCTGATGGGTGAGGTTTAATACTTGGATGGAAGGGGCGGTGAGGATGGTATGATTTTCTATTAAGTAGCTGCCATCTGCGGGGTTTTGCAGGGCATGAAAGGGAACTAGAAATAATTGGTAATGGGGGATGAAGATAACTTTGGCATTGGGGTGTTGGGGGAGTAAGTCGGCGATGGGAGAAATGAGGATTTCATAGAGGAGTTGTAATAATGGATATCGCCCTTGGTTATCGCGTTTAAATTCGGTTTCGAGTTGAATTTTTTGTCCCTCTGCATCTTTTTCTTCTATGCCAATGGAAACGCGAGATTTGAGGATGATTGATTCTAAGTTGGCGAGGCTTTGGTTTAGTTGTTGGAGGGGTTCGAGGTTGGCGCGACGAAAGGCGATTTCTCCGTTGGGTAGAATTACCCAAATGTAAATGTCTTCAGTAACAATTGAATATTCGATGATTGTGGCTTTTTGGGATTGGGCAATTTGTTGAATTTGGGCAGAGGATAGATTAACGTTAGTTTGTACGGGCGGGTTTTGTTGAGAAGTTATCTGTTCTTGTTTAATATTTTCTGCTAAACTCGCTTCTATATTTGTGGTGAATAAGGTTTTTGTTAATAATTCCACGAAGGCACGGGTACGTCCCCGTTCGGATATTTCTAAGGCAGTATCAAATTTATTTTGGGCGACTAAGACTTGTTGTAACAGGCGATATGTTTGTGTTTGGGTTTCAAAGATCGATACTTTATGGTCATAATTGGTTAATTCAGAACGCAGAGTTTCCCAAATTCGCATTGAGGCATAAAGGGTTTCTTCTGCTTCTGCGAGTTGGTTAGTTTTGAGTAAAGTCCCGCCTAGATTGTTTAGAGATAAAGCTTCCCCCTGCCGATCGCCTATTTCCCGCGCAATTTCTAAATACTGCCGCTCGTAAACAATTGCTCCTGAGTATTGTCCCAAGGAATATAAAATATGTCCTAAACTGCCTAGTGCATTAGCTTCACGTTGGCGATCCCCTATCTGGCGTAAAATTGCTAAAGTCTGTTGAAGGTAATCTAGTGCTTTTTGGTATTGCCCCAAATAATGGTAGGCATTTCCCAAATTCCCTAATGAAGAAGCTTCACCTTGACGATCTTCTAGCTCGCGTGCAATAGCGACAGACCTTAGTTGATACTTAATTGCTTCTTGGTATTGCCCCAAGGCATCGAAAACAATTCCCAAATTTCGCAATGAAACAGCTTCACCTTGGCGATCCTGTATATGATGTGCAATTTCTAGTTGCTGTTTATGGCAATCAATTGCTAGTTGGTATTTCGCTAAGTAATAATAAGCAAGCCCTAAACCACCCAATGAATTAGCTTCACCTTGACTATCTTCTATTTCCTTAGCAGTTTCTACAGACTCTTTAAGGTAATTAATCGCTAGTTGATATTGTCCCAATGAATTGTAAACAAGCCCCAAATTACGCAGAGAATTAGCTTCACCTTTGTAATCAACTATTATTCGTGAAATTGCTAGTTGCTGCTGATGGTACTCGCTCGCTACTTGGAATTGTCCCAAGGAATAGTAAGCAAGTCCCAAATTCCCCAGAGAAGCTGCTTCACCTTGACGATCGCTGATTTTCCGATAAATAATTAATGACTGTCTCCAAGATTGCAAAGCAGCGCGAAATTGACTTTTATTATACTGCTCAATTCCTAGATTCAAAAGTCTATCTGCTTCTGCTTTTGAGGTGGTTGCTGCTGAGGAATTGTCAAATACTCCCAGCAGCATTGCTGCGATATTCATCAACCGATTAGCATTATTTAAACTCCCTTCCCTTCTCAAATTATCAGCCACTTCTAACATTACCTGCACCAAACCTGCATCCTGCAAATCTGGGTGTGCCTGCAAAATTTCTGCTTCTTCGCCGCTAGGACAATTTAGCAGTGCTTCAATTAGCTGGTAATAGGCGTTTTGGCGTTCTTCGTTCATGCTTGGTGTTGGGTGGGAGAGGTACGTTGTTGCGCTTTAGCGCTCTTATAGAGGTATGTTGTTGCGCTTTAGCGCTCTTATAGAGGTATGTTGTTGGGCTTCAGCCCTCTTATAGATGTATGTAGTTGCGCTTTAGCGCTCTTATAAACGTATGTTATTACCCTTTACCGCTAAAGAGGGGCTAAAGCCCAACTACGTACCTGTGCGATCGCCCATGCTTTTTGACAAATTTCGGATTTTGTGGTAATTATGCGATTTATTTTGATTTGTAGGGGCGGGGCGCTAAAGCGCAACAATGTACCTAAAACGTAGCTGAAGGCAATATCGACTTGCCGAACTGACCCACAAATGCTACCAGTTAAGATGCAGTCGCGCTTAACACCTCTTTATACAGATGTTGGATGGATTTTGGCAAAACGTATATCGCTATGGCACGTACTTTGTTACCGTGATAACGGGTATATTCTTCTTCTTGTTCGGTTGGTTAGCCCCGTTATTGAAGCGTCCGGTAACAGCGATCGCCCTCATTAGCTTTTTTATTGCAGGCTTAATTTTTGTTGCCCTGACCCTGAGAGCGATGCTGGGTTTAAGCCCGGTTTAGTTACGATGGTGAGAGGTATGATTCATTACTGCCAAACAGGCAGGGTATTGTTATGGCTACAGATCGTCGGGTTTCCCGCGTTGCTGCACTAATACAGCGCGAAGTCAGCCAAATGCTGCTTAGCGGCATCAAAGATGACCGGGTGGGTGCAGGTATGGTGAGTGTGACGGATGTGGATGTTTCGGGAGACCTTCAGCACGCCAAGATATTTGTCAGTATCTATGGCACTCCAGAAGCAAAAGTAGAAACAATGGCTGGGTTAAAGGCGGCGACTGGTTATGTCCGTCGGGAACTCGGTCATCGCGTGCGTCTGCGTCGGACGCCGGAAGTCGTGTTTGTGGAAGATAAATCCTTAGAACGAGGCGATCGCATCTTATCTCTGCTCAACCGCATCGAGCAAGAACGGCGCGACCATCCTCTCCCAGAGGAGAACGATAATCACGATCGCAAGGATAATATAGTATCGGTGGAGGAAGAGGAAGAAACTTGAAATCTTCTCAATTACCCGATATAAATACACTTTCCCTGGCAGAACAGGTAGCCCAAATGGTGGTAGTACGCGCCTCTGGTTACTTGTTCGACCATCAAATCAAGTATCCTCAATGGGAACCACCGGCAGCTAAGTTACAGCATTTCATCAGTAATCTTGGTGTGGGTGGTGTAATCTTGCTGGGGGGTAGTGCGGCGGAATTGGCACTGCGATCGCAACAACTGCAAAGCTGGGCCAAAATCCCCTTACTCGTAGCTGCCGATATCGAAGAAGGTGTCGGACAGCGCTTTTCTGCGGCTACATGGTTTCCGCCACTGATGGCAATAGGCGCAATTGCGGAAAAAGATCCCAGCCTCGCTCAACATTATGCTGAGGAAATGGGAGCCATCACTGCCCAAGAAGCACTTGCGATCGGAATCAACTGGGTTTTAGCTCCTGTTGTGGATGTTAACAACAATCCCGATAATCCAGTTATCAATATTCGCGCTTTTGGCGAAACACCCGCTGTCGTTTCTCAACTGGCGTCTGCTTTTATCAGAGGTACGCAACGCTATCCCGTCTTAAGCACAGCCAAACATTTTCCCGGACACGGCGATACTGCTGTAGATTCGCATTTAGAATTACCTGTAATTCCTCACTCCCCCGCACGGCTAGCCGAAGTTGAACTGCCGCCTTTTGCTGCTACGATTGCAGCTGGGGTAGATACGGTGATGAGCGCTCACTTGCTGATCCCCAGTTGGGATAACAAGTTACCCGCAACTCTGTCTCCCTCCATTTTGACAGGTCAGTTGCGCCAAAATCTCGGTTTTGAAGGTTTAATCGTCACAGATGCTTTGGTGATGGGTGCGATTACCAATGATTACGGTGTGAACGAAGCACCGGTTTTGGCAGTGGAAGCGGGTGTCGATATTCTACTGATGCCATTAGACCCCGAAGGTGCGATCGCCGCGATCTGCGATGCCGTCAACTCCGGACGTATCTCCCCGGAACGGATTCGCGCTTCTGTGGAACGCATCTGGCAAGCAAAGTCGAAAGTTTTCTCGTCCCAAACTCAGACAGATGGAAACGAGAATTTCTCCCCCTCCAACTTCCTGCACCAACTAGCTAGTCCCGCAGCACTCGCCACAGTCAATGCCATCTTGCGCGACAGCTGTCAAGTTTTCGGTTCTGTACCTTTACCGAAAGAAAACTTAATCAATTTACGTAACTTAATAGTTGTTGACAATCTGCTAGACTGTAAATTCCTCGATCGCCAAGCACCCGCGATCGTTATACCCCAAGAGAGAGGATACACAACTCAGTTATGCGATGGCCATACGCCGATCTCTACTTCCGATCGCCCTCAGCCGACTCTGTTACAAGTATTTATGCGTGGCAATCCCTTTCGTGGCAGCGCCGGCTTAACCCAAATGGCAGAAGATTGGTTTAAAAATTTATTAACAACTGGGGAATTGCAAGCTCTGGTAGTTTACGGTAGTCCTTATATTAAAAATAAGTTTTTACAATATCTGCCACCAGATATACCTTGCGTCTACTCATTTGGGCAGATTTCGGCAGCACAAGCGATCGCGCTGCAAGCATTATTTGGGATCTAAAACTATTTTCTTTATAAAGATTTAATTTTCTATTTCTTTATCCCTCTGAAGAGGGATAAGTTCTCCATCAACCTATTTTTAGAACTCCCATTCAGCGTATGGCAGCATCAGAAAGGCTTCTGGGATACCTGCTTAACGTGGCTTAATGTGGGCATTACCCAATGTTTACCAATCCTAAACCCATTACCATAAGATTGCCAGGAAAATCAATAGTGGCAAACACCTGTAAATTTACTCCGGAAAAAAGTCAAGCTTTGATGACTTTTGAAACATTTGTTAATATAATAGAGGAGCAGATAGCGTAAAAATGAAAAGAGTTTAGTATATACAGCTACAAACTATCTACTCTCCGACCAACAATTTCTGAATACTTTAAGAGTGAATACAATGAGCGTAAACCTGGTGTCAGCTATATCGGTTCAATACTCTCTAGATGTCATCAAAGAAGAAGCGCGTCGTCTCGTGCATAAAGGAGTTGTTAGCCGTCAGCAACCCATCTACACCCTCTGCCAGTATATTCCTGCCCGTGAATGGGCTTGGGTGGAGTGCGAGTTGGAGAAGTGTAACTACTTGCTTAGGGATCGGATTGCCGATTTAATGGGTCGGGAAGAATGGCAGAACGATTAAAGCCAGCCTCTAGTCTTTCTTTCCTAATTGGGTCTGGGCTAGATACCTTATCTTTTGTCGGTGATTTTTGACAAAATGTGCCGGAAGGCTGAAGCCTGCTTACACTCGGTTAGGCTAACCGCCATCAGACACACTTAATTAACCTTTGTTCTTTTAGACCAAAGCGGAATTGTAACCGCAGATTAAGTCTGTTAGCACTTGCAGAATGTCTCAATATCCAAACATAAAACTGATGAACCAGCCAGAGGCGATCGCCTCTGGCTGGTTATTCGCAACTTCACAAAACTTAAAAATTTTGTCGTTTTGGGTTCTGGCCAATGGCGCTCTACTCAAAACTCTACTTCTTCAGCATATAAAGTTAACCTTGTCAAGGAGTAATAGAAACAGAAAATTCATGACTGGGAATCTTGATTTCTCAGCCTTTCCAGTTCCGCACGCATAGCCGCAATTTGTGCAGTCAGTTCCTGTAGCTCTTGCTGCACTTCGGGAGGATCTGCGGAAATAGGTATCTCGCTCGGATCTGTAGACGGTGCAGGCGTCTCAGTCGGCGTTTGATTTTTGCCTTGATTTAAAAGGGATTCAACGAAATTGCGAGCTTCCTGCTCAGTCAGTTCCCCTTTTTTCGCCCACTCATCAGTTAGTTGGCCAAACTCGGACTTACTAACTTTAGAAATAATTTCCTCTCGCTTTTGAGAGTCCGTCACACTTTCAATCAGGGAAGCGGCTGCGCCCAGAGAGACGCGAAATCCTGTTTGCAGTAGCTCAATCGGGTTATCTGAGTTCATCGGCAAGTTCATCTCGGAACAGGCGTTTGCAAACAGCAACACAAGGATCTTGAAGCCGCAACAGCTGCTTTACCGTGTGCCGCAGTCGTTTTTAGTTTACAGTATTGAGCGCTCACAGCCAAATTTGTAAATTATTTTTACCGATATGCAGTAGCACTCAACCAAACTGTTCGAGATAAACGTTGATGTCCTCGGTAATCCGAGTCAGTTCTGCTTCGGTACTCAGACGAATCCGATCGTCCCGAAGCGCGATCAAGACTTTGGCAGCAAACGGAGTGGGCCAGATGTTGGGGTTGCAGAACATTTCGAGGAACACTTCACCTGTGTATTGGTACTCCATAGGTTTCTGGGGACTGGCTTTACCGCCACCGCCGCCAGTCGCGTGAGCGCTAACTGCTTTCAAGCGCTCCATCAACTGGGCGATCGCACCTTGTAGTTCCCGCGCCGCTTCTGGAGTGAAGCTAAAGGAAACAGAACCTTCTCCCAGGTTAAGTCTAAGTTGAGAAGATGACATTAGCAATTAATCTTTACATACTCCTATTAATGCTAAGAGATATGGTCGCTTTACGGAAGGGGTTGTCCATCAAATCAAGCAAAGCACTCACTATTAATTAAAAATAATGTCAATAACCAAAAGTAATTATAGGTGTTAATACAACTAAAATGCTGATAAGGCAAGGGTTTTAACTATCCTGTTCCTGTGCCTGAGATCTACACTGGAGGCGAGAGAATTATCGTAGAGAAGCAATAGCGTCATGGTTTTAGATAACCGCTCTGAAGTGCGAAAAGTTTTGCTGATCACTTTACTACTTAACTTAGTAGTAATGGCGATCAAAGCAAGCGTAGGGTGGTGGACTGGTTCCCTGAGCTTGCTGGCAGACGCCCTGCACAGCGTCACCGACAGCGCCAACAACGTCTTGGGACTGGTTGCCAGCCGCTTGGCTTCTCCAAAACCAGACCGCGACCACCCTTACGGACACCAGAAATTTGATGCTCTGGGGGCATTGGGAATAGCTGCCTTCTTGGGAGTCGCCTGCTTTGAAATTCTTAAAGGTGCAATAGAACGAACGATCGCAGGCTTTCAACACGGTTTGCAACCAGTCAAAATATCGGCACCCGAACTGTGGATACTCCTGATTGTTTTGGGCATCAATATTTTTGTCACATTCTACGAGCGTAATGTTGGGATACGAGTTGGCAGTCCGATTCTAGTTGCAGACGCCCAGCATACCATGAGCGATGTTTGGGTAACGATTACCGTTCTTTTGGGTTTGATTGGCGTTTGGCAGGCACGAGTTTTAAATCTGCCCGCACTTCAGTGGTTGGATGTGATTTTGTCTTTTCCAGTCGCTTTGTTAGTTTTTCGCAGCGGTTGGTCGGTTTTGACAGAAAATCTACCGTGGTTGGTGGATGAAATGGCGATCGCACCGGAGGCTATTCATACGATCGCCATGCAAGTTCCAGGAACGATCAACTGCCACGAAATTGCTTCCAGAGGAGTCGTAGGAAGACAAGTGTTTATCGAAATGCACCTGATTGTGAACGCCCAAGATGTGGAAGGAGCCCATCGAATTACCGAAGAAGTAGAAGCGCGTCTGGCAGAACGGTTTAGCCCGGTAAGGGTCTTAATTCACGTCGAACCGCCTACCTACAAATCCGATCGGATCACTTACGATCGATAATAAAATTACAGGTAGTTTTCCACAGCAACACCGACTTTTCCACAGATATTTTGCAGTTTTTCCACAAAAAGTTAAGAAATTACCCACCCGAAATGAGCCCAGAGAAAGTCAAAAGTTAAAAGTCAAAAACAAGAGGGACAAGGAAGAGGAAAAAGGGAAATAGGGGTTAGGGGTTAGGGGAAAATAGGAAAATATTAATTCTTTCGCTCAAGAACTCTCCCGCGACCTAAGCTCCCCCACTCCCTACGAATGAATAACCTGGTTGACATTCTCCCCGCCGTGAACGGACGGGGATTTTAAACATCACTGTTTGGGTTTCCTGTTTCCCCGCCTCGGCTTACATTGAGGAGTTTCCTCACCAACCCTGGAAGGGCGAGGCTTTAGACCTATTATTTTCGGTAATCGAAGCAGATTCAATCTCATTCCCACTCGATCGTTCCGGGCGGTTTAGAGGTAACATCGTACACCACGCGATTTACCCCAGGTACTTCGTTGACAATGCGGGTAGAGATAGTTTCCAACAAATCGTAAGGCACTCGCGCCCAGTCCGCTGTCATCCCATCTTCACTTTTGACAAAGCGCAAGACGATCGGATAAGCATAAGTGCGCTGATCTCCCATCACCCCTACACTGCGGATAGGCAACAGAACAGCAAAAGCTTGCCACAAATGGCTGTACATTCCCTGGCGGTTGATTTCCTGGCGCACAATCAAGTCAGCGTCCCGCAAAATATCCAGCTTTTCTGCTGTGATTTCACCCAGAATCCGAATAGCCAATCCTGGGCCAGGGAAAGGATGACGCTGTACAATTTCTTCTGGTAAGCCGATCGAACGACCGACTTTGCGAACTTCATCCTTAAACAATTTCCGCAAAGGTTCTACCAGCTTAAAGCGAAGGTCTTTCGGCAAACCACCGACATTGTGATGGCTTTTAATTTTCACAGCTACCCGTTCCCCGGTTTTGGGGTCAACATTAGTATCTGCTGATTCGATCACATCCGGGTAAAGAGTGCCTTGGGCCAGATAATCGAAGGGGCCGAGGCGTCTTGATTCTTCTTCAAAAACGCGGATAAATTCGTGACCGATGCGACGACGTTTTTCTTCCGGATCGCTAACTCCAGCGATCGCAGCCAAAAAACGATCTCTGGCATTGACGTACTCTACCGGAATGTGGAATTGTTCTTGAAACAGCTTCAACAGACGCTCAGGCTCATGTTTACGCATGAAGCCTTGGTCGATGAACATACAAGTTAATCGATCGCCGATCGCCTTGTGCATCAAAAACGCCAGCGTGGAAGAATCAACGCCGCCAGAAAGAGCCAGCAATACCCGCTTATCGTCAACCTTAGCCCGAACTTCTCGCACCGCTTGCTCAACAAAAGCCGCAGTAGTCCAAGTCGGTTCGCAGTCGCAAATGTGATATACAAAGTTGCGGATTAAAGCCTGACCGCCAACCGAATGAACCACTTCCGGATGGAACTGCACGCCATAGAGCTTTTTCTCATGATGGGCGATCGCCGCACAGGGAGTATTTTCTGTATGAGCGAGGATTTCAAAACCCGATGGCAAGATGCTACAAGAGTCCCCGTGGCTCATCCACATCGTTGTCGCATCTTCTACATTTGTGAGCAAATCCGTGGGATCGTCAATCAAAAGCGACGCTTTGCCATACTCGCCCCGCTCGGCTCGCGTTACTTCCCCACCCAGCTGTTGCACCATCAGTTGCATCCCGTAGCAAACACCCAGAATGGGAATGCCTAAATTCCAAATCCGGCGATCGCAATGGGGTGCCCCTGCATCATAAACCGAGTTGGGGCCTCCAGATAGGATTATCCCCTTTGGATTAATCTCTTGTAGCTGTTCGACAGTAGTGCGATAAGAAAGGACTTCTGAATAAACTTGAGTTTCCCGAATCCGGCGAGCGATTAACTCGGAGTACTGAGAGCCAAAATCCAGAATTATAATTATCTGGCGATCCAACTGTGCCAAAGATTCGGTAGGGATCGGTTGAGATGTCTGGAGTGTCACTGAATAAATCCAAAAAAGAGAGCTTAAGAATGTCCCAATATATCTATTTATACTGCACTCTGCTTATTACTTCTCTTTTTGGTTATCAGCATTAACTATTAAGCATTTCTCACAGTTAGTTTAATTCTGCCCACTACTTAACATGACTAATTGCGGCTCGCAGTATGAAAACCCAGCAATGCAGACAGCAAGGCATAACCCATTTCACTTTTGACAAAGATTTGACGATCGCGGTCAAACAAAACCGATCCCACACAAACATCGTTTTCGGTGTGAGTGCGAATGTAAGCTTGGGATCGCGTATCGATGGCGAGGGCGATCGAACTATAAACCAAATTCACCCAATTGCTGGCGCTTTGGGCATCCAAATCTCGCAGATATTTCAAAGCGTCTTCAGCTGTTGCGCTAGTAAACACCTTTTGTAAGGCGGGTGTCGGTAAACCCACTTGGGCGCAGTGAGCGGTAAGAATTTCCAGGCGTCCGTCAGCAAGATGATGGTGAGTGTGAAAAATGCCGCCAGCCAATTTAATCAGCTTACCGTGGTAGCCAAATAATAAAATTCCTTTAACGCCCTGCACGATCGCCTCTACTAACATTGGCCCCAACCAGTTGGCAGTTTTTACCAGCCTCTCTGGTGGAATATCCAATTGTCGAGCTAAGTCTAAACCGTTTTCTCCGACACAAAAAACCAAAATGGAAGGCTGCGGACTGGATAATGAAGTATTTTCTGAATTTCCTCCCCCCTCTAGCCTTAATTTGCTGGCTTTTTCTCGTAATTCTGTAAGGCTTGCCTCCAACTGACCGGGCGCACTTAAAGGCGCGGAAATACCTGTAGTACCCAGCAAGGAAAGTCCATCGACGACCCCAAAAGCGGCATTGGAGGTACGTTTTGCCAGAGATCTCCCTTCCGGTAAAACGATCGTCACCTGAATTTTTGACTCCTGTTCTAGCAGAGGTTCTAGGTTTTGGCGCAAAAGTCGTTTGGCATAGCTGTATATTGCAGCTTCTCCACCAGCATCAACTATTCGCCCAATTCCTTCACCGCCTTTGATGACAATCTGCTCTTCTGCTTCCTGGCAAAATTCCACCAGTGTCCAGATCGGTGTGTTGCGAGTAAGGTCGAGGTTATCGCCAGGATCGCTGCACGCGATCGCCAAAGCTTCCCCCTCTTTGATTCCGCTCACCTGCTCTATTGGGATTTCTACGATTTGGCTGGGTTCGATCAAATCGACTGACACCGATGGAACAGGTTTGCGCTCCTTTAACCATAACAGGGCGGCGATCGCACCAGCACAGGCAAACACAGGTAAGGTATATCCAGAACGGGGTAAAGTCATGTCAATTTTAGATTTTGGATGCCAGGATTTTGGATTGTTTATCGGTGTGATTTAAATCATAGGTTTATGGTGACCGATCGCAAACCAAGAAACACAGTTTTGCTTCACTCTATAAGAGTAAGGTACGGCTTTGCGCCGATTTACTCTTGAGGTGCTAGTTGAAATACTAGACAAATCAGAATGTCAAACTGTACGGGCAACGCATTTAAAGCTTCGTCCTTACAAAAATTTGAAAAGGCAATCTGAGCCCAAGAATTCCTTACACTTTAGGGAATGAGAGCATCAAAAGTATAATTTGCGAGGCTCCCAACCCGACGCCTAAATTTCCACCACTACGTCCTGGAGCTTCCGATGGAACCCCTCATGGACTTCCCTAATTTTCCTCATCTAGTCAACACAACAGAAACTGGACGGCCCCGCACCGTTGTGCTGAGACCGAATGGCTGTCTCGATAATATGAGCTGCCCAGCTTTCACAAAGGCGCTAGAACAAGCTCTGGAATTAACATCTGACACTGTAGTTGTCGATCTGTTATGGGTAGACAACGTGGAAGCAGAGGGAGTTAACAGTCTGATTTCTGGGCTGAAAAGAGCCGCTTCTTTGGGTAAGACGCTATCCTTGCGATTTATGGATGTAGCAACTCAGGCAGCTGTTGAAGCTGCGTGCGTTCGCCAGTATGTGTAGCGAGCGATCCCTGGCAAGACGACAGACGCGGTGTCGCTGTCAGATCGACTCACACAAATCATCATTCGGTTGACGCTACGGGATCGGGCTGAAACTTTTTTACTAACTATACTAGCCTCATCTGCTTGGCAATAGATGAGGCCAGTCGTTATTTTAATCTTTTATTAGTTTTTCTGCCTTCACTTCGAGGATCGGGATCGTCTTTTCTTGCAGGTAATCGATCAGATCCTTCAAGTCGCGATACCGATAGGTTGGGAGTAGCCAAGATAGTTGAGAGTTCTCAAAAATAGGGTATTCCCCAGCTTTTGCTTGCACGAAAGGCTGCACCGGCACGCGCTCTAGTTGAGGCAGAATATCCTGCAATTGCTGGGGAATATTTTTGGTGTCGGTCAAGTCAACAAGGATAAACCGAGCCATTTTAGCCAGACAGGAGATAGTATCTGCAATGTCGCGATTTGCTGAAGAGTCTAGTGCGAACACTACAGGTAAATAGCAGTGAAGGCGAAGGCGATCTTGAATTGCTTCCAGAATATCCTTGCGCTCCTGAGATAGAAAACTACCCAGTACCAATACTACTTCCGAGGCCGAAGAATCGATCAGTTGGCGGATTTTCTTTTGATTGAGCAACAAATAAATAAACTGAGCCAGCTCCAGATTATCAACGACGATCGCTGTTTCACCAGGAGGAGCGATCGCCAAATTCGACTGTTTTGCACCTTGCAAGTTTAATTCCCAACAGGAAATTCCATATATTGCACAATTTGTCAACTTTGCATCCTCAAAATTCGTCTTCAGCAACCTTGCTCCCATCAGGTTTGCTCCGTCCAAATTTGCCCGACGCAAATCAGCTGCTTGTAAGTCTGCTCCGCTCAAGTTTGCTCTTTGTAGGTTCGCATCGCTGAGATTTGTGCCCAGTAAGTACGCTCCCCGTAAATCTGCCTCGTTTAGGTTAGCTTCGATCGTGTAAGTTCCGGACAAGTCTGCCTGACCCAGGTATGCCCATTGCAGATCTGCCCCATTTAGGTTTACCCGGCTCAAATTCGCCTCAAACAAATAAGCTTCGCTGAGATTGGCTTCGCAAAGATTCGCCTCAAAGAAATCAGCATTGCTTAGGTACGCCTGACTGAGATTGGCACTGCTCAGGTCGCAAAAGCGCAAATTTGCTCCCATTAAGTTAGCACTGCTG
Organism: Aerosakkonema sp. BLCC-F183; assembly: GCF_041929145.1. Classification (NCBI taxonomy): domain Bacteria; kingdom Bacillati; phylum Cyanobacteriota; class Cyanophyceae; order Aerosakkonematales; family Aerosakkonemataceae; genus Aerosakkonema; species Aerosakkonema sp. BLCC-F183. Next base: position 239,655 of record NZ_JBHFNU010000102.1, on the reverse strand, counting down.
AGATTGCAAGAGCGCAGATTTGCCTCCATCAGGTTGATCCCACCCAGATCGTGCTGTTCCAGTTCCGCTTCACTCAGATCGGGTTGTATTTGCGGATTATTTTGCCTCCATTCATTCCACACATCTACCCCTTCTTTGAGCAAAGCCAACTGTTGCTCGTTTGCCATGCTACTCAACCCCTATTTTTCTGTCCGTATTTGCGTTTTCTATCTACTCTTATGCTTCCGTTCTGGAAAACTTACTCAAACTTACTCACTAGACCTGGAAAGTCTGATTTTAGAAAGTTTGACGTTTCCTTCCTGCTTCATCGAATCCTTAACGGCAGTGCCATTAAGTTGGTGTGACCCTCCACAAGCAATCCCCGTCGAACTGACGGTTAAAGGATAATCAATTTCTGGATGCCAGTGTTCTAAATTGACACTAGCATTAAAATCCCTATCTAATTCAATGCCACAGTTGACACATTTGAATATCCGTGCTGACAATGGCATTTTTTGTCGATGATGGCAACAGCTACAAATCTGAGAACTTGGATAAAATTTGTCCGCTTTAATGACGGTTGCACAACACCAACTAGCTTTGTATTCTAGTTGCCTTTTGAACTCATAAAAACCACTATCAGCAATCGCACTAGCTAAGCGATGATTCTTGAGCATCCCGGAGATATTCAAATCTTCGATGACTATTTCGCTGTGGTTCTTAGCTAACCAAGAAGTCAACTTATGCAGTGCGTCTTGTCTAATATTAGCTATTCTTCGGTGTAGCCTAGCTACTTTCAGATTAGCTTTGCTTCTGTTCAGAGAGCCTTGAAGCTGACTCGATACTGAGCGTTGTAGATGCGCCAGTTTTCTTTTGGTTTGACGGTAAGCTTTCACAGAAGGGAAAACACTACCATCGGCACAAGTGGCTAAGGAGTTGATGCCAATATCTACTCCAAGACGCTGCCTTGTTTTTGTCGATGGTTTGGCTTCTAGCTCGTATCTAAAACTGACATACCAATCCGAAGCTCTTTTTACATTCATCTTGAGGCAGATAACTTAGTTTTATTTTTGTTTCGATAGATTGAGAAACATATCTTTCTGGAGCAAGCTGCCCAGCCAAAACCTCCCATCTATCGTTATGTCATCCCTACCTTCCAGGACAAAGCTAGAAGGTTATCTTTGTTTTAGCGAGGAATTAAGTGGTTGCCTTTTCCAATTTGTATAGCTCTACAATCAAATTTGTTTCTGAAATATCTTCTCCATCTAATGAAATTGTAGAGCTCGTCAAGGGAACAGAGACAGTAGAGCCCAACAATATTCCGGTCAAATTTTCCAAACAAGCAATTCGATCGAGCTTGAGCGCGTCTACTTGGGATGGTGTCTTTGCTGCCTTATTCGGCAATATTACCAGTGGCGTTCTGCTAAGTAATTTCTTGGTGCAACTGGGTGCCTCCTCAGTGGAGATTGGCATTCTGTCCTCAATTCCGATGTTGGTGAATTTTTTGCAACCGGTGGGCGCTTATCTGGCAGGGCGAAGCACCAGCCGCCGTAACTACGGGATGCTGATTTTTGGCCCGTCGCGGCTGCTGTGGCTAATTTTAGCTCTGGGGATTTGGTTTGTCAGCCGTAGCGAAGCTCATCAGCACGATTTGTTGAGATGGACGCTCGCTACAGTCGTGGCAAGCAATTTACTCACAGCTTTGGGATCTCCGTCTTGGTTGAGTTGGATGGCTACTTTGGTTCCTGAGCGGTTGCGAGGAAGATATTTTGGTATTCGCAATAGTGCCGCTAACTTGACAAAGCTGATCTCTATACCTCTACTGGGTTTAGTGGTGTCAGCTTGGCCCAGCGGTATGATTCGCGGTTACGGTCTCCTCTTGTTATTGGGAGTTGTATTTGGCCTAATTAGTCTGGGCTGTCAAATATTTATGGTGGATATCAATCCCCAGGAACAGTCCGCTATTGAGGATCGAGGGAACAGGGGAACTCTTGAGCAGGGGAGTCCAGCAATAGGGGAAGAAGAAAATTCTTTAACTCAAAACTTCCGAAATTCCCAGCCCCCCGTTCCTAGTTCCGAGTCCCCAATTCCCCATAATTTTCTGAGATTTTTGCTGTTTTTTGGGTTTTGGACATTTGCCACCAACCTCAGCAGTCCGTTTTTCGACTTTTACCTGCTAAATGACTTAGGCATGAATGTTAGTTTGGTAACGCTCTATAACAGCTTATCAGCTGGGGCTAATTTGCTGATGTTCATTGTGTGGGGTAAGTTGGCAGACCGAATTGGCAATCGTCCTCTTTTACTATTAGTTGGTATTTTGGTGGCGGTGACTCCTTTATTTTGGCTGGGAACTAGCAATAATAGCTTTTGTGTTTGGTTCTGGCTACCGCTATTACACTTGTTCACTGGTGGAACTTGGGCAGCTATTGATTTATGCAACAACAATATCCAGATGAGTATAGCACCGACTCGAAATCAAACTAACTATTTTGCGATCGCAGCTGCTGTCGGTGGCGTCGCCGGTGCTATGGCAACAACTGCTGCTGGTTTTCTAGCCCATTTTGCCAATATCGGCGGTTTGCTCGGACTTTTCGCGATTTCGGCTGTTTTGCGCTTAATGGCTCTGGTACCTCTTTTGTTTGTGCGGGAGCAACGCAGTCAGTCGCTAATTCAGGTGATGCGATCGTTCAAACAATTTTGTCTTTCACCCGCATTTTTAAGAGGCTAAAAATCTCAACTAATTCCTGTTGCAGTAGTTGAAGAAACTAAAATAAATAGGAATTAGAACACCTATTCATTCATTAGACATCTCCAGAAAAGAATCTCAATCGTCAGGCAGGATGCCTAGCCCACAAGAATTTTTGGAGAGGTTTATTAGACATTTCCAAAAATTCAAGGTGCGTGAACTGTAACCCTTATCGAGACGTTTCATAAAACCTCTCTCCATTCTTTGAAAGGAGATGTCTATTCCTTCAAGCAACAGGGTTTTTTGGTTAAAAAAGGCGATATAGCTAGGGACTAGGGTGTCGGGGCTAGGGACTAGGGGAAGAAGTCTTTAGAATCAAGGGTTTCAGGAATTCAGAATGCCTTAACCGCCAACGCGGTTGCCATATTTGAGCAAACCAATCCAAAACGAAGGCTCTCCCGTAACAAAGAGAACCTCCTTTTTTTGTTAACTTGATAACAGAAGTTCCAATTTTGCTTATTCTATAAAAACCCGGTTATATCGTGTTTGGTTACATAGGTTGCAGAAAAATTTGCGCTCACATCTGTGTTCATCTGTGTTTATTTGTTTACATCTGTGGTGAAAATTTAACCAACGATTCAGTGCAGACAATCCTCAACATGATTCATGTACCACCGATACTACCGGACAGGATACTATTTCAAATTTTGCATAAGTTTTATGAGCGATCGGGAAAGGCGATCGCACACAACACCCTTATCTTTCATAACAGTTCTACCATAGTAATTAAGCCTGAAAATCTAGCGCTTATACCTTTTTTTCTGGCTACATAAGAAAACCCGTGTTGGGGCGAGGCTTCTTTAGGTACAGCAAACTGAGCAAAATCAAAACATGAACCAAGTTGATTACCTCCGGATTAGCTTAATCGATCGCTGCAATTTCCGGTGTCAGTATTGTATGCCGGAAGGGGCAGAGCTAAACTACATCTTGCAGCAACACCTGTTGACCGACAAAGAACTGCTCACCCTGATTGAGGAAGTGTTTGTACCTGTGGGATTTACGCGATTTCGCCTGACAGGAGGAGAGCCTTTGCTGCGTCAGAGCGTTGTAGAGTTGGTAAGGGCGATCGCATCTTTTCCCGAAACTCAAGATATCTCGATGACTACCAACGGGTTTTTACTCGCTGGAATGGCGCAAGATTTGTACGATGCCGGTTTGCGACGCATTAATATCAGTCTGGATTCCCTAAACCCAGATACTTTTGATAAAATCGTCGGCAATCGCGGTCGCTCGCGCTGGCAGCAGGTTTGGGAGGGTATTCAAGCTGCGTATCGCGTCGGGTTCGATCCCCTGAAATTGAACGTAGTCATAATTCCGGATGTGAACGATCGCGAAATTCTCGATTTAGCCGCTCTCACCTTCGATCGAGAATGGCACGTTCGTTTTATTGAATTTATGCCGATTGGCAATAACGAACTATTTGGTAATCGCGGTTGGGTGTCTTCCGAAGAGTTACGACAGCACATCCGCGCTCGCTGGGGCTTGACAGAAGGGCAAGTTCGCGGTAACGGCCCTGCCGATGTGTTCAAGATACCGGGAGCCAAGGGGACGTTAGGATTTATCAGTCAGATGTCGGAATGTTTTTGCGATCGCTGTAACCGGATGCGCCTTTCGGCAGATGGTTGGTTGCGTCCGTGTTTGTTAAACGAAAGCGGACAAATTGACCTAAAGAGCGCACTCCGTGCTGGTGTTAGTACGGATGAATTACGCGATCGAGTTTCTCAGCTACTGGCGATTAAACCAGAGATTAACTTCAAACAGCGCTATTCGGGAACGACTGGTGCTTATACTCGCACCATGTCGCAAATTGGCGGCTGAGACAATTTTAGATTTTGGATGAGAGGATTTTGGATTGAATCCAAAATCCAAAATTGGGAATCCAAAATCGTTAGGCTTGCCGCGAGTAGTACTCAACCACCAGCAGCTCGTTAATTTGTAGCGCCACCCATTCGCGTTCGACCAGACCGTTAACCTTGCCAACAAGCTTGTTTTTATCAAACTCCAAATGGCTGGGTAGGTTTGCCAAACCGGGGTATTGCAGGTTAGCTTCCACCAGCTTGCGGGATTTTTCCCTGTCTCTGACACCGATCGTTTCTCCGGGTCTGCAACTATAGCTGGGAATGTTGACTTCGCGACCGTTCACTGTGATGTGACCGTGATTTACCAGCTGGCGGGCTGCTGGGATGGTGGGAGCCATACCCATACGGAACACCGTATTATCCAGACGCATTTCCAGCAACTGCAACAGCACCTGTCCGGTGGAACCGGTCACGCGACGGGCTCTGCGGACGTAGCGCAGCAGCTGGGTTTCCGTTAAACCATAGTTAAAGCGAAGCTTTTGCTTTTCTTCTAAACGAATAGCATATTCAGAACGCTTCTTGCGGTTCTGACCGTGCTGACCGGGTGGATAAGCACGTCTTGGCGACTTCCGAGTTAAGCCGGGTAAGTCTCCCAAGCGACGAACAACTCTGAGGCGTGGGCCTCTGTATCGCGACATCTCGCTTCCTCTCTAGATCCTCAATATAATAGCCAGATTTTCTAGTATCGCAAACTTTTAGTGCAAATATCAACCAGGTAGATCGAATCTGCTACGCTGTCACCATTCTCTTGATTAAAATTCAACGAATCGCTCCTACTCCCCACCCTCTTAGGGTGGGGAGTAGGAGCGGCTAAAAAAGAGGGTTCGATGCCCTCTTTTTTAGCCATAGATGGTATACTAAGCTCAGCAAACTTCACTATTTGAAAATGTCCCAAGTTCTCACAGTCAGTTGCAAACTGGAAGTGCTGCCCCACCAAGTTGAGAAGGTGGAAGCAGTACTGCAAGGCTTTGCAAATTGCTGTGAGTACATTAACCGCAACACTCCAGAAAAGTTGACCAATCAGATAGCTGTCCAAGCGTTGATTTACAAGGCAGCGAGGCATGATTGCGGTCTACCTGCTCAGTTGACCATCCATGCCATTAGGCGTGTCTGTGCTAACCGCAAAACGGCAAAACTGAAGGGACAAAAGGTGAAGAAGTTCGCTCCTACATCTGCTAACTACGACAGTCGCATCTTCACTTTTATAGAGGAGGATTGGACAGTCACATTGACGATGTTGAAGCGTCGGGAACGGTTTCGTCTGTTAATTGGTAACTACCAACGCTCCTTGCTGAAAGGACAATCCCCCAAGGCAGCAGTGTTGGTAAAGCGACCGGATGGTTCGTACTACCTGCAAATTCAGTTGGAGTCTAAACCGCCCCAGGCGCAAGATACAAATAGTGTTTTGGGCGTCGATTTGGGTCGTACTGATATTGCCGTTACATCGCTTGGAGAAAAGTTCAGTGGCAAACAGATAACACAAATCCGAGACAAATACAGTCGTGTTAGAGCTTCTTTGCAATCCCGTGCGTCCAAAGGCACTCGGAGCAGTCGCAGAAGATGTAGACAACTCCTGAAACGGTTGAGTGGACGCGAGAGAAGATTTCAGACTTGGCTGAACCATACCATTTCTTATCGGCTTATTCAGCAGCGTCAAACAAAAACCCTCGCCATCTCTTTGGAGGATCTGACAGGCATTAGGGAGCGGACTAATCACCTGCCACGCTCTAAGACCGAACGCCGCCGCATCAATAGTTGGGCATTCTTCCAACTGCGGATGTTCTTGCTCTACAAAGGAATTAAGTTTGGCGTCAAAGTACATCTGGTCGAGCCAAGGTACACATCTAAAACCTGTCATGTCTGTAACGTCTTGGGTAATAGACAGGGAAAGAAATTTAGTTGCCTGAATGTGCCTTGCAGCTGGGTTGGTGATGCTGATGAGAATGGCGCAAACAATATTGCTAAATTGGGGGTTCTTATAAACAACCCTGGAGGTTCAAGTACATTGTTTTGTTCATTGCAGGACGTTGTGCTTAGGGCTACTGAAAACCTGACCCCCAGCCGTCAGGCGGGGTAGAGTATTTTATATTGGCAGAGGTTTATCTAACTTTAACCATGATGGGAAAGAGTTTTTCCAATAAATTGTCTCTTTTAATTCGCTTTTGGGCTACACCCTTGGCGACGCTGTGTTTATTGCCTTACGCTTGGCCCACCAATCCGGCTGGAGCAGTGACGCGCAACGAGTTCCGAAGATGTGCCTCCGAGATGGTGCGTGCGGCTATCCCCGCAGCAGTAGCGGCAGACGCCTGTGCGGCATCGCTGTATCCGGAAGATTTAACCAGATGCGTGATTGGGATAAATCAGCAAACGAACATTGCGGCGGTGGATGCCCTTTCTACTTGCGTGACCGTGCGACGACCCCGCGACCTGGCAACCTGTGTGGTAAATATCAGCAACCGCACTCAAAACGCATCGGCTCCGGACGTTTTGGATAACTGCCGCCGCAGTTTGTTACCGGTGCGCTTTGCTGATTGCGTGGTGGGATTGCATGGGGAAGTGGATATTTCTGTGTCGCAAGTGATGAGAACCTGTATTGATGGGAGCGATCGCCCGCAGGATTTCTACCCTTCCAGCGTAGCGCCTCGCAGAACTGCGCCGCTGCTCGATCGGCCTATTCCCGTACCCCAAACGCCACCGCTGGGGCCATCAAACTTGCCCATATTGCCTAGAAACCCGCGAGGGCTCTAAAAAATTACTTGTGCTAAGCTGACTGCAAATTATTCTCTATTTTCTGATGAGGCAGGGTGTGGAGCGCTGCGAGATTGCTGGGTGTGTTCGGTTTTTCTTTTAGCAGTCAGCTACGCCTGCCACAGCGCAACCGTTCGCTTTGGCGAGTGGGAATAAATTATACACTCAACCCTCAAGGCAATAAAAGGGCGATCGACACAAGAAATAGCAGGGATTGCAAATTTTTACGTATCTTGTTGCATATTTCCGATCCTACTGGCAGTAAAGCTTTATTTCTGACTTTAATGGTAGAAAGTCAATGATGATAAACTCCAAAGAAGAATTAAAATTCGCAGCTTCAGGTGCCTACCGTTACATTTATAGTCCAGAAGTAATACCAGCTGTTTGCAATGCACTCCAAAAACCACACTAAAAACTTAAAACTTAAGGAAACTAACAAGACAAAAGAAAAACAAAATCTTTCTCTTTTGCCTTTTGCCGTCGTAACCGGGCAAACCTTGGGAATGCTTTTACCTTCTAACGCTGCATCCTATCTCGCCTTAAGTCTGGTCGCCTTAATCGGCAGTTTGTACGCTGAAGGACTCAAAGCACAGACTCTGACACCAAATCCCAGCCAAGTACCGAATCCGGTGCTTCCCACTCCGCCAACACCGCCGCCTTTACCGCCACTACCAACGCCCGCACCGCTACCGCCACCTTCCGAACTGCTGCAACCATCGACTCCCTCAAATACGGCACCTACAGAACCTGTCCCCAGCGACCTTCCCAATACTATCAAAGTGGAACGGTTCGAGTTCGATGGCAATACAGCCTTGAGCGATCGAGAATTAGCTGAAGTTACTAAGCCATTCCTGGGCGATGTTTCCTTTGCCCAATTGCTGCAAGCGCGTTCTGCGGTAACGCAATTGTACGTCAGCAAGGGGTATATCACATCTGGTGCTTTTATTCCACCCCAAGCACTCAACGGTGGCGTTGTCAAGATTCAGGTGGTGGAAGGTGTTGTGGAAGAAATCCGAGTTACCGGTACTGGGCGGTTGAATGCTAACTATGTGCGATCGCGGGTTGCCTTGGGTGCAGATAAACCGCTAAATGTCAATCGCCTGCTGCAATCTCTCCAACTGCTGCAACTCAATCCCTTAATCAGAAATATTTCCGCAGAACTTTCAGCCGGATCGCGTCCCGGATCTAGTGTACTGGAAGTGACAGTACGACCAGCCCCAACCGAAGACCTTCAGATCACTTTCGATAACGGTCGTTCGCCCAGCGTGGGTACTTTACGGCGAGGAGCGGCGTTTACCGAAGCTAACTTGCTGGGACAGGGAGATGCTTTGGTCTTGTCCTATGCCAATACTACCGGCAGTCACGAATTCGATGCCAGCTACACCTATCCCATCAACGCCCGTAACGGTACCCTCCGTTTCAGCTTTGGTTACACAAAAAGCAGTATCATTGAAGAACCTTTCGACCAAGTTGATATTGAGGCGGCTTCCCGCGACTACGAGCTGACATACCGCCAACCAATTATTCAAACTCCTACTCAAGAATTTGCCGTCGGTGTGACTGCTTCGCGGCGAGAAAGCAAGACTTTCCTTTTAGATGAGCCTTTCCAGCTTTCTCCCGGTGCGGATGACGAGGGGCGCACGCGCATTTCGGCAATCAGGGTTTTCCAAGAATGGACGCAGCGAAGCAGTCAATCTGTATTCGCCGCTCGATCGCAATTCAATTTTGGTATAGGTGCTTTTGACGCCTCGATTAACGAAAGCTATCCAGATAGCCGATTTGTCGGTTGGCGGGGACAGGCGCAGTGGTTGCGCCTGCTGGGAGGACGAGGAAGAGATACGACTAATTCCCCTTTGCTGTTGCTGCGTGCGGATATGCAGTTAGCCGATCGCGCTCTTTTACCATTAGAGCAGTTTGGTTTGGGTGGTTTTGAAAGCGTGCGCGGATATCGCCAAGACGCCTTACTCACGGATAATGGCGTTTTTGCTTCTGCGGAAGTGCGTTTTCCGATTTACCGCCTCTCGGAAGGGCGCGGTCTTTTGCAAGTTATCCCGTTTGTGGATGTAGGTAAAGTATGGAACAGTTCTGGCAGAGTTAATCCAGAAACCAATAATCTAGCATCTGTCGGTGTGGGGGTACAGTGGCAAATGGGCGATAGGATGCGAGCTCGTATAGATTACGGTATCCCCCTGATCGATCTCGGTGGTGAGGAAAGAACTTTGCAAGAAAAGGGATTGTATTTCTCGTTGCAGTTCAATCCTTTTTAGAGGAGTTAGGGGCTAGGGAAAGAGTGGGGGAGTGGGGGAGTGGGGGAGTGGGGGAGTGGGGGAGTGGGAGAGCGAGAAGAAATTCTTAATTTTGACTTTTGACTTTTGACTTTTGACTTTTTCTAGCCCCTAGAGCGCCAGTCCACTAGAATAAATTGACAAAAACAATGAAATATGTATTGTGTAGGGGCGAAGCAAGAGGGCGAGAATCGATCGCCAGAAGCAACAATTTTTATGTCCTCTTGCTTCGCCCTGCCGAGGTTTCTATACAAGTACACATCTTATTTCTTTTGTCAACCTCTTTTACTGGACTGGCGCTCTAGCCGCTAGTTATAAAATTGAGATAATCCCCAATCCAAAATCCTCTCATCTAAAATGGAACGATGCTGCAAGCGTCACAAGTCTTACAGGGGCGATATCAGCTCCAACAGCGCTTAGGACAAAATGCAGGGCGTCAAACCTGGCTGGCGGTAGATGTCGCTGTGTCTCCACGTGAGTTAGCAATTGTCAAATTGCTTGCTTTTAATCCCCAGATGCAATGGGACGATTTCAAATTGTTTGAACGGGAAGCGCAAGTTCTCAAACAGCTAAATCATCGCTGTATTCCACGATATCGGGACTATTTCTCGTTGGATAAGCAAGCCGGTTCTGGTTTGTGTTGGTTTGCTTTGGTGCAAGATTTGATTCCAGGTAAATCGCTACAGCAATTGTTGGATGAAGGGAAGCGGTTTGGGGAAATGCAAGTGCGATCGATCGCCACTGGGCTGCTCGAAATTTTAACTTACTTGCACGAACAAAATCCGCCCGTGCTGCATCGCGATATCAAACCTAGCAATATAATTTTAGGGGAAGACGAACAAGTATGCTAGCAGTCCGGTTCGTTATAAACGTTTAGCACTATTATCTTTGAGCGGCATTGCTTTGAGCGGGATTATTTTAGGTGGCTTTGGTTTGGCAATTAATTTTGTGTTGAGCGATTTAAATTGCGGAGGAGGGAACCTTCCGCCAGCGCCAAAAAAATAAATTCAATCGCTCTCAATGAAGTCCTGCCAAGCAAACATCAAAAAAGAGCTTTTTGTCGATTTTAGTCAAATAAGATAACGAAAAATATGAGCAAAATGCTGGAATCGGGACAAATATTACAAGAACGCTATCAACTCAAACAAAAGTTAGGGAAAAATGCTGGGCGTCAAACTTGGCTGGCAGAAGATTTGGCAACAGAATCTAAAGAGAAGGTAGTTGTCAAACTCCTGGCTTTTGGCGGCGAAGTGCAGTGGGATGACCTCAAATTATTTGAACGGGAAGCGCAAGTTCTCAAACAACTAGATCATCCTCGCATTCCTAAGTATCGAGATTATTTTCATATAGACGATCGCACGCTTTGGTTCGGCTTGGTGCAAGAATATATTCCCGGTGCTTCCTTGAAAGAATTGCTGAGTCAAGGTCGAAAATTTACGAAAAAGGAAATACACAAAATCACCGTATCGGTTTTGAATATTCTGTTTTACTTGCACGATAAAAATCCGCCTGTGTTACATCGCGATATCAAACCCAGTAATTTAATTTGGGGTGAAGACGAACATATTTATTTAGTTGATTTTGGTGCAGTTCAAGATCGAGCGGCAACAGAGGGTGCTACATTTACTGTAGTGGGAACTTACGGTTATGCACCGATGGAACAATTTGGCGGTCGGGCAGTTCCGGCATCGGATTTGTATGCGCTGGGAGCAACTTTGATTCATTTATTGACTGGTATTCCGCCTGCCGATTTGCCACAAAAAAATTTACAAATTCAATTTGCTGACAAGGTAAATTTGTCTCCTCATTTGGCAAGTTGGTTAACGAAAATGACGGAGCCTGCTTTAGAACGCAGGTTTAGTAATGTTAGAGAAGCGCTAGAAAACCTCAAACAAATAAACTTAAAGATCGAACCAAGGGGTGACGAGCTTTTAAAGCAAACATCTGAGTTGAATAATTCCGGTCAAGGTGGTTTATTCGATTCATCTGTACCTGTGCCAGATGAAATCAAAGGTTGGAATTGGGGAGCATTTTTGCTACCTTGGATATGGCCGCTAACTAATAATGTTTGGATCGGTCTTTTATGCTGGATACCGCAGGTAGGTTGGCTGATGGCGATCGCATTAGGGAATAGAGGCAATGAATGGGCTTGGAAAAGTAAAAAGTGGCGGAGTATCGAACATTTCAAAGCTCATCAAAGAGGCTGGGCAATTGCCGGACTTTTTATCGGGATACCAACAGCTTGGATGTATTTAGTTTTCCTGGCGATAATTCTAGGTTTGCGTTAATAATGCCTCTGAGTTAACGGGAACAGAAGCATTTACCAATGTCAAAAGCGGGCCGTTTTGTTCTTGTCCGTTCACGGCAAAATCGCTGTGACACAAATAAATTCTCTCTCCCGCACGAGACAACAAATCTCGCACAATTCGTCGCAGTCTTTCTTCTCCTGCTTCTGTTTCATTTTGCTCTGTCCAAGGTTCTCCCAATCGATTTTGCAGAAATAATTGAGAAGCAAATAAACTAGCTGCACCTCCACTTAACCACAGAAGAGAACCGACATCCATCCAAAATTGCCAACGATGAAATCTGCGACTGGAACGATATTGAAAAATATTCGCTAAGGTGACGGCATTTGCTGTTCTGCCAAAAGCTCTCATGGGAAAAGGATTTGCCGTTACTGTACCGCGCCGCAGTAGCTGAATGAATCGACCGACGGTAGTATGAGATGGTGTATCTCCTGCACTAACGGGGGAGTCGATCGAAGTTTTTCGCAGTCGTCCGTCTACTTCCCAATAATGCTGGGCGGTTTCCATCAATTCTCGCAAAGCTGATAATTGGTGAAAGGGAAGATAGCTGCCATTCCACAAAAAGCGCTGTATTGCTCGATCGAGTACGTGAACGCCGCTGGGAATGAGACGTTGCTGTTGTTGCGATCGCTGTTCTTCGATCCACTGTACAATTTCTTCATAAGCTTTGGTGGCTTGATATCCCAGACGATCCCAGCGAGCAAAGCTTTTCACAGGCTGCAAACTGGGCAATTCCGGATCTGGCGCATAGCAATAGTCTGCCAACAAACCTGCGCGAACTGGATCGATACCTTTTGGGATTTGGGATTTGGGATTTTGGATGGGGGTGTCTTCCGATTCCTCGTTCTCTGTTGCTGCTGATGATTGACTGAGTACTACCAGCATTTCCGCGATCGCATCTCGGTCTACCAAACGTCCCAATCCCGGATAAACTAAAGCCAGAAGGGTGAGCAATGCGCGAACGATCGGAGAACTGGATAAAGGGCGCTGATCGTTGAGAGATTCGACGGCTATACCTTTACCTGTGAGAATTTCGATGAAACTGTAGCGTGCGATCGCATCTAAACCGGGTGCTATAACAGCGACATCTTGCGGTTGCACCTGTCCTGAGTTTATCGCTTGACTGATTATCTCGGCGGTTTCGCGCAAAAGTTGCGATCGCGATATCGTTTGCAGAGACTGCACTGATTCTGGCAAAGGGGATAGTAAGGAGGGGTCGTTGAGCGCTTCCACCAGGCTACTTCCCAGAGAATCTTCCAAACAAATAATCGGTCGCCTTCTCAAGGTATCCACTTGACAGCGGGATGCCAAACCTGCCATAAAATCGGGGTCAGCACCCAATCCTACGCGCACGCCACCTTCAGGATTGTAAGCGAAAGCGCCGATCGCGCCACTGTCTAGGAGAAAGTCAAACAAATCGCGTGCGATCGCGGGATAATCATCTATATCATCTGCCAGAACTATGCGACACCGACGAGTTAAATGTTGCTGATAAGTTGCATCTGGCAATAAATAGCGCCAATATAATTCCGCAATAATACCGTAAGTCAGCAATCCTCGCTCCAAACACCATTGCTTCCACCGCAACAACATCATTTTCAGTGTTGAGTGCTGACTGCTGAGTTCCTCTTCAAAACTCTCATCTTCTCTTCTCCCCTCCCCGTGGGACGGGGAGGGGTTGGGGGTGGGGTTGCTTCTCCCCTCCCCTTGAGACGGGGAGGGGTTGGGGGTGGGGTCGCTCTGCCCCTCTTCCACCAAACCTTGTTCTAAAATTTCAGATATATCCTCTGGAGGCGTTCCACTCAAACCAGCCAGTAACAGCAAGTCGAGGGCGCGACGTACTAATCGGTATTCGTTCACCCCCATCTGTCGCCAAATACCCATATCCAATTCCGGACGCCACAGCTCGGTTGCTAATTCCTGTTCTGTTTCCGGGCGCAGTCGCAGAGGAAATTGTGCCTTTAGATTCAACCTCTGTATTAAGAGCGGCCAAAATAGAATTACTTCATCCTCAAAAAAAGCTAGAGGTGTGGTTGTGCGAATCGGTATATTAGGTATCGCCGCTGTGATGCGATCGGTTAATTCAATGCGGTTATCTCCATTAGCAGCAAATATCAAAGCTGCTGAGGCTCTTTGTCTGGCAGTTAAACGACTGACTGCACTTTGGGTAACTGCTCGTCCCTGAGTTGCAGAATTGGGTATGGTAGCATTTGGGCGATCGAATCCCATCTGTACCCAGGTGCAAAACTGCTCTATCAACCGGGTAGTCTTGCCACCGCGACTGGAGCCAGCGATCCAAACAGATTCAGACACCACCATCCGTCCTCCGGTTAATCTGTTATCATACCACGTACATTCGATTTTCTGACTTTTGCAAATCTGCATTAAGCCAGAAGCAATCAGGATATTTCTCCTATATCACTGAGAGTCAGGGATAAATTTGTGTCATGAAGAAAACATTTTTGGCCAAAATTAGAGATTCCTTGCGTTATGCTGGCGACTGGTTTTCCGAAACGCCAGAAAGAGCCTTAGATCGAGCATATAATGCGGCTTTGCAAATCAAGGCGATCGAAGATGAACATTTTGAGGGTCGCCAAATAGCTGCTGACTCTGCTGAGTACGGAGACAGCACAATGGCTTATTTTGAGGCAGAACTTAAGCAAAACTTAAATATTATCAAGGCGGGACTGGTTGAATTCAAGGCTAGCAGTTCAATTGTAAGCCTTACGAATCAAAATGTAGCCAAACCAAAAGAAGGTGATGTTGCCGTCAAGAATGGCGATGTTTATGGGTTGGATGCCAGAGATAAACCATCGGTTATTTTAGAGAAGCTTAAGTTTATCGATCGCATCGTTTCTCAATACACTCGCGAATCGAAAAACCCCCAACCGGAAACATCTTTATCTTTGGTAGTAGTTCCCCCTAAAAATGACTTTGTTTCTCAAGATTTTAGCGCCAATAATAAAAACGAACAAGTATATTTATCCAAATCTGAACTTGAAGGCAAAATTAATGAAACTGTCACTGATAAAACAGGTATCCTACCCAGGTCAATTTTTCAAACCTTGAATCGGCTCCAGAGAGAGTTAGACCCTCAATCAGAAGAAGAAGTCGTCAAAAAATTCCGCAAGTCGAAGGCAAAAACAGCAGTTTCTATTAAGTTTATTTTAATTTTAATTATAGCACCGCTGCTTACTTATCAACTATCTAAGCTTTTTCTAATCGGCCCAATAGTAGATAAGTTGAGAGATGAAAACAAAGTCGATATTTTCATAAACCGCGATTTGGAAGAAGAAGCGCTGGGTGAGTTACAAGTATTTAAGGAAAGATTAGAATTTGAGAACTTGATTTTTGAAGTTCCCAAGTTTTCGGCAGAGGAAATAGAGGTAAAACTCAAAGAAAGAGCGCAGGAAATAGCCGAAGAATCTCGGCACGAAAGCGCTGATGCGATTAAAAATGTCTTTTCCGATTTACTGTCCTTATTTGCTTTTGGTCTGGTCATCTTTACGAGTCGTCGAGAAATCGCCGTTTTGAAATCTTTTATCGATGAACTTGTGTACGGTCTCAGCGACAGCGCTAAAGCTTTCATTATTATTTTGTTTACCGATATATTCGTGGGATTCCACTCCCCACATGGATGGGAAGTCCTGCTAGAAGGCATATCGCGACATCTGGGAATACCGGAAAGTAGACAATTTATCTTTTTGTTTATTGCTACATTTCCGGTGATTCTAGATACAGTATTCAAATATTGGATTTTCCGATATTTGAATCGCATATCTCCTTCAGCTGTTGCTACCTACAGAAATATGAACGAGTAAAAAAGTCAAAAGTCAAAAGTCAAAAGTCAAAAGTCAAAAGTCAAAAGTCAAAAGTCAAAAGTCAAAATTAAGAATTTCTTCCTGCACCCCTGCCCTCCTGCACCCCTAGCCCCTAGCCCCTAGCCCTATGAAAAGTGAGAACGATCGCAACCCGGTGCTTTTAGTTCACGGTATTAACGATACCGGCGCAGTTTTTCATAGAATGGCTCCCTACCTGCTTCAGCAGGGTCGGTCTGTATACGATCTCGATCTGATACCAAATAACGGTGCCAAACACCTAGATTATTTGGCACAGCAAGTTGCGGATTTTGTCGCCAAGACTTTCCCGCCAGGACAACCTTTGGATTTAGTTGGTTTCAGTATGGGAGGAATTGTCAGCCGCTACTACGTGCAGCGGCTGGGAGGAATCGATCGCGTACAGCGCTTCATTACGATCGCATCGCCTCATCGCGGTACTTTGGCCGCTTACGGTTCTCAACTACCCGGTTGCGTTCAGATGCGTCCTGGGAGCGAATTTCTCACAGATTTGAGTCGGGATGTCGCCATGTTGGAACGACTCAACTTCACTTCCATCTGGACACCCCTAGATTTAACGATCGTGCCGGCAAATAGTTCTCAGCTGGCGGTGGGTAAAGATGTACAGGTATTGGTTCCTCTGCATCCCTGGATGCTGACAGACTCCAAGAGTCTCGCCGCAGTTGGACAAGCGCTAGCAGAACCTCTCAGACAGTATCCCCCACCTGTGCGTACTCCCGATCGCCAAAAATCGCCGACGCATGACAGTAATACTTAAACTCCAGCAAGTTGTGAAACGGATCTTCTAAAAAGAAAGTGCGATGTTCGGTAGGTAAACCGACAAATCGGCGTTTAGCTTCTTGGTAAAAGGATAAATTTTTCTCTTTCGCCCTTTCCAGCAGCGCTTCCCAATCTGCTTCGGAAGTGAAAACCAATCCAAAATGTCTGGGATATATGCCTTTTTGAGGAGTTACAGCTTCTTTCGTGGCGTGGGCAACGATTTGATGGCCGTAAAGGTTGAGAATTACCGAATTTGGGCTTTCGCGACCGATTTGGCAGCCCAAACCATCAGCGTAGAATGCTTTTGTTTGGGCAATGTCGGTGACGGGGAAGGCAAGATGAAATAAAACTTCGTTCATAAGTTTCCTGTTTTCGCGGAGGCGGATAATAAATGCTCTCTACTATTTATGCTCTTAATCCCTGGCTGGTGGCGGTGGGATTAAATACGGTTTTGCTGGCGATCGCGTTTTTGGCCCCTAAAAAGTTGCTCACACCCGCAGGCTACTTGCACGCTTGGGTATTGGGCGTTTTGATTTGGGGAACGCTGGGGTGGCAGGGATATTTGACGGTGATGTTCTATTTTCTGGTTGGATCTGCCGTCACCCGCATCGGTATGGCCCAAAAGGAAGCAGAGGGAATTGCGGAAAAGCGTTCTGGTGCGCGTGGGCCAGAAAATGTCTGGGGTTCGGCTTTTACGGCGGCGCTGTGTGCTTTAGCAACTCTTCTGCCTCTCCCACCCTCTCCCACTCTTTACCTGCTGCGTTTGGGCTATGTCGCCAGTTTCTCTACTAAGCTTTCCGACACTTGCGCTAGCGAGGTGGGCAAAGCTTACGGTAAACGCACATTTCTAATTACTACTTTACAACCGGTAGCGCGGGGAACGGAAGGCGCTGTGAGTCTGGAGGGAACTTTAGCTGGGGTGGCGGGATCGATCGCGATCGCACTTGTGGGTTGGGGTATCGGTTCGATCGACCTCCCAGGTGTTGCTTTGTGCGTGGTGGCGGCGTTTATTGCCACTAATTTGGAAAGTCTGCTGGGTGCTACGGTGCAAGGCAAGGTAAGCTGGCTGACCAATGAAGTTGTCAATGCTATCAATACTTTGCTGGGTGCGATCGCAGCCATTATCTTAGCTTTGGCGTTTGGCTTAGCTGGCTAGAGTTTCAGAAACCCGGTTTTTTGGAAAAACCGGGTTTCTTTGATGGAAAAACCGGGTTTCTTTAATCGATATTTTGAATTTAAAACTATAGCCTGAAATGTTAAATGCTTAAACTACATCAACGATAGCTGCAATTCCAGATAAATTGACCTACTTTCAATATAATACTTACATATATATAGGTGCTGCACATAAAATATAGCGATAATTCAAGCCTAGAAAGGCCATAAAGCCGCTTATTTGCACCTTTTCTATTCATATCGAAGTCATTACGTATACACTTATTCCTCAAAAAACGCTCAAAAATTTTTGCTCGCACTTCCGTAAACATTGGTGAGAGATTGTAGTACTCAATAGAAGAGAAACACACAGATTAAGATGGGTAACACAAAACAAGACGATCTAGAGTTACAGAAATATTTCTACTTCTAGATTAGTTTTTAATCCCCCGTCAATAATTCTGCAAATGCCTCTTAAAGCCCTCAGACGCAAGGTATTCTTAATGGATTAGCATCAGCAACTATCGTTTTGTAACAATTGCCAATTGCTAATAACCATTAAACAGCGTCAGATTATCTGGATAATTAATATGTCATTTAGATCCAGATAATTATCTCCAAAAGCAGAAGTTTGGCAACAAAAAACAGCATTGGTAGCCTTTGACACCGTTCGCCAATTAAGTGTTACCTGTCAATTTTTCCACAAACTCACAATGTAATTGCACATCTTCGGAGGAATTATCATGTCCGTTAATTTATTTGATGCCAATTTTTACCGCACTCTTTACCCAGACTTAGCTAGAGCCGGAATTACCACAGATGCACAATTGCGGCAGCACTTTCTAGACAGGGGTATTACCGAAGGGCGTCAATTCTCGCGGTTTGCGGATCTCAACTACTATGCAGCGAGTTATCCCGACCTCACCGAGGCAGGCTTGACTAAAAACCAACTGTTCGATCATATGGAACAGCGTGGAATCGGAGAGAAACGCCGACCTGGAGTTGTTTTTAATGCCGCTTACTACAAAGCTGTCAACAGTGACTTAGCACAAGCTAATTTGACTGACGAGCAATTGGCGCAGCACTACCAAAGCTTCGGTCTTAAAGAAGGACGAGTTGCTTCGGAATTTTTCAATCCTACTGTCTACCTGAATAGCAATCCTGATTTAAAGGCAGCATTTGGGAACGACTTTGAAAAGGCTGAACAACACTTCCTCAACAATGGTATTCGCGAGGGACGTATAAGTTCGCTACCGGTTGCACCTGCAACAGATCCGGGAAATTTACCCAGCGTTTCATATGAATTGGGTACTTTGCTTACTCGTTCGACATTTGTTGATTCTGTGGGTACTCCCGATCCAGAGGACTACTACCGTATTATTTTGGATAAGCCGAGCAACCTCAATCTTACTTTGGGGGGTTTGAGCAGTAACACTACTCTGAAGTTGTTTGCAGATGTCAATAACAATGCTGCGATCGAACCTGGTGAAGAGTTGAGTAGCGTTACGGGTACCGTTTTTAGTCCCGCAGCAATCACTCTTGATTTGGCTCAAGGTAGCTACTACATAGATGTGGTAACGGGTTCTCCCAGTTCCAGCAGCTCGTACAGTCTGGGTATTGCAGCTAGTCCTATTTCTACTACAACTGCATCCGATCCGGGTAGCACGCCAGCTAAGGCTTTAAATGTAGATACTCTCACGGGTACTCGCACTTATCAGGACTTTGTAGGTACAACCGATCGCGATGATTTCTATCGTTTTGTCCTGGGTGATGTGCGTAGCTTCAACTTGTCCCTCAGTGGTGTCAGCGATGGAGTGACTGCGAACCTGTACGCAGACAGTAACAGTAACGGTAGCATCGATCCGGGTGAGTTTTTAGCTAGTGCTGGTGCTTCTCCTAGCAGTATTGGCTCAATTGCAAGGACTTTGGGCGCAGGTACGTACTTTGTCGATATCGTGTCAAATACTCCGACTGTGAATACGAGCTACAATCTGAGTTTGACTGCATAGCTCAATTTTGCAAATCTGTTGATTTTTTACTAAATAAGAGCGATCGCGCTTTCTCTAACTAGCAAGGACGGGAAGCGCGATCGCACAAGCGAGTTAAGATAGAACCGCTCATTAAAATCATCGCAGAACTTGAGACGTAGATGGAATGTGAGGAAATGATGAAAAGATACAAGCGATCCTAATCGAGAGGAACAGCGAAGAGGAACCAAGTCATGATAACACCAGATAATCAGTCAGCTTGGGTCGAACTTTTGACTCAAGATATTCCCGCTTTTAACATTGAAATCAACAAAATTCCAGTTTCAGAACGTCTGATGTTTCGCGGTGCTAATCTAGCTGGACTAGACATTTCCCAAGCGAACATAAAACACTGCGACCTAACTAAGGCAAATCTCGCTGGTAGCTCGGTATCGGGATTGTCTCTTTCTCGGTGTAGACTCCAAGAAACTCAACTTGAAAATATTCGATTAGATGATGATTATTGGGAACCAGTAATTACTCAGATCCAGATGTTGTGGCGCGATGTCGATGAATGGAATGCTTTTCGGGGTACTGGGAGATCGGCTATTCTTGAAAGTGCAAATTTTACTGGAGCAGACTTAGGTTGTGCAAATCTCAGTAACATGACTTTTACCACAGCACGTTTTGATGGTGCGCGTCTGGGTGGTTGCAATCTAAATGCTACATCTTTTATCGGTGCATCTCTTGTCAATACTGACTGTACAAATTTATGTGCCACATCGGTAAACTTGGAGGATGCGATGCTTGATGGTATTCGTTTCGATCGTGCCGAATTACGCTTTTGTAAGATGAGTAAAGCCAGTGCTGTTGGTGCTTCCTTTGCCCAGACATCTTTATTCAGGACTGATATGCACGGCATAAAAGCTTTTCGCACGTCCTGGGATGGTGCTATGCTTGACCGGGTACTCTTATTCGATGCTCATCTCGATGGTAGTAGTTTCCGCAATGCTAAACTTACCAACTGCAATTTGATCGATGCCAGCCTGATTGCCTGCGTGTTTGACTATGCGGAAGCGATCGACAATAAAATGACTGATGCTATCACCGCAGGGGCATCATTTGTAGGCGTGCGAGGCGCGATCGGTCTGTGAATACTCAAAGTGTTAATAAGACAGACTCTTCATACTCCCAAATAGCGCCGCAAGAAATTTTCCAAACTTTCCAATTTCAAATTAAACATCGACTCCACATTAGCAATTTCATGAGTTGTACAGAAAAATTCATTAGCTAACAAAGTCCGCAAAGTACCCAAAGATTTCCCAGTGTTGGGATTGAAAAGCCCGAATCCACCGCGCACTGCGTCAAACAATAACAGCGGCGGATTAATGACGATCGGTTCTCGGTTAAAGATCCGACCAAAAATGTGGGGAATATCTTCCCGTTTCAGAATATCTGGCCCTCCTACTGGCAAAATTTGATTTCGCGCTGCTGGGGTGGAGATGGAATTGACGGCAATTCGGGCTAAATCGTCGGTACTGATAATAGAGGTACGGTTTTTCGGGTCGCCCACAAGTAGATAAATCCCCGTTTGTCGAAACTGTTCTGCTAAGGGGAGGAGATTCGAGGAAAACCCGGAAGGACGTAAAATAGTATAATTGAGACCGCTGGCTTGCAGGTATTTCTCTACTTCGCGTTTTGCCTTAAATATGGGTGCGTTTTCATAACCGCGATCGGCTCCCAGCACAGAGATGAAGACAAAATGCTTGACTCCGATATCTTTGGCTCGATCGATTAATTCAATATTGGCGCGATAATCGAGTGCGACTGCATTGCCATCTGAGCCGTGAGCGCTGATAATATATTGAACGCCCTGGCAAGCTTTTTTAATATCTTTGTCTTGTTGCAAATCGCCAATAAAAATTTCGGCTCCTCGGTGTTCGAGTTCCGCATAGCGAGACATGAGGCGGACAAACGCCCGTACTGGCATCTCCTGTTCCCGCAACAGCCGCACAATCCGACGGCCTAATCCTCCAGTCGCTCCAGTGATTAAAAACACGATCGTGCTTCCTCAAATACAGCCTACTCCATTATTTCAGATGCCATAATGAACTCGAAATCTCCGTACTGGTGATTGATTTTTTTGCAAATAATCCTCGAAAGACATTTCTTTGAGAGCGAAATTTTCAAATATTTTTAATTCCATTTTAGTCAAAGGCCAAGGCGGACCTGTTACATTGTCTTCCGGATCGCGTCCCTGACAGATTACTAAAAGACTACCTCCGGGAGATACGAATTGGGAAATGCACTGGATTGCTTGTGCGCGAAGTTCCTGGGGGAGAGACTGTATTGTGTAAGATTCAAATACGAAGTCGAAGTTGCTTTGCCAAGATGGGGGAGATGCGAGAAGATCCGCTACGCAATAGTTTACTTTTGTGTTTGGAAAACGTTGGCGACACCAAGCGATCGCAGTGGGTGAAATGTCAAAAGCGACTACATCGAATCCCAAACGAGCTAATTCCTCCGCATCGTCTCCCAAACCGCAACCGATCGCGAGCGCTTTTTTCCCTTCTCCCTTAATATTGTAGCGCTCAATCCAGTCAGCGAAGTTGGGATTGACGGTCATATCAGCCCACGGGACGGCTCGATCGTCCCCATTGGCGCTTGCGTACAAAACGTCGAACCAACCTGTGGGGTTATCCTGCACAAGAAACTGATGAGCTAGTTGTCTTGCTTTTTGTCTGGCAGAATCTATCAAAGCTGACCTCCGCTCGATCGCTTTCTACATTTCGAGTGTAGCTACTAAAATTCCACGATCGCTGGTGCGTGGTCGCTGGGTTGGGGCAATGCTCTGGGGGTAACATCAATTGTGCAAGCGATCGCGCGATCGTACAATTCTGGTGTCAAATAGTGATGGTCTATGCGCCAACCCCAGTTGCGTCGAAAAGCAGCCGATCGATAGTCCCACCAACTAAAATTGCCACCTTCTTGAGTAAATTTGCGAAACGCATCGGCTAATCCCAATTCTAAAACTGTCTGCAAAGCTTGGCGTTCTAAATCTGTCGCCATCACCATTTTTTCTCGCCCTTTTGGGTTGTGAATATCTTTATCTTCCGGGGCAATGTTGAAATCACCGCAGACGCACATCGCACTGGGTTGTTTTTCCCGCAGCGCTTGCAGGTACTCGCGCAACACTTTTAGCCAACTGAGCTTGTAAACATATTTTTCGCTCCCGACTTCGGAACCGTTGGGGACGTAGAGGTTGACGATCCGAACATTATCTACAACGCCGTTAATTACCCGTTTCTGTTCGTCAAATTCCGAAATACCCAAAATGGGGGCAAATCCGGTGCTGACTTCTTCTAGAGGTTTGCGGCTGAGGATGGCGACACCGTTGTAGGATTTTTGCCCGGAAATGTAGAGGTGATACCCTAAACTTTCCCAGGGCGATCGCGGAAATTCTGCATCTTGCACTTTGGTTTCTTGCAAGCACAAAACATCTACAGGATTTGACTGCAACCAATTGACCACCTGCTCTAGGCGGGTACGTATTGAATTAACATTCCAAGTGGCGACTTTCATTAAAAATTTGGTTCTGTATGTTTTGAGGAAGGGCAACTTTTTCCCCACGCATCAAGGGTAAGGAAACAATTGTGCTGAACAAAGCGATCGCCTGAGAGCGATCGCGTGTTTTCAATTATTATATTCTGATATTAGTTTTGACTTAAAGGGGTGTCCTATGGCCGCAAGCATTTTGACAGTTAGTTATGAAGATGGCAGCGTGCTTACACTGCGAGAGCGCAAGTCTGGGGGCTTTTTCATCTACTATGAAGATAGCGAGGGCGAGTCAAGCAAACTGGTAGGTTTAGCCGAAGATATCGATATCAATCTAGCTAAATCTATCTTTTTTATGGTTGCCGATCGTTGGGGTTGGGAACGCTTTGAAGATGAGGAGGAAGAAGACGAAGAGGAAGAAGATGAAGAACTTTAATTGCCTAACTATTTTT
Organism: Aerosakkonema sp. BLCC-F183; assembly: GCF_041929145.1. Classification (NCBI taxonomy): domain Bacteria; kingdom Bacillati; phylum Cyanobacteriota; class Cyanophyceae; order Aerosakkonematales; family Aerosakkonemataceae; genus Aerosakkonema; species Aerosakkonema sp. BLCC-F183. The sequence continues at coordinate 215,987 of NZ_JBHFNU010000102.1, read as the reverse complement.
AATTCAATTAGCAGAATTAAACGTAGGGTGGGCAATCCCCACCAAAAAGCCGATCGGATCGTGTCCGGTTACATCGGTAGTACATGACTGATGCTCTTATATTATCTGTTACCGCAGATTAGGCAGATAAGAACGCATTTTTTATGTAACCGATGCTACCGGACATGATATCAGCTTTTCGATACGGGAATGGTGGGCAATGCCTACCCTACTATTCTCTATGCCACCAAATTGAGTTTGATGCCTTGTCGTCGGCTTTCCAACCCGGTTTTTTAGAAAAACCGGGTTGCTCGAATTGCGGATACTAAATAGCGCAACTCAATTCTCCGGCTTTCTGAGTAAAGCGGAGATTTTCTCGATAGTCAACCGGGCAATCTATCACAGCAGGAACGTTTTGGGCAAGAGCGGTTTTCAAGGTAGGAATAAAATCAGCAGTAGATTCCACTCGGTATCCTTTTAAGCCCATACTTTCGGCAAATTTGACAAAATCGGGATTACCGAATTTGACAAAAGCCGATCGACCCATTTGGTTTTCTTGCTTCCACTCGATCAAGCCATAACCACCATCGTTGAAAATGATGGTAACAAAATTTGTGCCGACGCGCAGAGCTGTTTCCAGTTCTTGGCAATTCATCATAAATCCGCCATCACCAGTGACAGCAACTACTTGTTTTTGGGGGGCAACTAATTTAGCGGCGATCGCACCTGGAATGGCAATTCCCATCGCTGCAAAACCGTTAGAAATCAAGCAAGTATTGGGACGTTCGCAGTGATAGTGTCGCGCCATCCACATTTTATGCGCTCCGACATCGCAAATAACGATATCTTCCTCGCCCATCACTTGTCGCAAGTCATAAATTAGTTTTTGCGGCTTAATGGGGAAACCAGTATCGTTAGCATATTTTTCGTAATCTGCGCGAATATCATCCCGCAATTCCAAAGCGTAGGGGTCGGGTTTACCTGTGCGATCGGCTCGTTGCAAAATTTCATCTAACGAATCGGAAATATCCCCCACAACTTCCACAAGCGGAAGATAATTGCTATCAATTTCGGCGTGACTGGTGCTAATATGAACGATCTGAATCTTGCTATCGGGATTCCACCGCTTGGGCGAATATTCGATTAAATCGTAACCGATTGCAATCACCAAATCTGTGTTATCAAAACCGCAGTTAATGTAATCGCGCAATTGCAACCCCACCGCCCACAACGCCAGCGGATGAGTATAGGGAATTACACCTTTACCCATAAAAGTATTCGCGACAGGAATATTCATTTTGGTAGCAAATTCCGTCACCGCTTGACTGGCGTTGGCGCGGATCGCACCATTTCCCACTAAAATTAACGGATTTTTAGATTGAGAAATTAGCTGTGCTGCTTGTTCGATACTGCGAAATGAAGCAAAAGTTTTCTCCACATCCCCTTTGCTGAGAGGTTCGCCTGTTACAGGCATAGCGGCAATGTTTTCCGGCACATCGATATGCACCGCGCCCGGTTTTTCAGTTTGAGAAATTTTAAACGCTTTGCGGACAACTTCTGGTGCAATGCTGGGTCTGACAATTTGGGCATTCCATTTAGTTACCGGGGCAAACATAGCCACCAAATCGAGATATTGGTGGGATTCTTTGTGCATCCGGTCTGTTCCTACCTGGCCGGTAATTGCAACGAGAGGGGCACCATCTAAGTTGGCATCGGCGACACCAGTCATCAAGTTGGTAGCACCAGGGCCTAGAGTAGAAAGGCAAACGCCCGCTTTTCCCGTTAAGCGACCGTAGACATCGGCCATGAAAGCTGCACCCTGTTCGTGGCGGGTGGTAATAAATTGTATAGAAGAATGTGCGATCGCTTCCAAAACGTGCAAATTTTCTTCACCGGGTAAACCAAAAACGTATTTTACCCCTTCGTTTTCCAGACACCGCACTAATAATTCAGCTGTATTCATTTCGCCCATATTATTTCACCCACACGGTTTTGATGTTGACAAACTCATGAATTCCTTGCACGCCCAGTTCTCGTCCGTATCCGGAACGTTTGATACCGCCAAAAGGCAGACGGGGATCGGATTTGACTAGACCGTTGATAAATACTGCACCCGCTTCTAGTTCGGAAATTAAGCGATCGCGCTCTTTCTCCACTGTAGTCCAGGCACTGGCTCCCAGTCCAAAGGGAATTGCGTTAGCGCGTGCTATTGCTTCGTCAATATCCGCTACTCTGAATAAGAGGGCTACGGGGCCAAAAAATTCTTCGTTATCGGCTGGAGTACCGGGTGGAAAGTCTGTCAAAATTGTGGCAGGGTAGAAGTTACCCGGACGATCGGACAAGGGTTTTCCGCCAGTGAGAACTTTTGCGCCTTTGGCGATGCAGGTTTGCACTAACCCATCTAAATCTTGGACGATGCCTGGAGTTGCCAAGGGGCCAAGATCCGTTTCCGGATTCATCGGATCGCCAATTTTTAAAGCTTGAAATTTCTCTACGAAGCGCTGTTCAAATTCGTCTGCGATCGATGAGTGCAAAATAAAGCGTTTTGCCGCTATACAAGATTGTCCGTTATTGAGCATCCGCGCCGCAACTGCTGTAGAAACCGCTGCTTCTAAATCGGCACTTTCCAAAACGATAAACGGATCGCTGCCTCCCAATTCCAAGACAGTTTTTTTAATGTGCTTGCTAGCAGCGACCGCGAGAGAAATTCCAGCGGCTTCGCTGCCGGTCAGGGTGGCAGCTTTAACGCGATCGTCTGCTATAATACCTGCAACTTTATCCGCTCCCACCAGCAAGGTTTGAAATACTCCTCCTGGAAATCCCGCTGCTTTGATAATCTCCTCAATTGCCAAAGCGCACTGAGGCACGTTGGATGCGTGTTTTAGTATACCCACGTTCCCTGCCATCAGCGCGGGTGCGGCAAAACGGAAAACTTGCCAAAACGGGAAATTCCAAGGCATAACTGCTAAGATTATCCCCAACGGCTCGTATTTCACAAAGCTCGAACTGGCATCGGTTGATGCGGGGACATCGGCGAGAAATTCTGCCGCACGTTCGGCGTAATAACGGCATACTAAGGCGCATTTGTCAACTTCCGCGATCGCACCTTTAATCGGTTTACCCATTTCCAAAGTCATAATTTTGGCAAAACGATCGCGATCGCGCTCCAAAATTTTAGCAGCTTGGTTCATCCACTCGGCTCTTTGGGCAAAAGGCGTCTTGCGATATTCCACAAACGCCTTTTGTGCCAGATCCAGTTTCCCTTCTATTTCCGCTTCCGTCAGGGGTGGGAAGGTTTGAAGCGTTTCTCCCGTAGCTGGGTTTATGGTGGCAATAGCCATTGTTTCGGTCTCCAATTCCACTGATAAATTAGGGTAGCCCTGAGACTCTCTACGTCTCTTGCCGAGCTACCCACGTCACTATGTCGGTTTTAGATTTCCATTTAAAATCTAAGATTTTACGATCCCCGTCTATTATTCTTTCACATAGGTTGGTCTTCGGATGTGTAGAAATGCTGCACTTTTAACTTGTAGTGTGTCGAAGTCGTAAATTTTAATAAAGAATTAAGTATTTTCGAGATTTATGTTAACCTAACTTACAGGTAGGTGATGCCACCCTTAGAGGTCAGCCCCACTTACCCGGTTTGACCAAAGACAACCAAAAATTGTCAAATGGATGCGAGCCAATCTATTGCAAGCGCCACTCTCTTCCTATACTTGGCTTGTCCCCGATTTCGGAAGTTTTGATAGTGCCGCTTGGGGAATGCCTCGTCCACTCTTTTTCAGACTGCAATTTCTCTAATCTACAGTTTCCCCTGAAAACAGAGCGTGGATGATATGCAATTTTCCTCGAAACATAGCGCACCGTTTACTGCGGGTCGTCCTCTAGTGTTGGTAGTGGACGATCATGAAGATAATTTAGTGCTAATTTCTCTAGCTGTGGAACAGTTGTTTAACTGCTCCTCGATCGCGGCGGCCAATGGCGAAACAGCGATAATTTTAGCTCAACTTTATCAACCAGATCTGATCTTACTGGATATTGTTCTACCTGACTTAGACGGTGTTGAGGTGATTTATCGGCTTAAGCAGCATTCGCAAACAAAAACAATACCTATTGTAGCAGTCACAGCTTTGGCAAAAGAAGAAGATTGCGATCGAATTATGGCAGCGGGTTGTAATGGCTATATTAGCAAACCCTATATGCTGGAAGATCTAGAAACGGTCATCTATCGCCATCTGCGGATACCGTCTCTAGTTTGACTGGCGGGATGAAAGTAGTATCCCTATCTGTAGGCGCAACTGCCAACACAGCGATAATACCGGTGCGACCGCTTTCGATGCTGGTATCGGTGAGCAAGTCAATCGCCTCCACTCCCAGGACATCTTCGATTATCTGCACAAGCTCTGGCTTAAGAGCGGCGTCAACATTTAATCTTACTTGCTGCGCTAAATTCTTGCGATCGTTCTCCGCTAGAAGTTGTAGGGGACGCGATATCGCATTTTCCAATACGATGGCAAGTTTGTTGTCAAACAGTTGGCAAGATACTCGATCGGGTTGATGCCCAACTCTGCTATGGTACAATTGTTGAATGCGGTGCGAAAAAATTTGTTCTAATTGCTGTCTCGTCACTTTTGTTGCGGGCATATCCATAGAGATCGGCTCCTAATAGCAAAAAAATTTTTAGCTATCCACTTTGAGCGTAGCAAGCAGCACAATTTTCAAAATTAGCCTGAAGAAGTATTTACAAAAGAGCAAGCAATCATCGTTGTTATCTAAGAATAGCTGTTATCGCTAGTTCAAACCAAAAAACTGGCACAAAGCACAACAATAAGTACTTCCATTAAGGGTAGCAGACGTGCTAAGTTTTCGATCGCACCAGCCTTTGTCGATCGCACGGAGCGAGCGATCGTTTCTCAGTAAATTATGGCCACCAACTGTGTAATAAATTTTATTTATTCAACTCTCCGTTATATAGTGCGATGATTAAACCTAATTGGTTACTCTCATCCTTACTCTATAAGCATTTCTATCCTTAATGCCGACACCCGCTGTTTCCCTACACCTTCACCCCTCATCCCAGTTTCCCGTGTTCTAGATTACAGTTTGTCCCTGGGATTTAATGTATTCGCAAGCGAGGCCCAAGTTTAGCTTATTTGGGACAAAATATTCATTTTTTAGCTTTTTTACACTAAAATATCTGGATTAGCTAGCATGGTGATGTAAAAAGTATGAATTTAGCTGTTTATCGTTCATACTTTTATACGAGCCAATCTCTTTCAAGCGCCAACGTCTTAGCTCTCCCTTTTGTAGGGAGAACGTAAGCTTATAACTTTTATGCTTGCCGCTTGAGGAATGCCTCGTCCAGCCCTATCTCAAAGCTTGCAGAACAAATTTACAACTTCCCCCAAACAAAGAATGGATATGGAATTTTCTCTTGGCGACAGCATTCAATCTGTTGCCCAAAGACCATTAGTTTTAGCTGTCGATGACAATGAAGATAATTTGATTTTGATAAGTTTTACGCTCGAGCTGGTTGGCTGCGCTTTCCTCACTGCTGACACCGGCGAGACAGCAATCACATTAGCACAAAGTCATCAACCCGATCTGATTCTGCTCGATATTATGCTGCCCGACCTCAACGGAATAGAGATTGTCACTCGTCTCAGACAAGATCCCCGTACAAACAAGATTCCCATCGTCGCAGTTACCGCTTTGGCAAGAGCAGAAGACCGAGCTAACATTATCGCCGCAGGTTGTAATGATTACATTACCAAACCCTATGTAGTTGACGATTTAGAAGTTATTCTCCGTCGCTACCTCAATTAAACTCGCTTTACTTGCGGCGCTTCGAGCTAGCGGAAGAATCCCTGACTTGAGGCTCCGCACTCAATATCACGATCGTACCAGTACGACCTGTATCTAATTTCGCATCGCTAAGCAAATCCACTACACCGACTCCCACAACTTCTTCGATTAAATCCTTGAGTTGTGGCTGAATTGCCGCGTTTAAATCCGACCTCACTTGCTCGGCTAAGTCCTGCTGACCGTTGTTCACAAGAACTTGTTCTGGTTGGGTAACGGCATCTTCCAAGATTATGACAATTTTTGCATCAAAAATCTCGCAAGTCACTTGACTGGGCTGATGCCCCAGTTGATTGCGATATAGAGATTGAATACGTTGTGATAGAGTTCGCTCTAATTGCCCACGGGTAGGGGCTGGTGTTTCCATAATTGTTTGCGTATGGCCTGAGTTAGATTAATGAAGACAGACTGTGTGACAGCATATTAGACCTCGGTATGAGGAAAAAATAAATAAATCGGCATATTATATTATAGCACTGACCTACACTCAAGAGATACTCATCTTGAGCGCAAAGAATACTTATTCAGTTAGATGCGGAAAGAGGGAAGGCCGGAAGAGCGCGAGAGATGAACGATAGTTAAGGGTAAATCAAAATTTTGTAAGTTTCTGGGCTTGGGGCGACCGCTTGTTGCACAGCTATTGCTAGATCTTTAAGAGGATAGCGATCGCTAATCAAAGCATCCACATCAATTCTGCGGTTGAACACAATATCTGATGCCAGAGATTGCACCCGATAGGAAGAACTGTAGCTGCCGATCAAATCAATTTCTCGACGGTAAAGGATATTGGGATTGATGGGAATTTCCACCTCATCTGGAAACTCCGCAAAAAATAGAATTTTACCGCCTTTGCGGGTGCAGTCGAGCGCTTGGAAAAAAGCTTTTTCGCTGGGAACTGCCAGCAAAGCAGTATCGACTCCCATGCCTCCCGTCAGCGCTTTGATTTTTGTCGCTAATTCTGGGTCGCGGGCATCAAACGCTGCTTCTGCGCCCACAGCAAGAGCTTTCTCGATGCGAGACGGCAGCAAATCGGTAGCGATCGCCTTAGCACCGAAATATTTTACCAACATTGCGAACATCAGTCCGATCGGCCCTGCACCGGTAATTAATACCGTTTGTCCTGGCGCAATTTGAGCCTTTTTCACCGCCTTGAGACAGCAGTTAGTCGGCTCAACAAAACTAGCCTGCTCAAAAGTTACCCCATCCGGGATTGGGATCAATCCCCCGTTGCGAACAATGTGACCCGGAACCTTCACATATTCTGCAAAGCCACCGCCGCTAGGAGCAAAACCAGCCGTTGTCGTGATGTTCTTGTAGACATCACACATCGAAAAGTTCTCATTGAGGCAGTATTCGCAGCGCATACAGGGGATATGGTGCATCACGACAACTCGCTGTCCCACCTGCCAGTTTTTTACCCCTTCTCCCACAGCCGAAATCACACCGGCTGTTTCGTGTCCGAAGATGCGCGGCGGTTCGTAAAGCGGATAGCGAATTTTTTTGATATCCGACTGACACAAGCCAACTACCTGCACCTGTACAAGCACCTCATCCGCTTGCAGTTCCGGTATTGGCACCTCTTCGTAGCTGAGCCGATCTACTCCTCTGAATACTTGCGCTTTCATATCAATCCTTTTTCACCCACCGATATTAGACTTTACCATTTTGTGCGTTGCTCTTGGCTAGCGATCGCGGATAGAGAAGAAAGACGCAAAGGTAGAGGGCATTTCTAGGATTGCGGCAGGCCAGACTTCGACAGCCCGCTCCGGGAAATCTATTTTGTTGATTACTTTTACGGTGATTTTATTCTTACAGTTTGAATACTCTGGTGATAGCTTCTCCATTTTTTAGCATAATCCCATTGATATAAATCTTTCTTGTTTACCTTTATATTAGACATCTCCAACATAGAATGTAGAGACGTCTCATGAAACGTCTCTACAAGGGTTCCAGATAACGCACCTTTAATTTCTGGAGATGTCTGTTGATTAATTACACATTTGTGAACCTCAATTTTAACTGAGTCTATCTTACCGTTCACTAATTTATTATCCTCTGAAAATGCGTAACTTGAAACGTTTGTCAATTCTCGATTGAGTACGTAAATTCCGATACTGTTTTCACAATAAATAAATTTTTAGTCAACTATAAAAATTTGTCCCGATCCTAGATCCGAGTTTCCGTAACAGGAAATAGAGATGCGGATAAAACGATTTTTATGGGACATCACAACTCTATCGTTTGGATGGGTTTCCTCTTAGTTCTATTCACCCCTATTTCCCAAAATCTTGGGTCAGCCTCAACCAGAAATTTAGATTTTAATAGCAGCGAACAATTTGTATCCCAAAAACTGCCACTAGATCAAAACTTCGTAGCTGCTGGTTGCATTCACAGGGGTAGTGGAAGAGACGAATGCAAATGAGCTAAATTTGCGCTTTCAACCTTTGCTTGTCGAGCAAGGCTGAAAGTTGATAGCTTTTACTCCACATTTTTTAGAGAGAACCAAACAAGATTAGCGCTTCTTCGCACCCAAGCGTGTCAAATCGGCAGACGACATATATGGGCAATGGCTATTTTACGCCAAACGCGGTCACAAAAAGCCATAATAGTGACAGAATTATATCACATCGTAAGATTAACCTCTATCTCTGTAGGAACCCTTCGGTGTGAAATAGCTGAATAACCGATAAAACCTTGCTAAGCGCGGTAGGTGTTATTAACAGACACCGATCGCGCTTGGCAAGGTTTGTCACCCAACAAAAAAGATCGAGGGCAAAAATCCTTAGCTGTGCCCCCCGACCCGATTCCCAGGTTTGGGACTAAAAAACCGTTTTGTTTGGGAATGAGTGGGCTTTCACCCCCCAGATCGGCTAAATTTTGGAAAGCAGGGTTCGTCTTAAACTTGACTTAAAAGTCATAAAACGAGAAATAATGAGTGCGGGAAAGCAATCATTTCATTTCTAGTGCATCTACAGGCTCTCACCTAAATGGGTTCTGCAAATAGCGTAAACGGTCTGTTTATCCACTAAGATGAAAAGATCGTCCGTGCCTCATAATTTTGTATCTTTGTGATACCATACCTTCTAACATGAGCAAAGACCTCGATCTGATCAAACGCCTCAGCCCTAGTGCAATGGATCAGATCATGCTATATCTGGCCTTCAGTGCCATGAGAACGAGTGGGCACAGGCATGGGGCGTTTCTGGATGCAGCTGCGACAGCAGCAAAATGTGCCATTTATATGACCTATCTGGAGCAGGGCCAAAACCTGCGAATGACCGGTCACCTGCACCATATTGAGCCGAAGCGGGTTAAGGCGATAGTTGAAGAAGTCAGAGAAGCGCTGACTCAAGGTAAACTGCTGAAGATGCTCGGTTCCCAAGAACCTCGCTATCTGATTCAGTTTCCCTATGTCTGGATGGAACAGTATCCTTGGATACCGGGGCGACCGCGCATTCCCGGTACGACCCTCACTTCTGAGGAGAAAAGACAAATTGAGGAAAAACTACCGCCTCTCCTACCTGACGCTCAACTGATCAATTCGTTTCAGTTCATGGAATTGATCGAATTTCTGCATAATCGCTCTCAGGAGGATTTGCCATCGGAGAGGCGAACACCTCTGAGCGAAGCTTTGGCAGAGCATATCAAGCGTCGCCTGATTTATGCCGGGACGGTGACGCGCATAGATTGCCCTTGGGGACTGCCTTTCTACGCCCTCACCCGCGCTTCTTACTCGCCCTCTGATGACGAAGAGCGCACTTTTATTATGGTTGAGGATACGGCCAGGTACTTCCGTTTGATGAAGGGGTGGCAAGAGCGACAGCGCTATGTGATGCGAATCTTAGAGGAGTTGGATATTCCACCCGATCGCGTCGATCGCGCTTTGGAGGAGTTAGATGAGGTCATCCGCCAGTGGGCGGACAGACACCACCGCGATGGCGGCGATCAAATGATTTTACAGATGGTTTTTGGCCCCAAAGATGACTGAAGCTGAGGGGTTCTGAAACGATGGTGATATAGGGTGCGATCTGATGAAACCAGATCTGGGCCCTTGCCCAGATCGCCTTGAAATTAATTTTATTGTTAAAATCCGAGTTTTAATCTCTCTTTAGTTAGACGATCGGTTTTGATAGCGCGGATGTGGGTCAACTGGATGGCGCGATCGCAAAGTACCACCGCCAGTTTCGCTTCTCCGCAAGCAAAATCGCCAATGGTGTAGCGGCTATTGACACCAACAAATCATATCTTCATAAACAATGAGATGCCAATTTTTTCTTGACTTTTGATACAAAATATTGTATACCGCCCATTATTCTGGATTTTCTTACTATCGAAGCAAGAGGAAGGTAGCTTGAAGTTAGATGTTTCTCGACTTTTGAAGAGTAGATAAGATGTCTGAATATTTAAAAATATGCTTAAGATTATCTAGACTGTCTATATGAAATATGAGCCGAGTTAATAGGATTTGAGTTAAATATATTAAAAAAAATTATTATGTTTTCAGGTAAAAGATACTCTGGTGGAGTAAAGGAAAATCTAATTGTTGTGCGTAAATATAACCAAAAATTTGTTATTATATATTTAAAATACATAGTTATTAAAAGCGGTGCAGCTATTTGATGATGTTTGAACTTCAGCCGAAAAGGACAAATAAAAAATCACCTACTGTACTCGATCTTTTTTGTGGTGCAGGTGGGATGAGCTTAGGATTTCAAAATGCTGGCTGTGAAATCTTAGGGGGAATCGATAAAAATCCTCATGCTATAAGAACTCATCATAGAAATTTTCCCAACTGTAAACTTATGTGTAATTCTCAGCCGATTGAATCTATTACTGATTTGAGTAAGTTGGGGTTGGAGCCAGGAGAAATTGATATTTTAATTGGTGGGCCACCGTGTCAAGTATTTTCAGTAGTAGGCATTGGGAAAATGAAGTCTTTAGGTAAAAATATTGAAGGTGATAACAGAAACTTTTTATATGAAGAATTTATTAAATTTGTTAAATATTACAAACCTTTATTCTTTGTGATTGAAAACGTCAATTATCTCCGCAACCACTGGATATTCCCTACTTTGAAAAGAGAGCTAGAGAATGGACTAACTAGAAAAAATTATGATTATCCAGGCTATAATATTAGCGAAGAAATTCTAACCGCTTCTGATTATGGAGTTCCTCAAATTCGCAAACGCTTATTCATTGTTGGTAGGCGTAAAGATACGAATCTAGCTTTTGAGTTTCCAGAGCCGAATACAGGTTCTTATGTCTCTGTAGGGGAAGCAATTGGAGATTTACCAGAATTAGAGCCGATGTGTTTACCTTTAAAGAGTAAAAACACTGCGCCCAAGCAAATTGACTCTCCTAAGCCTTACAAATTTTCGCCTAAATCTGACTATCAAAAGCTAATGAGAAGTAAATCTGACGATACGGTAATGAATCATTTTTGTCGCTCGCATAATGATAAGGATTTGCACATTTTTAGCATTATGCCTCAAGGGGGTAAGTATAAAAATATCCCTGATGAGTTAAAACGCTACAGCGATCGGATTTTCGAGGACAAGTATAAACGCTTACACTGGCATAAGCCCTCATGGACGCTAACGGCACACATGCAGAAAGATTGTTTGGCCTATATCCATCCAACACAAATCAGAAGTATCTCTGTAAGAGAAGCTGCAAGGCTTCAAAGTTTCCCTGATCATTTTGTATTTGATGCACCTATGACAAGAATGTTTGAGTTAGTTGGGAATTCTGTACCACCTCTTTTAGCTGAAGCGATCGCCAGACCAATTGTAAAACAAGTACAAGCCTACTATGAGGCTCTGTCTGAAAGGAGTTAACCTAGCTTCAGGCAGACCTCAAGTATATTTCACAACTAAAAAGCAGAGAAAGGAGAATATGTAAAATGAACGACTATGATAGAACTCGTCAGGTAGCTCAAGTGCTATTGAAGGGTGAACAGACACCCACACGGCAAATCATTCAGGAAAAAGTCAAAATTGCCGTTGACTCTATCAGAACTAGCCAACCGGATCGTGTCGTTGAGGTAGATGAGGAAAAACTTGTCCGGGAACTTGAAAGTCTTTTCAATATCTGGATGGGTCTAGGTACTGTATTAGAAAACAAAGAGGGTCACATTCCTTGGTTGGCTGACCGCAACAGTGAAATCAATTGGGATTTTTGGAACCGTTATGTACGTTATTTGGAGGAAGAAAAGGGCTGGGCACCAGCGACTACCAAAGGTTTAGACCAGTTGACAGACTCCATTCTTGAACGCCTAGAGTACCCCCTACGTTCAGGAGATTGGGATCGGAGAGGAATGGTTGTTGGACAGGTTCAGTCTGGAAAAACAGCAAACTATACTGCTCTGATCTGCAAGGCGGTTGATGCAGGATATAAACTGATTATTGTGCTTGCTGGTATCCAAAACAGCTTGCGGAGCCAGACGCAAATTCGTTTAGATGAAGGTTTTCTCGGACGCGATTCACAGGTTAACAGAGCTTTCGATAGAGGGCAGAATTCCTTGATGGGTGCGGGAAAAATCCTTACTGAAAAGTTGCTGATTGCTCATTCGGCTACAAGCAGTGCTGAGAAAGGTGATTTTAACCAGCGCGTAGCAAATCAGAATGGAACAATCCCAGGCGGTGCAGATCCAGTTCTGCTTGTTGTTAAAAAGAACAAATCTGTACTGACTAATCTTCTGAAATGGGCATTAAACGTTCGCGGGATTGTGAATGAAGAATCAGGAAAACGAATTGTCAGAAGAGTTCCTTTACTCGTCATTGATGACGAGGCAGACAATGCCTCGATCAACACAAATCCTCCCCTATTGGATGAAAATGGCAGAGTTCAGGAAGAGTATGATGTTTCAGCCATCAATGGATTAATCAGGAAGCTGCTTCAAAGTTTTGAAAAGAGTGCTTATGTGGGTTACACAGCGACACCATTTGCTAACATCTTCATCTATCCAGACCCAAATCAAAAAAATCAAGAATTTGGAGACGATCTCTTTCCACGTAGTTTCATTATCAACCTACCTGCACCATCAAACTACATTGGCCCAGTACAGGTATTTGGACTGGATACCGACCCGGCTATTGGTTTTGAAGCATCAGAAGCTTTGCCTATCATCAGACCAGTTGACGACCAAAGAGAATGGATGCCAGACAAACACAAAAAAGACCATGTTCCGGGTGAACTTCCAGGGTCTCTAAAGGAGGCAATTAGGGCGTTTATTCTTTGTTGCGCTGCAAGAATTGTGCGAGGACAGGAGAACGAACACAACTCAATGCTAGTTCATGTCGCCCGTTTTACGGCTGTTCAATCCGAGGTAGCAAAGCAAGTCAAAGACGAGTTGACTTCCCTAAAACAACGACTGCGATCTGGCGATGGCAAAGCAACAGGCAAGCTAGAGGAAGAATTTGAGCAGCTATGGAAAGATGATTTTGTGCCAACGACTTCATCCATACTTTCATCTATAGCTGATCCACAACTTACGCCAGTTTCTTGGGAAGAAATCCGACCTTTACTGCATCATGCTGCCTCTAAGATTCAGGTCAAGAAAATCAACGGCACAGCTAAGGATGTACTGGACTACTGGGAACACAAAAATGGGTTAAGCGTGATTGCGATCGGCGGTGATAAATTGTCTCGTGGTCTAACCTTGGAAGGTCTGAGCGTCAGCTATTATCTTCGAGCCTCAAAGATGTACGACACCCTGATGCAGATGGGTCGATGGTTTGGATACAGACCGGGATATATCGATCTTTGCCGATTGTACACAACTGATGAGCTAATTGAATGGTACGAACACATCACTGTTGCCAGTGAGGAACTCCGGCAGGAGTTTGACTATATGGCTGATGCCGGAGCGACACCTGATGAATTCGGTTTAAAAGTTCGCACGCACCCGCAGGATTTGGTAATTACTGGGGCGAATAAGATGAAGACGGGTACTGTCATGCGGCTGTCTTACACCAGAACCCTCAGCGAGACCACAATTTTACACAAAGATGAGAATATAAATCTGAAAAATCTTGAGGTCACAGAAGAACTACTGAGAAGCCTTGGCTCATATACCAGACAAGAAAAGCATAACTACATCTGGGAGCAGGTTCCTCCTGAAAAAGTCATTAATTTTCTATTAGGCTATCAGTCTCACGATAATTGTAGACTGGCAAACACTTCACTTCTCGTCAAATACATCAAGGCTCAACTCCCGCATGAACTCATCTCATGGACAGTTGTTCTTATATCAAATAATCGAGCGAAAAATAAGATAAATATTGCTGGAAATGAAGTTGGTCTAACTTTGCGTAAGGATGCCTCTCCTGAATCTTCTCAGGAATATCGCCTCATCAAGTCTCGTCTCCTTAGTCCAACCGATGAATGGCTCGATCTCTCTGAGGAAACTCGTAACGAAATTCTCGAAATTACGCAGCAGCGGCGAGCAGAAGCTGGTAAACCACCAAGTTCCAGTAATACGCCTGATGGAAAAATTCTGCGTTCCAAGCGTTCCCCAAAGAACGGTTTACTGCTGCTTTATTCACTAGATCCACAAGAAATCAATTCGGAAATTCCTGTCATTGGTTTTGTCATAAGTTTCCCCGATAGCAAGAAAGCCCAGATGGTGGAATATAAAGTTAACAATGTGTATTGGCAAGAGGAATTCGGTCAGCCATGACAGTGCAAAATACCTGGAGACTACTGGAAGAAGATACTGCAAATGTACCTTCTGGCTATATTACCCGCCGCCTATTGCCAGAAGTTACATACGATGTTTATCTCGCTATTGAAAGACCTTCTAATGCACGTTTGCTGATGATGCGGGTAAATCACAAAGCTATCGGGAAAGCCGCTCTTTTTCCTAATTCCAACTGCTTTGAGGTTAGGCGTGTAGCCCTGCAAGGTGATGATGATACCCATGTCACCCTGCAACTGGTACTTATTAACTCGCGTTACAGCGATATCTTTACAACATTAGTACAGGACATTGTTGATGCAATTGCCCCGATTGCGGATGAGCAAAACGCTGTAGGGGCTTTCTTTACCCGTCTGCGGCGATGGCAAGCATTCTTAGAAAAACATAACCCTGAAGGACTTAGCCAAGCGGAACAGCAAGGATTATATGGTGAACTCTGGTTTTTGCGGCAAATTGTCATTCCTCAACTTGGCTCTCGTCAAGGAGTCCAATGCTGGACAGGTGCAAAAGGAACTCAACAGGATTTCCAGTTTCAAAACTGTGCTGTTGAAGTTAAAACTACTGCAACCAAACAGCATCAAAAACTAGCGATTTCCAGCGAACGGCAACTAGATGATACTGGCACTGGCACACTGATTTTACTGCACTTATCCCTTGATGCTAGACAAGAACGAGGTGAATCTCTACCGGAGATAGTCACCAGTCTTAGATTAATTCTTGAGAACGAACCTATAGCCAAGGAAGAATTAGAAATACTCCTTTTTGAAGTTGGCTATCTGGATATACATATTCCCTACTATGAACAAATTGGCTATACCCCACGAGAAGTTAACTATTTCAAAGTCGAGGGAGATTTTCCTAGAATTGTTGAAGCGGATCTCCGAAATGGCATTGGAGATGTTCGCTACACCATCAGCGTTGCCGAGTGCCGACGCTTTTCAATCCCACAATTAGATGTAATTTCTCTAATCAGCGGCAGCCATCAATGAACAAGCCAAATTAATTCAGTCTTAAAGCCCGAATTAGGAAATGTTATTACCTTCGGTAACGAACTTAAAAATTTTTTCCAATATCCAGTTTAGCACTAACCTTACAGAGCAAACATCAACTATTAATTCACAACAAAATCAGATAAACTATTTCCCACAATTAAACCTTCTACAGCTTGAAAATGCCGATCGTAACTAAACAAAGCTAAATCATGCTGAAGCGCCGTTGCAGCTATCCACATATCATTAGTTGGAATCGGTTGACCTTTGCTTCTCAAGGAACGATAGATCAGAGCGTAATATTCTGCGGTTTCCTCATCTATAGAAAAAAGTCTGACACGACTAGAACTAAGAAACTGTTTCAACTCACGACGATTGACAGCTTCTTTTGTCCCCAATGTAAATCCCCCAAGCAACTCTCCTATAATAATACTATTAATCCCAATTATGGGAACGCTCCTAATAATTTCAATTGCTTCAGGAGCGTTTCTTTTAAATGCTGCGTAAGCATTCGTATCTATTAAAATAGCTCTCACTGCCATAATTTATCATCAATTTGATTGAATTCATTAGTATGGCTTAAAAACTCAATTTCATCTTCTTTACTCCAAGTCCCCGCTAAAAAATCGAGATCGTGGTAAGTTGTTATCTCATTGTTTGACGCTTCGGTGCTACTTTTTGTAAGAAATGTAATAATAACTTGTGTTTCAGAGGGAATACTATCAGGAATTTCATTTAATTCAATTTGACCATCGCGATAAATTCCTTGAATTGTTTTGAGCATAAATTCTTTCCCAAACTTTTTTCGCACTAAACAACCTACAGATTCCTTCTCTTTCAGTCGTTGCAGCATCGCTACCGTATGAGAAGAAGAGAAGTGAAACTAATTGGTTAACTGTTGTCAAAGCAGTTCTAATTACCTAAATCTAGTAACAAAGCCATTAATCTGTTAATTATGATAACAGCCTGTCACCACGGACAAATAATTTGGCAACCTGCAAAAAATCGGGATGACAGGATTTGAACCTGCGACCCCCTCGTCCCGAACGAGGTGCGCTACCAAGCTGCGCTACATCCCGGCAAACATCAGTTTTTCTATAATATCACATTTTAGAGTGAATAACGACAAGGCTGAAGAAACCCGGTTTCTCTTCCCAGGCATCTAGGCGTAAAGTAGAGTAGGTGGCTAGAAACCCGGTTTCTGACCTCCGCAATCCAAAATCTAAAATCCAAAATCCCAAATGGAATGGCTGCTATGATAGAGGCTTGTGGATTTATCGAACTTCAGCAGTCAGAGGCAGGCGTGGTAGTAAAACCAGAGTGGTTGCGGGTAAAAGCGCCTCAGTGGGAGCGCGTTGGCACGGTTAAGGAAATTTTGCGGGATTTATCCCTAAATACGGTTTGTGAAGAAGCTTCTTGTCCGAATATTGGGGAATGTTTCCACAATGGCACCGCTACATTCTTAATTATGGGGCCTGCCTGCACGCGAGCCTGTCCTTATTGCGATATCGATTTTGAGAAAAAGCCGAAAGCACTAGACCCGACGGAACCGGAACGTTTGGCGGAAGCGGTGCGGCGGCTAAAATTAAATCATGTTGTCATAACTTCGGTAAACCGGGATGATTTACCTGATGGCGGTGCATCGCAGTTTGTTCGTTGCATTGAAATGATTCGCGCTACTTCTCCCGGTACAACTATTGAAGTGCTGATTCCCGATTTATGCGGTAATTGGGAAGCACTCGCAACAATTCTGCAAGCTTCGCCAGAAGTTCTCAATCACAATACGGAAACTGTACCGCGCTTGTATCGACGGGTGCGTCCGCAAGGCGATTATCAGCGGACTTTAGAATTAATGAAGCGATCGCGCCAACTAGCTCCTTGGGTTTACACTAAATCTGGCATCATGGTAGGACTGGGAGAAACCGACGCGGAAGTTAGCCAAGTCATGCAAGATTTGCGTAACGTCGATTGCGATATCCTCACCATAGGGCAATATCTCCAACCCAGTCAAAAACATCTGAAAGTCGATAACTTCGTCACGCCAGAACAGTTCGCCGTATGGCAAGAATTCGGGGAAACGATCGGATTTTTACAAGTTGTGGCTTCTCCCTTGACAAGAAGCTCATATCATGCTGAGCAGGTAAGAGCGTTGATGGAACGCTACCCCCGCAGTCGATCTTAGTTAAATTGGCTCTGGGAAGCTATCGGAAAAGTCGGTTTTGAAGATTTTTACCGCAGATGGAAGCAGATAAACGCAGATAAACGCAGATGAATCGCAGCTGCACAATGATTTTTCGGTGTTGCTCTCAGAGGCTTTTCTTGGCTGACGCGAATGGAAACTAACCAAGAAACGGATAATCCAAAATCGATCGCTATTTTAGGATCTGGTGCTTGGGGTACAACTTTGGCGATGTTGGCACAAGCAAACGGTCATAACGTGCGTTTGTGGTCTCGTCAAAGTTCTCAAAGCTTGCAGGATGCGATCGCATCTGCCGATATTGTACTATCGGCAGTCTCGATGAAAGGTGTCCGACCGATCGTACAGCAAGTCAGCAGCTTAGTTATTTCCCCGCAAACAATTTTTCTCACCGCCACCAAAGGTCTAGATTCCTCTACCACTTGCACCCCTTCTCAGATTTGGCAAGCTGCATTTCCATCTCATCCCGTTGTAATTTTAGCAGGGCCAAACTTATCGAAAGAAATTCAAGCGGGATTGCCAGCAGCTACAGTTGTCGCCAGCAAACAAGCGGAAGCAGCAGTGGTAGTGCAGGCGGTGTTTAACTCCAGTCGGTTTCGCGTTTACACAAATAACGATCCGTTGGGTGTAGAGTTAGGTGGTACACTAAAAAATGTGATGGCGATCGCCGCCGGTGCGTGCGATGGTTTGCAACTGGGAACAAATGCCAAAGCAGCACTTTTGACCCGTGGGTTAGCTGAAATCATCCGGATCGGCGATTCTTGGGGTGCTAATACCGACACATTTTATGGCTTATCAGGGTTAGGCGATTTACTCGCCACTTGCAACAGCGCCCTCAGTCGCAACTACCAAGTTGGATACAAACTCGCCCAAGGCGAAAAACTCCCAGACATTTTAGCTTCCTTGGAGGGAACTGCCGAGGGTGTCAATACTACCGAAGTGCTGGTACAGCTGGCCGAGCAGCAGGGTATTTACATACCCATTTCTTATCAGGTGTATCGTTTGCTCAAGGGAGAAGTGACTCCTCAAGCCGCTGTGGAAGCACTGATGCTGCGAGATGTCAAGCCGGAAAACAATCTACCGAATAATTAAATCTCGCGGCGGTTATAGCAACAAGAGTTAGGGAAGATTCGTCAGCACACTCAAAAGCACACTCAAACGGTGATCGGGAAAGCATCTATCAAGTGATGTAGATTAACCTACCCTCTGACAGAGGTCACCCTCGATCACCCGATCTTTTCCTTATACTAGCTGACGAATGGAAGAAGTCAATCATCTTCTCTCCCGATCGCGAAGCTGCTTAATGCCAGCATATCAATGGATTGGAGTCAATGTCGATACCCGGTAAACTTCGAGCCAGCTAAAACGATCGCTAGTGTCTAACAGAAGAGTGCATCACCGGTAATTAAGCCGATTAGGCAAAACCAAGCTGTGTTTCTAGTCTTGGAAAACGCCAAAACTAGCAACAAATAGCCTGTTCGAGAAAGCCCCTTTGTCACCTGGAGCAGTTGAGGCAATTAAATATGCCAGCAACCTTTGATTTAACCGATGCCACCTACGACAGTCAACTAGATGCCTCTAGCTTTGAGCTAGAAGACAGCGCTGAGCCAATGGCCAGCGATCTGGTCGATCTGGATGAGGAGGTAGACGCTACCAGCACTCAGCAAGGTACCAGCCGTCGCACTACCGATCTGGTTCGTTTGTATCTTCAAGATATTGGTCGGGTGCGTTTGCTAGGGCGAGATGAGGAAGTTTCAGAAGCACAAGAAGTCCAGCGCTATATGCGATTGCTGGAATTACGGGATAAAGCCGCCCAGGAGGAAGATGGGACGATCGGACAGTATGTTCGATTGATCGATATCCACGATCGTCTGGCTGCTAACTTGGGGCACCGTCCATCTTGGGAACGATGGGCTGCCTCTGCCAGCGTTACGGTTGCGGAACTCAAGCAAACTATGGCAGCGGGGAAACGGCGCTGGGCAGAGCTGGCTGCTTTAAAAATTGAAGAGTTAGAGCAGATCCAAGCGGAAGGCATCCGGGCAAAAGAACACATGATCAAAGCCAACCTGCGCTTGGTGGTGTCGGTTGCCAAAAAATATCAAAATCGCGGTCTGGAATTATTGGATTTAATCCAAGAAGGAACAATGGGTTTGGAGCGAGCTGTGGAGAAGTTCGATCCGACAAAGGGATACCGCTTTAGTACCTACGCCTACTGGTGGATTCGCCAAGGGATTACGCGGGCGATCGCCACTCAAAGCCGCACGATTCGCTTGCCGGTTCACATCACCGAAAAACTCAACAAAATCAAGAAAGCTCAACGGAAAATTTCCCAAGAAAAGGGCCGCACGGCAACTCTGGAAGACCTTGCTAAGGAATTGGAGATGACGCCGATGCAAGTGCGGGAAGTGTTATTCCGGGTGCCGCGTTCGGTTTCTTTGGAAACCAAAGTGGGCAAGGAAAAAGACACCGAACTGGGGGATTTGTTGGAAACCGAGGATGTGTCTCCGGAAGAAACTTTGATGCGGGAAGCTCTCTACCGGGACTTGCACCACCTGTTAGCCGATTTAACCAGCCGGGAACGGGATGTCATTCTGATGCGCTTTGGTTTGGAAGACGGTCATCCCTACTCTTTGGCCGAAATTGGTCGGGCGTTAGATCTCTCTCGCGAACGAGTTCGCCAAATTGAAGCGAAAGCTTTGCAAAAGCTCCGCCAACCCAAGCGTCGCAACCGGGTACGGGATTATCTGGAGTCTTTTAGTTAATTAGAAGGTTAGCTGGATCGGTCTGTAGCTTGGGTTCGATGACAGAATTTTGGCGATCGTCATTAATTCGATCGCGTTGACGCATCCTACTCAATCTCAAAGGGACTGGGGGAAGATTTCTCCCAGTCGCTTGTATTTTGGCGATCGCTTATCAGTCTAAGCAATAGGCGATCGCTTCCCTTTTGATAATAATTATGATTAATCAAGCAATTTATTCAAGTTTTTTTGAATAATTACAGCATTTAATTTATTTAAATATTTTCTCAATAAACACAATTGCTTTAAATTCTTTTAGCTAGAAATTCTCAATAATCTTTGCTTCTTGAAAATTAGTTCCTATATTGTGTATCCTTACCTCATATAGAAGGCTTTTTTTGAAAAAATCTCAATTATGACTAACTACACACCGAACTCGTTTAAAGCCGAACTGAATGAAAAGGGCTGGCGTTTAACTCCTCAAAGGGAGACAATTTTACAGGTTTTTCAACATCTTCCCAATGGCAATCATCTCAGTGCTGAAGACCTGCACCATTTGCTACAAAGTAAAGGTGAACAGATCAGTCTGTCTACTATTTATCGAACTCTTAAACTAATGGTGAGAATGGGTATCCTGCGAGAACTAGAACTGGCAGAGGGACATAAACATTACGAACTGAATCAACCCTACCCCCATCACCACCATCATTTAGTATGTATTCAATGCAACAAGACGATCGAATTCAAAAACGATTCGATTCTGAAAATGGCCCTCAAGCAATGTGAAAAAGCGGGATTGCATCTGCTTGACTGTCAGCTGACTATCCATACTATTTGTCCGGAAGCTTTGCGTCAGGGGTGGCCATCTCTACTCCCTAGCAGTTGGTCTTGTCTGAGAGCGTTTTCCTCAAACACTTCTTCACCTTCTACCTAACCTGGGTCGTGGGACAGGCTGTTGAATTACTTAATTAAGATTGATTCTCAATAAATATCCTTTCTTGCAAATCAATCGTTAGTTGTGTATTATTTTCAATAGAGTACCTTTGTTGAGAAGGTGAATATGACTGTCTACACGGCATCCTCACTCAAAGCCGAACTAAATGACAGGGGCTGGCGTTTGACTCCCCAACGAGAGACCATACTGAACGTTTTTCAAGAGCTTCCTAAAGGCGAACATCTGAGTGCAGAAGATCTTTACAATCTGCTGGAGTCTCAAGGAGAAGCGATCAGCCTTTCCACCATCTATCGGAGTCTCAAGCTGATGTCTCGGATGGGTATACTGCGCGAACTGGAACTGGGGGAGGGACACAAACACTACGAACTCAATCAGCCCTTTCCCCATCACCACGATCATCTGATCTGTGTTCGCTGCAATAAAACCATTGAGTTCAAAAACGACTCAATTTTAAAAATAGGGATGAAGACAGCTGAAAAAGAAGGATATCACTTACTTGATTGCCAGCTGACCGTTCATGCCATTTGTCCTACCTGCCAAAGAGCTTTGCTACCCGTATAAAAATAGCTCCCAGATAATACATCTGAGAGCTGCCTAATTTAACCAAGGTACAATTCTTAGAATCCTACTTTGAGGATGTCTTTTTCATTGATACCGTAGGCACGCTGGGCCGCTTTTACCGCCGATCTAGTCTGAGCGTTAAAGTTACCATCTATAGGGCCCTGATAGAAGCCTTTTTCTTTGAGACGCTCTTGTAACTCGCTAACATCTAAATTACTGGCCGAATCAGACGTTTCCAATGCGGCTTGAGTTTTCTTATCCACGATTCCATCGGGCCTCAGACCCTTATCTCGCTGGAAGCGGATTACAGCCGCCTTGGTTACCGATCCAAAAGCCCCGGTGGAACGACTTTTGAAATAACCTAAATCGCGCAAACGATCCTGTAGGTCTTTGACCGTCTCTCCTTTATCGCCTTGGCGCAGGACAGGTGCGGTTATCGGTTGGCCTGTAGGTTGGCCAACGCCAGATTCATTGGTGAAAGGAGAATTATCGAAAGGTTGGTTTGCAGTTTGCTTGTCGCCGTCAACTAAAGTACTCCAAGTGCGCTTGCCGACGATGCCATCAACTTTTAGACCGCTATCGCGCTGGAACTGCTTCACAGAGGCATAAGTTTGGGAGTCAAAGTTGCCGTTGATTTCTCCGTCATAAACACCCGCATCTGCCAATACTTGCTGTAGGTAGCTGACATCCGAGCCTTTCGCGCCTTTTTTCAAGGTGGAGCGGTCTGAAACACTAGCGGGTGCAGCTTTTTCGCTTCCCGATATTTTATTTTGCAGTGTTTTTTGAGTTTGCTCTTCTACTATGCCATTCGGCGTTAGTCCTTCATTTTGCTGGAAACTGATGACAGCCGATTTGGTCAGAGGGCCGAAATTCCCGGTGGGACGACGGTTGAAGTAACCGAGTTGTCCCAATTGCTGCTGGAGTTCCAATACCGCTGGCCCTTTAGATCCTTGGCGCAGTTCGGCCATTGCCTGACCTGCCATTCCCAAGGCCACGCTAGAGATCGCAATACTGACCAAATTAATCCAAACTCTTCTGTAAACCTTTTTCCAGTTTACTTTGTGCTGCGAAACTTTTAGCCGCTTGGGGCTTCCAGTCTCCTGACTTGCCTCTGCCGCATCATAGGAACTTGCGAGATGTATATAAACAAGGTTTTCCATAACTGCCCACCAACTCTTACTATCCTCTCTTTTAGGAGGGGTTGTACATTTTTGATTTTAGTTGCTAGATATTCCTTCTTCAGGACACCCCAACTCTTATAAAAGATTTTAGTTGAGGATTAATGCACTAATAAACTCAGCGTTACGGAAACACTGGGGTTCTCAGTAAGTCACGGTGACTTTTGGCGTTGATAGCTCCAGTAATAATATTTTTTTAGGTCATGCTAAATTAATGCTGTACGCTCATTGTAATTATTCCACAAAATCCTACCAGTTGCTCAGACCACCAAAGCGATCGCTTTGGGTCGCGACTGCGCGGCCAAATTCCGTTCAACAAAAATGTTACCTACCAAACATTTTCCCACAGATAAGCGAACCCAAAATTTTGTTGTCATAAAATATCTGTTCGTACTCCCCATATCAATTTTCGCAAGTTGTGCATTTAATCAGGAAGTTTGCCTGCGAATCAATGGGTTCAAAGGTGCCTGACTGCTTAGTATCGTTACAGATGCTGTCAAGGAACTGTAGCAGCTAGCCAGCGCATTACCGGAGAGTCCATCGCTGCTCGGCTTTACGGGACGATAACGCTCATACTAGCCTCAACAATAAAAGTGACTCCTAGATAAGAAACATTTTGCCAATACAGAAAAATGCTATACCAAGATGTGTTCGTTGTTAACGGTTGATTGTTGATTCTTGTACCCCGAAAACAATGCACAACATCAAAGGTATTGCTTTGGGAAAAAATTGCTGTAGCCGCCTATTTAAATTAAATGAGGTTGAGGCGATCGCACACTAAAGCAACGATAACAGCAAAGCAAGTAATTTGGAGAGCGACTAGCGGATGTTGTCCCTGATTGACAGCAAATGTAGTCACTATCCCTGCACCCAATGCAGCCGTAATAGCAGCTTGAACAAGATATCTATTGGAGTTTTTGTCGTACATAGTTTTTCAGGAAACAGGTGAGGTTTTAAGTTTGGCGATTTATAGTTTTATAAACTACCACCCCACTCCTAAATACATAAGCAGTTCTCCAGCTATTGCAATTAAAATTTAAATTTCACTACGAGGTTTAAAATTTCCATCCACATCTAAAAAAAGCTATAGCTTATTTCTATTCAACTTTCTCCACATTTCCCGCTTTTACCCAACCTTCGGTATCTCCCTCTTCCAAACGGATCTTCACCCACTTTTTGTCTTCGCTTTCACTCAATACAACAATACTTTCGTTATAACCTACACCACCAATGCGTTCGGATTCTGTGTTTGGGCCATTGCGAATACTGAGACCCTTAGACCAAGTGACGCGGGCTCTGTAGGCTCCAGGTTCGAGCGGTTTTGGCGAAGGAGTTTCGCTGGGCGTGGGTGTTGGCGTAGGATTCGTTTCTTCCGCAGTGGGAGTCTGTGCAACTAGAGTTTTAGTTGGGGTGGGAGTAGCAGCGGCGGACTTGGTAGGTGAAGGTCTTGGCGGATTTTGAGCTGCTGTTGCTTGGGCTTTGACGATCGGTTTGTCATTGGGAAAGATGGGTTTTGGAGGAGGTGCGGTTAGCTTTGTCACAAAATAGAGTGCTGCTGCTACGCCTGCGCCGATCATTAAGCCGATCGCAATGATGAAACCGAGCAAAAATTTGACAATGCCTGAAAAACTCATGCCTACTCCGCAGTCCGACCGTGATTATACCAAATGTATCTTTATTTCAGAAAAAACTAAGAGACATCTTTATATTCTCTATCACAAAATGTGCAATTAGGCTATCGGAATTGGCTCTGAATTCTATTGCTCAGACTACTGTGCTTAGAGGCTAAGCGAGCTTTCCCAGCCGCAGCCCATTCCTGTAAAAACTGGATTTGCTCTTGTGCGGTTCGCGCCAAAGGCACAATCTGGCTGGCGGCTTCCAAAATATCATCTATGGTGAAATCTCGGTTTTGGCTAAAACCGATGTGCATAGCTTCGATCAAAGATTGCTCAATTTCTGCGCCAGAAAAATCGGGGGTTTCATAGGCTAATCGATCGAGGTCGTAATTTTGGAGGTTGTGGGGACGCAGCCGAGATAAATGCACGGCAAAAATGGCTTTGCGTTCTTCCTGGGTAGGCAAACCGACGAAAAAGATTTCATCAAATCTGCCTTTGCGAAGCATTTCCGGAGGTAAAGTTTGGATATTATTAGCGGTGGCGACGACAAATACAGGCGAAATCTTTTCGGCTAACCAAGTGATAAAAGTACCGAATACGCGGTTGCTGGTACCCGCATCGCCTTTGCCATCCAGTCCGGAAAAAGCTTTGTCTATTTCATCAATCCACAGCACGCAGGGAGATAAAGCTTCTGCCAATTGAATCATTTGCCTGGTGCGAGATTCGGATTCGCCCACCAAACCGCCAAACAAACGCCCCACGTCCAGACGGAGTAGGGGTAGGTGCCAGTGGTGGGCGATCGCTTTTGCCATCAAAGATTTGCCGGTTCCCTGAATTCCCACTAAAAGCAAACCTCTGGGGTGGGGCAAACCGTATTGCCTAGCGCGTTCGGAAAAAGCACCTCCTCGCCGCAGCAACCAATCTTTTAAGTTATCCAAGCCGCCTATGTCGGATATATTTTCAGTAGCCGGATAGAATTCTAAAATTTGGGTTTGGCGAATAGTTTGGCGTTTTTCTTCCAAAACGAGTTCCACATCTTCCGGAAGCAATTCGCCGTGAGTAGCGATCGCCCTTGCTAAGACGCGGCGAATTCTCTCCATCGAAAGACCTTGGCAAGAGCGAACGATTTCATCTAATATCTTGCCTTCCAGAGATTTCCCGGTAGCTGCTAACAAACGTTCTACTTCTGCTTTAATTTCAGGTGCAGCGGGCAGATGAAACTCCAACACGGTGAGAACTTCGCTCAGTTCCTCTGGAATAGCTATTCTAGGCGACAGTATGACTATATTTTTCGGTTGAGATTTGAGCAACCGCGCTAAATTTTTGAGTTTGCGGCAGATTGCGACATCTTCCAAGAAGCGGTGGAAGTCGCGCAGAATGAAAATAGCTGGTGCAGAGGCTGCTATTTTTTCTACTAATTCCAGCGCTTGGAGGGGATTGCGACGCCCAAAACCTGCATCGTTGGGATTTCCCTGGTAGCCATCCACAAAATCCCAGACATAAATACCGCGATTGCCTTGTTTTTTTGCAATTTCTGCGATCGTTCCTTCCACTCGTTCTTCTTCACAAGTGGGAATGTAGATTAAAGGGTAGCGGGCTCGTAGCAGCAGTTCAAACTCTTCTTTGAAAACCATAGCTATTTTGGATTTTAGATTTTAGATTTTGGATTAAAAGATGAACAGATAAATTCGACCGTTTTTCATTCTGACCGATCGCCTGCAATCTCAAATCCTCTCATCTAAAATCTAAAATTCTTAGGAGAGTTGTTTTTTCAGTGCTTCCAGAGTTGCCCAGCGTCGATCGGTCAGGGGTGGTGGCTGACCTTCCTCAGATTTTATAGTAATTCCAGGACACTGGGAATCGCAAAGTTGCCTTTGCGGAATTGCCAGACACATCTGTTGATAAAGCCAGTCGCTGGGATTAAAGTAGCCGTTCGGGGGTAATGTTTCCACCAAATCTTCCAGCAACACTTCTCTTTCCGAGGGTATATCCTCAGATTCATCAGCGGCTTCATCTAACCAAATCAGTTCCGAAGTTTTCAGCACCAGACGATGATTGTATTGTTGCAAACATCGGTGGCAGGTTAAAGTAATTATTGCTTCTGCCTGGACAGATACCTCTAAATAGTTCCCTTGATGGGTAACGATCGCACGTCCCCGCACAGGGGTCAAGGTTTCCAAAGCAGGAAGAAATTCTTCGAGTTGAATTTCCTCTTTCTTTGCCGGCGCTTTGAGCAGATGGGGAATGTAAATAGGTTCCATATTGTGAGTCATCCTTATTTGATTTCAAATTTCAGATTTCAAATTTCAAATTTCAAATTTCCCATTTGAAATCTAAAATTTGAAATCTAAAATCCAAAACGACTCAGCGAAGCCGCACAACAAGACGGCGGTCTGGTTCTTTGCCCCGACTGTAGCTTTCTAAATCGCTAAATTCCTTTAAAAAGGTATGGATTTGACGCCGTTCTGCCGAAGAAAGAGATTTCATTTCAAACTCTTGACCGTTAGATCGCACTTGCTGAACCGCGTACTCTGCCAAAGCGCGTAGTTCTGCTTGTCTGCGGACGCGGTAACCATTTAATTCGATCGTGTAAGCTGCTTGTTCCTCGTGAGCTTGACCCAGGTTGAGGGTAGCATTGGCTAGATACTGAATTGCGTCTAGCGTTGTTCCTTCCGCACCAATCAAAATTTGGATTTGCGCTGGTGTCAGATTAGTTTCGTCAATTGTCAACCAGTAGCTATCAGATTCTGGCTCTTCCTCATTATCTACTAGCTTTTCTTGCTTTTCCGGCTTAACTTTGGCAGGAATTTTCATCAACCGCAGCAGTTCTTCCAGCCACTTTTGACCCCGCTGCATTCGACTATCAGTCATGAACATTACCCTGAAGCTTTTTTCTTAGAACGACCGGGTTCAAAAGGAAGTGCCTCTCGTCCTTTGGCATTAGCTTCTTTTTCCTGCTCCTCCACTAATTTTTGGAGGTTTTCCGGTAGGGGTTCCCGTGACAGAATAAAGGTTTGAGCTGTCTGGAAAATATTAGCTATCACCATATACATCAGTACCCCGGCAGGCAGTGGGAAGAACAAAAACATCCCGGAAAAGATAATGGGGGTAATTTTGTTCACTGTATCCTGCTGTGGGTTGGAGGTGGAACCCTGCTGCCCTGAAAGTAGTTGGTTTAGATATAAGCTAAGACCGAAGAACAGCACCATACCCACAATATCCCAGTGGATAACTCCATTCTGATCGACGGCACCAACGCGACCGAGGGCGTCGATGAAAAGAAAGCCTTTATCCGTTGCTAGCCCTGGAATTGTGCCTTGAATGGTTGCGTCCCCAGGCTCTAAGGCTTCTATGTTGCCGTTTTCATCAATTCGGATTCGCTCCTCTCCTTTGATAATTTTCCAGCGAGGAGTCATATGCGTTTCGGGAAACTCGGCATCGAGGCGAGCGAGCGGTTTTCCTTCGACCGTTTGAAATTCTACCTTGGCTGTTTCACCGACAACTAAGCGGTTGCCTGTGGGTAGCAGCGCTGCAATGGAATAGTGAACGCCATCGGCAACGTAGATATTTTGGGGTGCGGTGGCAAAGGCTTGGGGTTGAATCTGCTCAATTTGCTCTTTGGGAAAAATTTGCAGGTTGACGGTGTAATTTACATCAGAAAATGGTGAGCCGCGCAAGGTGGCAAACAATGCAAACAGTACCGGCATCTGTACCAGAATGGGGAAACATCCTGCCAAAGGGTTGCCGAATTCTTTGTAGAGTTTGCCCATTTCCTCCTGCTGCTTGGCAGGTTCGTCTTTGTAGCGCTCCTGAATTTCCTTTACCCGCTTTTGCATGACCGGCTGAGTTACCCGCGTGCGTCGCATACTGCGGATGGAGTTAGCGCTCAAGGGATAGAGCGCAAAGCGAACCACCAGTGTCAGCGCCACGATGGCTAGCCCATAACTGGGCACGATCCCGTAAAAGAAATCCAGGATCGGCAGCATTACGTTGTTGGATAGAAAACTGATTCCAAAATCCATGCGTGTGAAGTCAACCTACAAGCGCTGTATTTTCGTATTGTCTAGATCTAATTTAGCTAAGTGGCAGAAATCTGGGGCAGGTGTGGCTGCACGCGAGATAAAAGGGGATCGCAGATCCCCAAGCAAAGAAAGCGATCTCCTTGTGCTAGCGACTCTGACCCCTCTCCTGCTGGTTTGTTAGGAACTGGTAGCTTTTGTTGTTTTGGCAGATTTAGCCGCCGTTTTTTCCGAGATATAGTCATAAATTTCGCGAAACTTCGGGATGGCCCGCAGTTCGAGGCGGCTGCCATCTTTGAGCGTCACCACCATATCACCCCAAAGGCCGATGCCACGGGGAACCTTCTTCACATCAACTATTTCTGTGTAGATGATGTCGCTGCGATCGCGTCCCATCCAACCGCCTGTCACCGATATGCGACGATTGGTGATCCGGTAGCGCAGCCACAGCGCTCTGACGATCGCCCCTACAGTTAACGGTAAGCCAATCACCGTCAGGCCGATCAGGATGTTAATAATCAGATCCCCTATATGGGGGCCACCTTCGTAATAAACGTCCTCACGAATGCCCATTGAGTACCTCAGCTTCTGCCAACAACTGCTCTAATTCTTGCAGAAATTGTTGATATTCGCACCGTTGTGCTTCCGGTTTGACAACAACCACAAGACACCAGCCTTTTTTCAGGCGGGGAAGTAGGTGGCGAAAAGCCGCCCTGAGAAGCCGCTTAATCCGATTGCGGATAACTGCCCGCTTGCTGACTTTTTGGCTGACAGAAATGCCGATGCGAGACGGAACTTCCGACTCTTTTGGTGGAGAACGCTTGTCTCGATCGGAATCTGCTGACTTTCTCAAGGCTCTCAAGGTCAAGTTAGCACTGCTGCGACGAATCCCCTTGCGGAATACAGCACTGAAATCGTCTCGGTGCTTAAGTCGATTTGCTTTAGGCAAAGCCACAGGCGTTGGGTGTTCCACCCCCTCACTGAAAATGGCACTTAACCGCTGACAGTGAGACGATAACGACCCTTTTTGCGACGGGCTTTAATCACTGCCTGACCGTTTTTGGTACGCATCCTGGCACGAAAACCGGAAGTTCTTCTTCTTTTGCGACTGGTACCGTGTAGCGTGCGTTTGGTCATTGTTCTTCCTCCGATCGGGCGAGTTTACTTGATAAAAAAGCCGCAATCTATAATATTATCAGTTAAGTTGCTAGCTAATCAATACTCAATATCCAAGTGCCGATATAACGCAGTAAAGGCACATCGCCAGGGGAGAGAATTTGACAGTTGAAGTAGAACATTCCGCCAAAATTTGGGTTTTTCACATTGGATAAAACTAATTCCACCTGGTATCCTGCTGGCACTGGCTCTACCGGGTAAATTTGAATTACGCGGTTTTCTTTATCCCAGACTACCTCTTGCAGGGGCATGGATTTACCCCTGACCCTCACTTCAACCTTTTTGGGATCGAATTGACCCCGGTAATAATTCGGATAGGAAATCGAAAATTGTGCCACCGCCAAGTTCATTTTTTTGGCGGGAATCCTCAGACGATAACGATCCCAAGCATTAGCATTGCCGCCAAAATCCAACCTGAAGGGCAATTGGTTTTCGCGAGGAGGGCCACCAAACAAGGTAAATCCGGGTAAGGCATCGGCCCAGGTAATGGTGGGAACCCCGGTAAGCACCGCAGTAACAGTTAAGGCAGTAAGCAAACGTCGCATAGAAGACATAGGCTGAGGATTGAAAGCAGTAATTAGTCATTAGTCATCAGTCATTAGCCATTTGTCAACCGCGAAGCTAATCACGTTGAACGAATGACTAATGACCGAT
Source organism: Aerosakkonema sp. BLCC-F183 (assembly GCF_041929145.1). Classification (NCBI taxonomy): domain Bacteria; kingdom Bacillati; phylum Cyanobacteriota; class Cyanophyceae; order Aerosakkonematales; family Aerosakkonemataceae; genus Aerosakkonema; species Aerosakkonema sp. BLCC-F183. The sequence goes on along the minus strand of NZ_JBHFNU010000102.1, from coordinate 185,365 downwards.
AACGCGATTAGCCTTATACTAATCCTCTTATTTGCGATCGATAATTGCCCATCTCAAGCCGATCGCAACTGGCTGAGGATAGCATCGACATTTTTCTTGGCATCGCCAAATAACATCCGGGTATTTTCCTTGTAAAACAGCGGATTTTCTACTCCCGCGTAACCGCTTGCCATACTGCGCTTCATCACGACAACTTTCTTAGATTTCCACACTTCCAATACTGGCATTCCCGCGATCGGACTGGCAGGATCTTCCATCGCGGCTGGGTTAACGGTATCGTTAGCGCCAATCACCAGCACTGCATCAGTTTCGGGGAAATCTTCGTTAATTTCCTCCATTTCCAGCACAATGTCGTAAGGCACGCTTGCCTCTGCCAGCAATACGTTCATGTGTCCGGGGAGACGACCTGCGACTGGATGGATACCGAAGCGAACATTAACGCCCTTATCCCGCAGCATCTTCGTGACTTCCGAGAGCGAGTGCTGCGCTTGCGCTACCGCCATCCCGTAGCCTGGAACGATGATGACGTTCTTGGCATCGCGCAACAGTTCCACGGTATCGTCAACGGTAGCAGATATTACTTCTCCTACCACTTGGCTAGCTGCGGCGACTGTTCCCGATGCAGTGCCAAAACCACCCAAAATCACGCTGATAAAAGAGCGATTCATGGCGCGACACATGATGTAGCTGAGGATAGCACCGCTACTGCCGACAAGCGCACCAGTGACGATCAGTAGGTCGTTGGATAGCATAAAACCGGCGGCGGCTGCGGCCCATCCAGAGTAGCTGTTGAGCATGGAGACGACGACAGGCATATCCGCACCGCCGATCGCCATCACCAGATTAACGCCCAAAACTCCGGCCAGAGCTGTCATAATCAGCAGCGATTGCAATCCGGTGTGACCTTCGGCACCCATAAATAGGTAGCCCAGGAACACAGAAGCAAGTAAGATGCTGAGATTGATCAAATGGCGTCCCGGCAAAAGGAACGGTTTGCCGGTGATCGCACCGCGCAGTTTTCCAAATGCAATTATCGATCCGGTGAAAGTAACGGCACCGATGAAGACGCCGACAAAGATTTCGATTTCGTGGATGGTGGCTTCTACACCGACGATCGATTCATTCGGTTGCAGGTAATTGGCGACACCTACCAATACTGCGGCTGCACCCACAAAACTATGCAGGATCGCCACTAACTCAGGCATAGAAGTCATAGCCACATTAGCGGCAACGATCGCACCGATAATTGCCCCCGGAAGAATTACTGCGGCCAAAGTGCCGTATTCGGTGAAGCCAGCGTTGAGGCCCAAAATCGTGGCGACGATCGCGATCAGCATCCCGATGATGCCGTAAAGATTGCCCTTGGGTGCGTTTTCTTGATTGGACAAACCACCCAAACTGAGGATGAATAAGGCGCTAGCACCAATGTAGGAAACTGTCAATATGCTACTTGTCATTTGTCAAATTTTGGATTTTGGATTTTGGATTTTGGATTTTGGATTTTTAGATTTTGGATGAATAGCTAGGTCATCAGTTGCACAAAATCTCTGATTCTGCTCATAGCCCCAATCCAAAATCTAAAATCTAAAATCTAAAATTACTTGCGGAACATCTTGAGCATTCTTTGGGTGACGAGGAAGCCGCCGGAGATGTTGATCGTGCCGATCAAGATGGCGATCGCACCCAAGATAGTAGTAGGTGAAGTTAGCGAACTGGAGATTTGGAGAACGCCGCCAATGATGATGATGCCGCTGATCGCATTGGTAACGCTCATCAAGGGTGTGTGCAGGGCGGGTTTCACGTTCCAAATCACCTGCCAGCCGACAAAGCAGGCCAGCACAAATACGGTGAAGTGAGATAGGAACGAAGGCGGCGCACCGATACCGACGCCCAGTAAAGCTAAGCCAGTTAAACCTAGCGTGATTAAATCGCCTGTACTGAAGGTAGATGTGGATTTTTCTGGCGCTTTTACCGCTACTTCCGCTGGTTTTGCGGCTGCTGGGGCAGCGGGTTTGGGCGGTTCTGGTGCGGCTTTGGGCGGGGGTGGTGGCAGTCGTTCGCCTTCATAAACGATCAGCGCACCGCGCACTACCTCATCGTCCATATCGACTTTGTACTGACCGCCTTTGGTCATATCGTCGAGGAGGTGGAAAAGATTGGTGCCGTAAAGCTGACTGGATTGGGGTGCCATGCGGCTGGGCAGGTCGGTGTAGCCGACGATCGTGACACCGTTGTGGCGGTTAATTTCTCCTGGCTTGGTCACTTCGCAGTTGCCGCCTTGTTCTGCTGCCAAGTCTACAACGACGGAGCCTTCTTTCATGCTCTCGACCATATCTTTGGTAATCAGGATGGGGGCGCGTTTGCCAGGGATTAAGGCGGTGGTGATGATAATATCAACGTCTTTGGCTTGGTCAGCGAACAAAGCCATTTCCGCTTTGATGAATTCTTCGCTCATCACTTTGGCGTAGCCGCCCGCACCGGTACCGTCTTCTGCGAAATCGAGTTCGAGGAACTCTGCGCCCATACTTTGTACTTGCTCTTTTACCACAGGGCGAGTATCGAAAGCACGGACGATCGCACCCAAACTTCTGCCTGCACCGATCGCCGCCAGTCCCGCTACGCCAGCACCAATTACCAACACTTTAGCTGGTGGCACTTTGCCGGCAGCAGTAATCTGTCCGGTAAAGAAGCGACCGAAATTATTGGCAGCTTCCAGTACGGCGCGGTATCCGGCGATGTTTGCCATCGAGCTGAGGGCGTCCATCTTTTGGGCGCGACTGATGCGGGGAATCGCATCCATCGCGATGACTGTGGCTTTGCGGAAAGTCAGACTTTCTACCAGTTCGGGGTTTTGTGCTGCCCAGATGAAGCTGATGAGGGTGCCGCCTTCACGCAGCAATTCGGCTTCGTGCTTACCGTCAGGGCCCATTTCCGGCGCACGAACTTTGAGGACGATATCCGACTCTGCCCATAGGGTGGGGGCATCGGGGATGATTTTGCATTCGGCTTGTTTGTAGGCTTCGTCGGGAAAGCTGGCTAATGCGCCTGCGCCTGACTCTATAAGTACTTCAAAACCTAGCTTCATAAGTCGCTTGGCTGTGTCTGGCGTAGCGGCGACGCGACATTCGCCTGAGTGGATTTCCTTGGGTATGCCAACTTTTATGGGTGTTTTTGTTTCCATTCAAATAAATTCCAAGCGTGCGTAGGGAATCTTATGTATTTGAACTTAATTGCCCTGTTCGCTTTTTTTGTACTTTGGCGATGTGGGGCTATTTTTGTCTCAAAAATTTTAGCATCCACAACTGAAATGGCTGATTTTTTTGTAACAATTTTTTTATCAAGTTTTGCAAAAGCAATCGTAAATAAAAGTTGCAAAGATTAGAAAGCTTTTAAATAATGGCTGAGATGGCTCGATCCCGAATTTTTTTTGAAGATTCTTTTATGGATGCGCCAGATGTGATACGGAAGCAGGTTAAAAGGACGAACTGCTATCGAGCAAATAGAATAACTCCAGATGAAAAGGCTGAAGTTATACAAATATTGCTGAAAACTTTAAGCAGCGGTTCGAGAGGAATTACAAAGACTCCAGGTGTCATGGTTGGTGAAGCTTGTATCGATAAAACTCGCCTTCCGGTTTGGTTGTTCGTAAGTTTGCGGGAGCAAGGTGCGACTGATGCCGAACTTCTGAAATTTTATCCTCATATTAGCGCTGCCGATTTGGTGAATGTATGGGCTTATGCTGATGCACATCCAGAGGAAATTGTAAAAATCATCCGAAAAAATTAGGCAGTTTAACTTATTATAAAATATTAAATGCTCGTTATTTTATATTAAAATAGTGGCATGTCAGATATCTTCATTTCAATCCGCAACCAAAACGGTAATGCCATGACCTCTGTTGAAGGAGTGGCATTCATCGCTATTCTCAGACAAGATGGAACTGTCATCGATCGACAGACAGTTAGCCTGCGATATGCTATTGCACAGTTGTCCAACGTTATCCATTCGACATGGGGACTTTCTAAAACTATGGGTTACGCATTAGACCCGGAATCAATTAGAGCATACCGCAATACGGTTATGATGTTTGCCCATGACCTGTGGCGAGAAAAAGATCCACAAATAAGAGCAACTTTAGCAATGTATCTGGCAGATGCGGCGACAACTTTGGCAAGGCTTGAGGTTGAGGAAGCAAGAAAATTACAAGAACAGAAGCTGGCTCAAAATGCTTAGTATATCGATTTTATAGTAAAAATTTATTGATTGACTCGGCGTTGCGGCGTTAGATTAAGTAGGGTGCCTGAGACACACCCTACAGGCTCAAAATTAATAACTAGCAACTTGCGTTATTAGTCGTTAGTCATTAGCCGAATGGTACTTACCTAAGCAAAACTTGGTGACCAGATCCCCGACTTGTTCAAGAAGTCGGGGATCTTGACAAAGGCAGAGTTCACTTTTCCGATCGCATCTTATTTGAGCATTTATACTTAGAATTTAGCTAACATAATGGCGTCTGAAAGCGAGAAAATAGAGATCTAGAGGATTGTAAGCATTTCTCGTTCCCAAGTTGAACCTGGGAGTGATGTCAAAGAGGCTCCGCCTCGCTGCAATTCTAGACCGAAGCATTGCCCAAAATAGGAGTCCGCTAGCTGTGGTTGTACAAGTATCAACTAATACATACGAAACTAAGACCCAGGAGATAGCCAAGCAACTTCTGGCTGCAACTAAAGAAAATCGTTCGTTTTTTGCCCAAATGCGCGACCAAATGCGCTGGGATGATAAATTATTATCGTGGGCAATGTCTAACCCAGGTTTGCGAGTGCAGTTGTTCCGCTTCATCGACTGTCTGCCGTCTCTGCGTAGCAAAACGGAAATTGCGCGTCACTTGCAGGAGTACCTGGGAGATGAGTCGGTGGAACTTCCCGCCGCACTCAAGGGTTTGTTAAATTTTGCTAACCCAGATGCGATGCCGGGACAGTTGGCGGCGACGACGGTTTCCACAGCAGTTGAAACTTTAGCTCATAAGTATATTGCTGGTGAAAATATTAAACAGGTAATTGAGACGGTTAAGCGACTGCGTAAGGATAAAATGACTTTCAGCATTGACCTCTTGGGTGAGGCGGTGATTACGGAAGAAGAAGCGCAGTCTTATCTCGATCGCTATCTGGAATTGATGGAACAGCTGACAGAAGCGGCGAAAAGTTGGTCAAATGTTGAGGCGATCGATTCTGCTGATGGCGAACCATTGCCAAAAGTGCAAGTATCGGTTAAAATAACGGCGTTTTACTCCCAGTTCGATCCGCTGGATGAGAAAGGCAGTCAGCAAAAAGTGAGCGATCGCATTTGCACCCTATTACGCCGCGCTAAAGAGTTGGGTGCAGCAGTTCACTTCGATATGGAACAGTATGCTTACAAGGATATTACTTTGAGCATCCTGAAACAGCTATTGCTGGAAGAAGAATTTCGTTCTCGTACAGATATCGGTATCACGATTCAAGCTTATTTGCGCGACAGCGAAAAGGATTTGCGCGATTTGATTGCATGGGCGAAGTTACGCGGTAATCCGGTGACTGTGCGTTTGGTCAAAGGTGCGTATTGGGATCAGGAAACGATCAAATCTGCTCAGAAAGATTGGCCGCAACCAGTTTACAACGACAAAGCAGCAACAGATATCAACTATGAGAAATTAACTCAGTTGATGTTGGAAAGTCACGAGTATATTTATTCGGCAATTGGTAGCCATAACGTTCGCAGTCAAGCGCGGGCGATGGCGATTGCCGAGACTTTAAATGTACCTCGCCGCCGTTTTGAGATGCAAGTGCTGTACGGGATGGCAGATAAACTGGCAAAAGCGATCGTCGATCGCGGTTATCGGGTGCGAGTTTATTGTCCTTACGGCGACTTAATTCCCGGTATGGCTTATCTGATTCGCCGCTTGTTAGAAAATACAGCTAATAGTTCGTTCCTGCGGCAAAGTTTGGAAGAACGACCTGTGGAGGAATTGTTAGCAGCGCCAACTTTAAAGAATGGCAAAGTTGACGATCGAGCAGAGTTTACCAAAGCCTTTCCCAATGTAGCAGATACTGATTATTCAGATAAGGAAGAAAGAGAGCGATCGCAGCAAGCAATCCAAACCGTTCGTCAACAAATCGGTAAAACTTATTCACCTTTAATTAATGGTGAATACATCACTACCACACAAACCGTCGATTCTGTCAATCCCTCCAATCCCAGCGAAATAGTTGGCAAAATCGGACTGCTTAGCGTCGAACAAGCAGAACAAGCAATCCTCGCAGCAAAAGCAGCATTTCCCGCTTGGCGAAAAACACCTGTACGCCAACGTGCAGGCGTGTTGCGAAAAGCCGCAGAAATCATGGAAAAACGCCGTCACGAATTAACTGCTTGGATGGTTTTGGAAACTGGCAAACCAGTGCGCGAAGGAGACGCCGAAGTTTCCGAAGCTATCGATTTCTGCCGTTACTACGCTGACGAAATGGAACGGTTGGAACAGGGATATAACTACGATATTCCCGGTGAAACTAACCGTTACAACTATCAACCCAGAGGAGTTTCTTTAATCATTTCCCCTTGGAATTTCCCCTTAGCTATTCCTACGGGAATGACAGTTGCATCCCTCGTCGCGGGAAATTGTACCCTTCTCAAACCTGCGGAAGTTTCCTCAGTAATTGCAGCCAAATTAGCAGAAATTTTAGTAGAAGCAGGCATTCCCAACGGCGTATTTCAATTCGTACCGGGAAAAGGTTCTTCTGTCGGCGCTTACATGGTGAAACATCCCGACGTTCACATGATCACCTTTACTGGTTCTCAGGAAGTCGGTTGTCGAATTTACGCGGATGCTGCGATTTTACAACCGGGACAAAAACACCTGAAACGAGTCATCGCTGAAATGGGTGGTAAGAATGCGGTCATCGTCGATGAAAGTGCAGATTTAGACCAAGCAGTTGCTGGTGTCGTCCAGTCAGCTTTTGGTTATAGCGGCCAAAAATGTTCTGCTTGTTCGCGAGTAATTGTGCTGGAATCCATCTATGATGTGTTTGTACCGCGTTTGGTAGAAGCGACTCGCAGCCTCAACGTTGGTGCTGCTGAAGACCCCAGCACAAAAGTCGGCCCCGTAATTGATGCTAACGCCCACAAACGCATTTTGGAATACATCGAAAAAGGTCGTCAGGAAGCAAATTTAGCTTTGCAAATGTCTGCACCGGAAAATGGATATTTCATCGGGCCTACAATTTTTACCGAAGTTTCTCCCACGGCTACAATTGCACAAGAAGAGATTTTTGGCCCGGTATTGTCTGTAATTAAGGTGAAGGATTTTGACGAAGCAATTAAGGTTGCTAACGGTACAAACTTTGCTTTAACTGGCGGTTTGTATTCGCGTACTCCTTCCCACATTCAAAAAGCGCAAGACGAGTTTGAAGTGGGAAATTTGTATATCAATCGCGGTATTACTGGTGCGATTGTATCGCGTCAACCTTTTGGCGGATTCAAACTTTCCGGTGTAGGTTCCAAAGCTGGTGGTCCGGATTACCTGCTACAATTCTTGGAACCCCGTGCGGTGACGGAGAATATCCAACGTCAAGGTTTTGCGCCGATCGAAGGTGCAGAATAAGTGTAGCAGGACTACGCACGAAGAAGCCAGAAACCGGGTTTCTTCGTCGATATCTAGTTGAGAAACCCACGATTTTGCATAGAAACCCGGTTTCTTTGCGTAAGTCCTAAGTAGGATAAAAATACGATCGACTGACAAATAAAATATCTGAAACGATAAGTTTTGTCAGTCGATCGGGTTTGGTTGTATTGGTAGTAAATGAGAGATCGGAAAATTGTCTGTTGAAATTGAAGGTTAAATTTTTACCGCAGATGTAGGCAGATAAACGCAGATAAACGCAGATAAGAGAAGGATGCTACTGGACGATGATATTAGTACCCAATTTGAGTTAAAAGTAGAGTGGCTATACATACTTATTGGCGAGGTCGAATATAATCAGACCCTACCCACTCATCCCAAATGTCCGGGTAATCATCATAACTAACTAAATGCAAACCATACCAAGCTTTTTTCACTTTTGCTGGATACCATTCTTCATCAGATTGAGCTTCTACTCGATCGCCAACGGCAAACATATCAGGCGCATAAGGACGAATTCGTTGCGATTCTACCGATTCCTCTGATTGGTCATCAATATATAAAACTCTCACTTCCGAACCGTTAGTCTCTAATGTTTTGGCCTTATACCAATCACCTGAATATTCTACCTCTACCCGCTTACCTTCAATCGATTCTATCTCATCCGAAACGCTGGCAAAAACCATTTGCTTATCGAAATCGTTAGTAGTGAAAAACATCGATTTTTGCTCCTCAATAAATGCCATTTCCAATTCGGCATAACGCGCTAAATCGTACAGCGTAATTACTCCATCCTTATCCAAATCTACTACTGGATCGCCCAACAAACCTTTATACAAAGATTCTGTAAAAGTCCAACCACCCGTTGAGGTATTATGAGTATAGGCAGAACTAATGCAAGCGTAGGAAATACCGCTATCTCGCCGTTTTAATTCGTCAATTAATCCGCCTGAATAGCAACAATCAGCTAAAAGCAAGACTTTTGAGCCATTAAAATTATTCTCAATGCTATCGAAAATGCTAGAGATAGACCAATAATTATCTCGATCTGACCCATGAGCATCATAATTAATAAAGTAATGTTCTCCCGTATCGCTATCCCAATCACCGTGACCTGCGAAATATAAAATAAATAAGTCACTTTCTTCAGTGTTGGCTAATACTTCTGTTAAACTGCCTTGAATGGCTTCTATAGTTGCTTCACTATCTTGTAAATAAATAATTTGTTTCTCTGGGAGTCCCGCCGCCCGGAAAAAATCTACCAATTTTTCGTCAAAACGTCCTTCTACAGCTTCGGGAAAACCGGGCCAAACATCAGAGTTTTCCCATTCTAAGATTCCGACAGAAAAAAGCCAAGTTTTCTGGGTTTTCCAATCTCTTTTTCTCATTTTTAACCAATTTATTGCTAACTCATTTTTTCTATTTAAACCTATTAGCCCCTAACCAACAAATTAGTAATCAAGCTTTATATAATTAGTGCTAGAGCAAACTAATCTGGTGCGATCGATGACTCAGAGCGAGAAAGACAACCAGTTTAAGAAGGGGCTGCTAGTCCTGGCGATAATTTGGCTTTTGGGTGCGGTGTGCGATCGCATCTGGTTTGCCATTGACCATTCTATCCCAGCTTGGGATCAGGCAGACTACCTCACAGGTTCGTTAAACTACTGGCGAGCTTTACAACATCCCCAATGGTTTTCTGGTGAATGGTGGACGAGTTTTTGGCAACTCACCTCTAAAGTCCCGCCGTTTACCTACATCGCTACAGGTATTGTTCAAAACGTATTTGGCACTGATGCAGATAAAGCCACGCTTGTCAACCTCTTCTTTAGCGCTATTCTATTAGTCTCCGTTTATGGTTTGGGCGTCGAATTGTTTAGCGTCGAAGTCGGTTTATTCGCGGCGGCGATATGTCAGGTTTTGCCCGGTTTATATCGATTTCGCCTAGATTTTCTGCTTGACTATCCGCTCGCATCTGTTGTAACGCTTGCTTTCTATTGTCTGACGATTTGGAGAGCAAAAGTTAGTGTGGGCAATTCCCGTCTTAGCTGGTTTTGGGCAGCTGCTTTTGGTCTTTCTTTCGGCTTGGCTTTAATGGTGAAGCAAACAGCCATATTTTTCCTATTCATACCAATAGTTTTGGTAATAAATGACGATTTTATTAATTTCTGGAAAAACTTAGGATTAAAAATTAAAAATCAGCGTTATTCTATTTTTAAAGCAAGTGAAAGATTAGCTCAACTATTAGGTGCTTTGTTGTTATCAGTGTTAGTATTTGGCCCTTGGTATCGCACGAATTGGCTGCTAATTCTGACATCTGGGAAACGGGCGACTGTAGACTCTGCGATCGCAGAAGGCGACCCAGCCCTAAATACGATCGATGCCTGGATATTTTATTGGAAAGATTTACCTTATGTAGTTTCTTGGCCGCTGTTGCTAGTACCCATCGTCGCTTTACTACTTTATCTGGGTAAGTTAGCCATTAGAGGGGTAGAGCAGGTACGTAGGAAAATAGCAGAGAAAGTAGAGCCGTTACGGAAAATAGCAGCGGAAAATGAACAAATGTCAGCTTGGCAGGCCGAATTTAAGAAAACTGGCAAGATGCCGCCCGAATTTAGGAAAGCAGCAGCGGATCTCGAAAAACAAATGTCAGCTTGGCCGCCCGAATTGAGAAAAACAGCAGCGGAGATCGAACAACAGCCAGTTTTTCAGATCAAACTATGGCACAAAGTTACAGTGTTAATTTGCTGTTGTTTATATTATCTGGGTATACTACTCGATCTAAAAATAGAGGTTCGGGAGCGCATAGGTGCGGAGGGTAATAGATTTCCTCGATCTCCTATTAAATGGTTAGCTATATTTTTGGTGAGTGCCTATCTGCTGTGTTCTTTAAATATTAACAAAGATACTCGTTATGTTTTGCCATATTTGCCAGTGCTGTCGCTGTTACTAGCTTACTGGTTGACGCTTTGGTCTGGGCGTTGGAAACAATATATCCGCCGCATTACTATCGGTTTAGCGATATTATTAATGTTGGCAAATATCTATCCGATCGGAGGTATCTGGTTAACGCAAATTCTCAGTCCCCGCTTCCAGCACTATCCTTATATTGGTGCCCAGTTTCCCCATCAGCAGGTAATTGCAGAAATCATCAAAACGGAACCATACCTGCGATCGACTTTAGGCGTGCTACCCTCGACACCGGAACTAAACCAACACAACTTCAATTATTACGGTGCTTTAAGCGATTTTCAGGTTTACGGGCGTCAGGTAGGAACGCGAAAAAAACACCTACAGCAAGATGCACGTTCTCTCTCCTGGTTTCTCACTAAAACTGGCAATCAAGGGTCAGTTCCCAGCGAAGCCCAAAGTGCGATCGTCCAAATTGTAGAACAAGGCGGAGATTTCCAGTTACAGAAAACTTGGAATTTACCCGATGGCAGTAATTTGAATCTTTATCACAGCCGAAAACCACCAGTACAAGTACAACCGTTAAGCCAAGAAGTAGCAAAACAGGAAATAATTTCTCAATCCCCAATTTCCAATCCAAAATCCCAAATCGAAAATCTGAAATTGAATCGCGTTACAGTACCAGATCGATCGCCTTCTGGAGTTCCAGTCCCCGTTGTCTACGATTGGTCTGGTTCTTGGAACCAGTTGCAGTCAGGCTTGGTAGTTTTAACTTGGCGCAACTCAGCTGTTTCGCCGCAACAAACGACTAAGCAACAACGATGGCTGCATGACCATGCTATTGGGATGGGAAATTTGCATCCGGGTAACTTGACAGACGATCGCTTGACGGATTCATTTCGAGTCATCGAACGAACGGCGATGCTTCCTCCCGCCGATGTTGTTCCAGGAATTTACACTTTAGAAGCAACTTATCTCAATCGCCAAACTGGTGAAACTTATCCTATTGCAGTACCGCCTGTCACCCTGAAAATTGACCCAACTGCCAAGCCTACACCCGCACCGGAATTAGATTTGCTCACTCAGTTACGAACTTTAGCAACTCAATTACCCCAAGGGTCAAAAGCACTCGATCGCGTCTTTGACCAAACTGGACGGATCAATCAATACGATCCGACTCAAGATTATCTGATTCAGGCTAGCAAGACACTAAATTATCGGTTGCAGAAAGAACCGCAAAACCTGCAATTAGCTTATGCTTTGGCGCTGGCGAAGGTGCTGCGGCGACAGCCTGCTGGTGCGATCGCCGCCTTGGAAAGAGTCACCAAACTCGACTCCCAAAACCCCTACGCCTACGCCTACCTCGCCTTCGTCCACTTGTACGACTGGAATCCTTCTTCAGCCGAAAACGCCCTCAAACCAGCCCTGGCTCTCAATCCCAATTTACCGGAAATCCAAGCCCTCAGCGGTGCAGCAGCATTGTTGCAAGGAAATTTCGTCAAAGCTTGGCATTATTTACAGCCATTAATTACCTAAAAATGTTGGATGAATACCCCCGTTACAGGGTAGCTTAACGGTGGGAGTATGTCAATATTTGAGATAGCGCATCAAGATTGACTCAATCTGGGCAATTCCAATCGGCTTAGTAAAGTAGTCATTAGCTCCGGCGGCTAAACAAAGTTCCCTGTCGCTTTCTGATGCAGTCAGTATGACGATCGGCAGATTTTGCAAATCTGGTTCTTGTCGCAGCGTTGCGAGTAAATTTAAACCTATAGGGCCTTCTGGTAAGTGTAAATCCAACAAAATTAAATCTGGTTTGAATGTTTGCACTTCACCTAGAAAATCAAGACCATTGGCTAAGTGCTTTACGTGATAGCCGATCGCCTGAAGGTAATTCTGTAACACGGAGGCAATGCGGCGATCGTCTTCCACAATTAAAACACGCATTTTGTCAGAGGCCACTTTTCGAGTGTGGCTATTGAGGTGTCGGCTGTCGGTTACTTGTGGCCTTGGTTGTGCTGGAGAATGCAAAGATCTCTCTACAACTGGAAAAACCCCTGCCCCGCTGACGATCGCTCCCTCACTATCCGGCAGAAAAAGCGTGAATTCAGTGCCTTGACCGAAAGTCGATCGCACCGTCACATCGCCACCGTGCAAACGGGCTAGTTTGCGAGTCAGCACCAAACCCAAACCAGAGCCTTCACATTGCCACTTAAGATCGCTATCGAGCTGGCAGAACGGTTGAAACAGCAACCGAAGATTTTCTGGAGCAATGCCGATACCCGTATCTGCAACAGTAAATGTGATTGCTCCCGGTGTTTTGCGGACAATCAGTTCCACTTTGCCAGCGACTGTAAACTTGATGGCATTGGAGAGCAGATTCAGCAGCATTTGCTTAACTCGCCGCTCATCCGCAACGCAAATATCTACTTGCGGATCGATTTGACTTGTTAGTTGCAGCCCCTTTGTGAAAGCGCCTTCCCGCACTAGGCTCAAACAACTATCGCACAGTTCTCTCACCGAAATGGGCATCAGCATTAGCTCTTCCTTGCCAGCTTCGACTTTGGAAAGGTCAAGAATATCGTTAATCAGCGACAAAAGATGTTGGCCACTACTGTGAATATAGTTGACATATTCCTTCTGTTTGGCATTGAGAGAACCAAAAATTTGTTGATCCAGCAGTTGCGACAAACCTAGAATAGCGTTGAGAGGAGTTCGCAATTCGTGGCTCATATTAGCTAAAAATTCAGTTTTAGAATCACTTGCGGCTTCGGCAGCTTCTTTAGCTTGACGCAGTTCCAGTTCTGTCTGCTTGCGCTGGGTAATATCGCGGACTATACTTACAACTTCTTCTTCGCCGCTGACAACCAACCGAGCCTCGTAATGGCGCTCCATACCAGCGATGGCTAATTGATATTCAAAAATTTGTATAGTTTTAGTTTGTAAGGCTTGCTCCAGGTAGTGCATAATCTGCTGACTTAATCGCTCTGGCAGAACTTCCTGGACTTTTTTACCTAAAAACTGACTTGGATGTGCGTAGACCAGATCTTCTCTGTTGGCTTTGCAGTCTATCAGAGTCCCATCTTTGGCGATGCAAAACATTAAATCTGGTATTGCACCCAGAAGAGCGTGATTTCTGACTTCGCTTTGTCGGAGTGACGCTTCTATGCGTTTGCGTTCGGTGATGTCGCGCTTAATTCCGAAATAGCATACGGTTTGGCCCTCATCATTACGGACTGCAAAGGAGGAAAATTCGATGTGTAATTGTTCTCCGCTTTTAGTAAGGCAGATGAATTCACCACAGTAACTGCCCTGCTTTTCCAGCTCCTGCAAAAAGAAGGCGCAAAAATCGCCGCCGATGTGGATGGCTGGTGTTTTGCCCCGCAACTCCTCATCGGTATAACCCAGTAAGTTTCTATGGGCCCAGTTCTGCTCAATGTAATATCCCTGCGTGTCGAATATGGCGATCGCATCCTTGCTATTGGCGATAATTTCTCGGTAGAGGGTGAGCTTTTCCTCTATGTGTTTGGGCGTCTTCATTTTCGGGGTAGTATCGATCGCCAATACCATTTGAATCACTTTATCTCTAATTCTTGCCCTATTGATACTCATTCACTCTTTTCATCCCAGGGAATACTGTATAACCTGCTGTTGCTGTATGCAGACCTTACCCCATATGGCGCAACTGAGTCTGTAGCACCTCCAGGGTAACAATTGTGCTATGAATAATTACCAACCTTTCGTAACCGCGTACACACTTTTACAGGGTCAGGGGGTTCGAGAATAGATTAGTGCCGGATTCCCTACGGCGATTTTTCTGTAACGATTTCTTTATAAAAAATTGTGACTCCACTATGTAACGCAAGGAGGATAACAATTTTAAAGATTAACGCTACGTTAAAATTATTGCTCTAACTTACCTACCGATAGTTTCTATTTGACAACAGAAGTGAGAACAATGACTGCTGCAAAAAATCTGAGAATAGTTTCTCTTATTCCCAGCGCCACAGAGATTGTGGCGCTGTTGGGCCTAACCGATTATCTGGTGGGGCGATCGCACGAATGCGATTATCCCCCAGAAATCAAAGATTTTCCTGTTTGCACCCAAGCACGATTGAACTCTTCCAAACCTAGTGCCCAAATTCATCAGGACGTTACCAATCTTCTCCAAAACGCCCTTAGCATCTATGAAATTAAACTTGAGGTCATAGAACAGTTACAACCGACACACATCCTGACTCAAGACCAGTGCGATGTTTGTGCCGTTAGCTTATCACAAGTGGAAAAAGCTCTCGCCGAACTCACCCACAGCCAACCCCACATTATTTCTTTACAGCCCAGTCTTCTAGCTGATGTTTGGGCAGATATCCAAATGGTTGCCCAAACGCTAGATGTGGAAACTCCCACTTCATTATCAGATTTACAATCTCGCGTCAAAATTTGCGAACAAAAAACACTCTCCAGTATTGATACAAAGCTTCCCACTGTTGCCTGCATCGAGTGGACAGATCCCCTAATGGCTGCTGGTAATTGGATTCCAGAACTGGTGAAGTTAGCAGGCGGTCAGCCTCTTGTTGGCGTACCGGGTCAGCCTGCCCCTCAATTACAGTGGGAATCTCTGATAACGGCTAATCCAGATGTTATTATTTTCATGCCTTGCGGCTTCGATTTACAACGTACTCGCCAAGAAGCTTCTATATTAGCCCAACGTCCTGATTGGCAGAATTTGCAAGCCGTAAAAAGTGGCAAAGTCTACATTACTGATGGCAATTCCTACTTCAATCGTCCTGGGCCGAGATTGGCTGATTCTGTAGAAATTTTGGCAGAAATTCTCCATCCCGAAACAGTGCAATATGGCTACCGAGGCAAAGCCTGGGAAGCTTTATAAACATAGATAATTGCTAATAGTTAACAGCTAATACTTATGCCAATTAGTAATTAACTATTAGCCAAAGTGAAACTAAATGGTTTCATCTTCATCTACAAATAATACCAGAGAAAAAAGTGGCAATACTACCACAAGCAATAAAGGTATGAACGCGATCGATTTCCCGACACTGTGGATAGCTACCTTGCCATTCTGAATAAACTGCTGCCACTCATTCAAAAATTTTTTGACAGCTGAATAGCTGAAATATTCTTTTCTGCTAATCGGTTGATGCAGCCTTAGCACGGCATCTCACCTCCTGCCATGCGTTACATAAAAATTTCTCCTTAGTTCCTATGATTACTCTTTTAATACGTAAAACCTATGAATGATACTAAACTAAACAAAAGTATAACAAAAAATACAAATATTTTATGATTTTTACCGGTTTCTAACTAGACAGACATAATTAAACTTAGGGTGGGCAATGTCCACCCCACAAATCATCTTTAGTTTATTTTAGACCAACTTAGTCCGGAGATTTTTAAAGATGATGCGATCGAGCGAATAATTTCCAGGGTTTTATTTGTGTTTCTTTTCAGGTTAATCGAAAAGGTTTCAGCCAACCGCGATCGATCGCTACATCAAGAGTATATCGGG
Organism: Aerosakkonema sp. BLCC-F183; assembly: GCF_041929145.1. Taxonomy (NCBI): domain Bacteria; kingdom Bacillati; phylum Cyanobacteriota; class Cyanophyceae; order Aerosakkonematales; family Aerosakkonemataceae; genus Aerosakkonema; species Aerosakkonema sp. BLCC-F183. Next base: position 169,283 of record NZ_JBHFNU010000102.1, on the reverse strand, counting down.
CGATCGCAAACAGTACAATACTCTCGACGGCCAAAACGCCGCACGACCAAAACCCATTGCCAAAATTCAACCCTACGTCTGCTTGGGCTAATCCCCGCACCAGTCCAAACGCTAGCACCGCCCCTTCGCTAAGATGAGAATTGCGATCGCAGCGGATGATGTAGCGGTACGTGATGCCGAAGAGGAAACCGCTGATAGTAGCGATCGCCCCACTTACCAACAGATTTGCTGCCGTCGAGATTTGCAAAGAAGCCAGTATCTCAAACTGCTTCGCCAAAACTAACTGATTTCCCAAGGTTGCGATTCCGTAAGCCAAAAAAAGCGACAAAGCAGCAAAGCTTCCCGCCTTGACAGATTCAATACGTTCTGCTTGTAAGCCGTCCAATGTAAAACCTCATCACTTCCAAGTATGATAAGACTTGGTGTCATTTTGTCACATTCGATTTAACACAAAGCTATGGATATTCTCTCTCTAGGTTGGGTTGCCCTATTGGTTCTGTTTACCTACTCTATCTCGATGGTAGTTTGGGGCCGCAACGGCTTCTAGAACAGTGGAAACAACAGCTCTTAACGTTCTGGCTTTAGTTGCCTTTGTGCTGCTAGTGGCAGTCTCAGGGGGAGTTTTGTATCTGACGGTGATGGAGTGGCGCGATCGCCGCCGTCAAGACAGCGATAAGCGCTCTACTCGTCGTCGCTAAGTCCTTTTTAGGGGCTAGGGGATAGGGGTTAGAAAAAGTCAAAAGTTAAAAGTCAAAAAGAAGAGGAAAAGGGAAAATACGAATTCTCCCAGTCTCCCATTCTCCCGCTCTCCCGCTTTTCCCCTAGTCCCTAGCCCCTATCCCCTAGTCCCTTTTCCAAAGGCATTTGGGCGAAATGCTCTAATAGCAATCGGTGGATAAAAATATATCCCCCGCCAACTTTTTGCAAAAAAATGCGATCGGTTGCCCAGTCTAAAAAACGAGCGTAATTCCAAGGAATATATCCATTGCAGTAGAGGATGAACCGCAACATGAAATGCTTAACGCAGACTTCTCCTCCTCCTGCTATGATGCCAAAACACAATCCGAAACTTCCCCAAAAAAAGAACGACCAATGTAATAGATTAGCGGCAATTCCCAAGACTAAAAATCCCAGCAACCCGAAGACGATCGCATTTTTTAAAGATTGTCTGATGCCTTGATTGGGTACTGTTATTCTCTCATCGATCGAGGGAGAAGTCAAGGCGCGAACCAATCCGTAAATCAGCCCCATATTCATGCCGAATACCATGCCGCGAACTAATGAATGAAGTTGGCCATTGTTTAAATGTAGCGCCACAACTTGCCAGCGTTCTGGATTGAATATAAGCTCATAGGGTATTTTAAGTAAAAATCCAGAGACTAATCCCAAAATTATGCCGCGAACAATAGTTTTTCTCGCGGTTTTCCATGACCATTTCAAATTTTCCACCGGAGTGATGCGATCGATACCAAAAATTAACACAAAAATTACCGAAACTAAAATCAGCCAGAAGATTACTCGCTTAATTGGCAATAACAACTGACCGATTGCCAGCCCTAAAATTACAAATATTATCAATAATCCGCCTAAATAAATTTGTTTTTGTAATTTAGTTTTTAACCATTTTGTTTGCATTCGCTCGATTAAAAATACTGTTTGCGATTCCTCGGACATTCTTTGCGCCAACCAAGTTAACCACCGCATTGCTTGCACTTGGGAATATTGACGATCGCTGTGGCGACGAGCGAACATTCTGATGATATAATTATCGAACAAATGTTGGCGGCGTTCTGACAAATTCATGCTGGGTAATTCAGTGACGGACATTCCCCGATAAGCGAGGGTAATAATGTTCAATATTAAAGGCGATCGCGCTAATTCTTGCAACGTCGTATCCGCTGCTAGTGCCGTATTTACTGCTGTTAAATCTTCACCCGCAGCAGCTATATATTGATGAATTTGTTCCAGAGTCAAGGGTTGAATGAAAATAGCACCCTGACAGCGCAGGCGGTAGGAAAGTGCTTCGTAATCTTGGATGCGAGAGCAAACTACGATTTCTGTTTGTCCGTGTGATTGGATAAATTCATTAATTGCTTGGACGCACAAATCGCGGCGATCGCTACTGACTTCATCCAACCCATCCAACATTAGCATTAACTGCTGAGTTTTCACCCAAGCTTTACCGATTGGTTGGGAAACTTGATATTTTGTATTCATTTCCCGAACTAACCAATTGGCGAAAGAAGATACACAGTTTCCCTTTGTTAAACCTGGTTTTTCTGGCGACCAAGATGATAAATTAAATAAGACGGGAATGGGATGATTGAGGTCTTGTTCGGCACGATTGATTAAATCGCGAGCGAGTGACAAAAGTGTGGTTGTTTTGCCGCTACCCGGTTCGCCTAAAATGAGGAGCGATCGACCTTCTCCCAATTGGTCAAATTGCTGGATAACTTTGCTTTTTGGTGGTAAAATTTGTCTGAGTTGTGTCGGCGTTTCCCATAGCATACCCCAAGGGCGATCGACTGCATCGAGGCGTTTTTCCAAACCCAATTCAATCAGCGCTTTACCGTGCAGCGAACTTTCCAAAACGCCTTTTATCCAGTAATTTTTGACTTTGTTGAGTAAAATCTGACGATTGCGATGTTCTTGTCGGCTGTAGGTTACTTTGGGTGTCGATATTTTGGGAACTGTACCGGGAAGTGTGACTGTTTCTGCGTCCGATACACTATATACTTTTGCTGGCAATGGCGGTAGAATCGATAAGGGCAGAGTAGTTTGTAGTTGGGGTAACAGGCGATCGACAGGATGCAAAGCCAAGAGCATTTCTCTAGCAGTGGGATAGCGCTCTTGAGGATGCGATCGCACCGCTCGCTGTAACACTTCTGCTAAACTGGAACTAATTTGTCGATCGCTGTCAGTAAAAATAGTTTCACCTGTTTTAAGATTTGTCTTTAAATCTTGGGGACGTTTCCCAATTAACAGATAAATAGCAGTCATCCCCAAACTATAAATATCGCTAGCGCAGACAGGTTTACCCGCGGCTTGTTCGGGTGGCATATAACCCATTGTACCGACCGCAATAGAGCTAGTAACTTCCCCTAAAGAATCCACCTCAACACACATCGTTTCTTTCGCAATCCCGAAATCAATTAAAACTGGTTTGCCATCCTTTTGTCGCTGAATGATATTCGCAGGTTTGATATCGCGATGAACGATCCCTCTCTTGTGAATATAATCGATAACTGGTAAAATATTTAATAGTATTTCTTTCACAACGCTTTCGCTCAACACCCCTTCCTCTTTTACCTTTTGATTAAGGGTAACCCCTTCAATCCACTCCTGAACTAAATAAAATTGTCCAGCTTCGGCAAAGTAGGCGTACAACTTAGGAATTTGGGCGTGTCCCTCCCCCAATTGCTCCAAAATAGCTGCTTCCCGCTGAAATCGCTCCTGCACCAGTTCGTAAACCTGCGGGTTGTTGGCGACGGGTTTGAGCTGCTTGATTACACAGAGACGACGGGAAGGCATATGGGAGTCTTCCGCCAGAAAGGTTTCGCCAAAACCACCTTTTCCGAGCGCCCGAATAATACGGTAGCGGTTGTTCAGAAGCGCTGATGTCATCTAATTTGAAAGTACCAACTTATTTGCACGATCTACTGCTTCCAGTTTAATAATAATTTGCTTACACCCCGATTGCTGTCAGCAGTTTTGTTAATATAGTTATTTTGGGTTTAATTATAGCAAATTGAAAATAATTAAATTTTGATTAGATCTAGACATATATTACAATGTAGCAGAGCAAAATAAATATCAAGACTAACTAAAAAAGCCTTTTATGTAAGCTGGCAAGGTAAATTTTGATGAAAAGCCCATTGGAATTTTTGGAGTCAACTCGCGATCGCATCCAGCAAAAACTAGAAGCCAAATTCGGGCCAACAACAGTAGTGCGCGGTGCGGGCGTTCAGTTTAAGAGCAAAGAGAAAGCAACCCTGGAACGAATTGAACTAAAGCCCCCCTCAACTAAGGAAGTGCTACTCAAAGCAACGTGCAGCCTTGTCAGCCCCGGAACAGAACGCGCCAGCTATCTGGATCTGCCCAATACCCTTGGTAATTTTCCCCGCATACCGGGCTACTGCTTTGTGGGTAGCGTGCTGATGTCGGGACGGGGAAGCAGCGTTCAGTCTGGCGATATGGTTGTGGCTTGGGCACCCCACGCCAGTCTAGCAGTTGTCCCGGATGAGAAAGTGATGCGCTTGCCAGAGGACGTACCTCCAGAAAGGGCTGTTTTCACCACCATTGGCGCGATCGCACTGCAAGGATTTCGCAGGGCCCACCCAGAACCGGGAGAGTCCGTCGCCGTCTTGGGCGCGGGATTGATCGGACAGCTCACCCTCAGATTGGCCGCGATCGCAGGCGCTTATCCGATTATCGCCATCGCTCGCACCAAACAGCGTTTAGAAGCAGCGATGCGTAGCGGTGCAGACCTGACGATCGCCACCGCAGAAGACCCAGAAGCCCTTGACAAAGTAGCTGCCGATGTGGTAATAGAACTGACGGGAGTGCCAGAAGCGATCGGCGATGCCATCCGAGCAGTACGACCGGGCGGACGCATCATTCTGGTGGGCAGCACCAGAGGCGTAACCGAAGATCCAAACTTGCTGACAGCGCTACATCAAAAAGGAGCGGTACTGATAGGAGGGCACTTCGCCACCAACCCCAAATCATCCACATTTCCAGGCTATCAATGGCCGATGCGAGGGGCAGAGTGGGGTGCAGTGTTGAACCTGATTGCAGATGGACGGCTAGCTGTTGACGATTTGATTACCGATCGAGTCGAACCGCCCAGTCTTCCCCAAATGTATCAGCAGCTGGCAAAAGAAGGCGATCGTTCGATCGGCGTACTGATCCGCTGGGACAAACCGGGAGACTGGACACCGCAGATCCTCACCCAGAGTTTAACAACATCGATCGTCGCCAAGTTACAGAAACAACCGGAACCGTCACCAGCACCCATTATTCCTGGGCCAAGAGCAGAAACCCCACCCCTGCGAATGGCAATGGTTGGTTGTGGCGAAATTGCCGTGCAAAACTCCAAAGCCATCAAAGCCGCACCGAATACCAGCATCGTTCACGCAATGGATCTCGATATCAAACTGGCAAAGCGACTAGCGGCGCTGCACGAAGCACCCTACACCACCAATTTTGAAGAAGTATTAGCAAATAAAGAAGTAGAAACCGTTTTTCTAGCCGTTCCCCATCACCTGCACGCGCCAATGGCCATCCAAGCCATGAAAGCTGGCAAGCAGGTCATCGTCGAAAAGCCGATGGCAAACAACGTCGCCGACTGCGAAAAAATGCTGGAAGTCGCACAGCAAACTGGTGCTATCCTCTCAGTTTGTTATTGCCAGCGATACAGTCCCCAGCTAATGCGGGCAAAAGAACTGATCGAAAAAGGTGCAGTTGGGCGCATCTTAGGTACATCAATTACCTTCGGACAAGTTCGCAACGAATCGTACTGGACAGTTGGTTTTACCGGACGAGTAAAAACAGACTGGCGCGGTTCGCGGGAAAAAGCGGGAGGAGGCGTTTTAATTATGAATTTGTGCCACACTCTCGATTATTTTCGACATTTAACTGGATTGGAAGTCAAACATATTTTTGCCGAATACGCCACCCTTACTCACCCAGTTGAAGTAGAAGATATTGTATCGGCAACTTATCAGTATGAAGGTGGTGGTATTGGCACTCTTTGCGGTTCTACTCACGTTGTCGGTGCGAGGATGGATGAAGAGCGTTTGTGGGGTTCCGACGGTCAGATTATCCTGCGCCCAATTCTGAAATTCTGCTCTCAACGTACAGTTGATGGCTATAGCGCCAACCGTTGGCACGAAGTAAAAAACCTTCCCCCACCGATAGAACGCCAAATTTTTGTAGAGCGATTTGCCGAAGCAGTTCGCGCTGGTAAAGAACCAGAAGTTTCTGGCAAAGATGGATTGGCGGTGCAGCGAATAATCGAAGCTGCTTACGCTTCCGCGCAAAAACAACAACCAATTGTAGTCGAGAATTTTAACCACACATAGCAATACTTGTAGGTTGGGTTTCGTTACTCAACCCAACTTGTTAGGACAGAAATCCTTGGGTTGCGCCTTGCAAAAGCCCAACCTAAAACCTACTCCAAAAATTCGCGATCTTATCTGCGTTTATCTGCGTTCATCTTTCTACATCTGCGGTGAAATTTTAACTAATGATTCCCACAGACAATCCAGGAAATTATTCATATACTACCAATGCTACCGGACACGATGACTTTGTACGGGCGGGTTTTGTACTACAACCATAAACTCGTTATTGGATTTATTGACTAAACCCGCCCCTACGACTTTTGACTGGGTTCTCAAAATTTCATTGACGTTTTTAACATTTAGGAGAACAAAAATTTTGCTTTACACTCAGGAATCACCCCATAAGATTGCAGATTCTCTTCGCGTTCGCTTGCGAGTTGTGCGAAGCCTTCTCGATTTGACAAATCCCCAATCAGAAGCGAATTCCCTATTACCAATTCCCGTTATCGGTCGCGTTATCGAGTCTACCGCACAAGGCGTCGCTGTCGATTCCCTCGTCTTGGCTCCAGGCAACAACGCTCCTGAATGTAGCGTATCGGCAGCAGCTTGTTTGCCCCTAGAAGCGGGAACCGACGAAAATGCCGCACTCCTAGCAGGTATTGCTGCACCGGCGTTAGCGGCAATGCGGCGAGTCAATTTTGAAATCGGAGTTCACGCCGTTGTTCTAGGTCTTAATTTATACGGTCTATTGCTGGTTTCTACCAGCCGCTTGGGAGGTGCGGGAAACCTCAGCGCTTTGGATGCCCGCGAATCGCGACGCGCCTATGCAGAAAAGCTCGGTGCTGGACGGGTTGCTTCTCCAGAGGAACCGGGATGGCCGGAAGCTTTGGTTCAGGGCAGCAGTCGCGGGGGAGCGGATGTTGTATTTGTTACCGGAAACGAAGCGGGACTGGTGGAAGCAATATTGCCGAAATGCCGCAAGGAAGCTCGCGTGCTGGTGCTTGCTTCTATGCCTGCGGGTGCGATCGACCTGTATCATAGTATTCATTCTCCCGGTCGTACTCTTCTTGGGCCCCAACCGCAGACGGAACCGGGTCAGCAGTGGGTCACAGATGCAGGTCGTTTGCTACGCCTCGCACAAGCAGGACGCTATCGCCCGGAGGGGATAATCGGAGAGCGAGTCAAGGCGTCTGAAGCTACTGCAAATAGCACTTCGTCAACTTCATTAACTGTCGTGCTTGATTGGGAAAGTTGAAAAGATTACGAAAATGAATAACATAAGTGCGATCGCATAAGATGCGCTTCATGCGATCGGAACACAGGAAGTTAATTATCATTGTGACATTTGGGCAAAATGCTCTCGCAGCAACTCGTGGATGAAGCGATAACGTCCGCCTATTCGTTGCAGAAAAAGTCGCTCTGAGGCGTAGTTGAGGAATTTGGCATAGTTCCAGGGAATATCGCCATGTTGCCAAAGAATAAGGCGCAAAGTGAAGTGTTGAATGTAAGCTAAGCCACCAAAAACCATAGCAGCCATTAGCACAAGAATAAGCTCAAACATAAGTATCCATTCCAATCGCGCGGTTTGCGGTTTCCCCAAGTTGAATATGAAAATGCTTCCAGCCAATAAAAGAAAACAAACTAAGATTATAATAGCTGCATTTATAGCTGATCTTTTAATACTTTGATTAGGGATGGCTATAGCTTTTTCTTTAAATTCTATCAGCATACCGCTAAGCACAAAAGTAACTATGACAAATTGCCAAGGAATTAAAGCAAAAGCTAATCCATTAATTAGCCCATAATTTAAACCAGCGCTCATTCCAGAAATTAGTGCATATATTAAGCTGACAATTGTTACCCAAAATATCACCCCTCTTGGTATTGCGTTTTGCCAAGACCATTTTAAGGTATGAACAGGTTTTATTGTTTCACTGAAACTAACAGTTAAACCCAAAAGCAAACCAGAAATACAACCTAAAGTCAGATAGCCTATTAGCCAAACAGTCAGCCCAACAATTAGCCCAACAATTAGCCCAACAATCATCCCATATATCCACCTGTGATAGCTCTTCTCTAACCAAATAGGCTGCATTTTTTCAATCAAAAACTCGGTCTGATTCTTATCCTTTAGCTCTTTTGCTAGCCAACGGAGCCATTTACCAGTTTCTCCTTCACTTGGCTCCTTTTCTTGGGAGTAACGTGGTTCAAGTTTCCGCTTAATCTCTCGCTTAAACATTTGCTCAATATACTTATCAAACAAATAGCGCTGACGCTCATCGGAAGTATTGCACTTTTGCCAATCTGAAATCGAGATAGAATCGGATGCTAACGCCATGATAGTGAGCAGCAGGGGCGACTTAGCTAACTCCAACAAATCGGGGACGTTATTGATACCATCCCACAGATTGAAACAGCCTACTTCACGAAAATACTTTTGCATTTGCGTTTGTTCCAGCGGTTGCAAACAAACCGCACCATTCAGCCGCAATGGAATTCTACAATTTTCAAACTCTTTCAGGCGAGAACAGACTACCAAATGCTGCGCCCTTGCGTCTGTCTCCAGAAATTCATTAATTTGTCGAAGACAACTGACTCGTCGCGTTTCTTCCTGTTCATCCAAACCATCTAAAAACGGTAATAGCTGATGCTCATCCAGCAACGCTTTGGCAATATCGGCGCGGACACCATATTTAGTTTTCAGTTCCGCCGCCAACCATTCAGTCAGCGATTGACGGTTATCTTTCCAGGAAAAAAGGTCAAACAAAATCGGGATGGGTTGATTCTCGTTTTCTGTTGCTTCCGCGCACAAATCTTTCGCCAAATCGAGCAGCGTTGTGGTTTTGCCAGCACCAGGTTCACCTAAAATAAGTAACTTGCCCTCTTTGCGCTTAAAAACATCAATAATTTTTTCGTCTGCGGGATGGACATCTTGCCCATTATCAATTTTTCCTAAGAATTGCGACATCCACCTAACTGGCTGTTCAATCCAATTTATCGGCTGTCGTTTGTCTGGATTGACTGTCGAAATCGAACTTTCCCCGACATGGTGGGGTAACTCTTTCGTCGCCAAATCAATCATTTTTTGATTGTGCAGAGAAACTTCCAACCGCTGCGCCACTTCATCCCGGACAGCTTTTAGCAGCTGATTGCGAGGCGACGGGGTTTCGGCTTTCTCCCTGGTGATGAGCAAATATAACATTGTTGGCAACGCCAAGGTGTAGCCTAAGCCTAGAGTCCAGTAAACCTTCTGAATCCAATCTGCATTTTGCTCAGCCTTTGGTGTAGTAAGCAACGCACTCCCCACAGCAACTAAAAATGCAAAGATTGCTAGTAACCCAAAAATTAACAATTTCCTACGTCGTGATTTTTGTGGGTCAAATAGATTTGGCAAAAGTGCCATATTAGCGGTTAGAAGGACGCCCAGCACTAAAAGTAGTAGGTTTAAGAGGTCAATGTTTGGCATATATGGCGGAAATACCAAAGGCAGGGGAGTATTATTGCTAATCTAGCAAGCCGATCGCATCCACAGCGTTGCGGAATACAATGGTATGTTTGAGCCTTTATGTCTGTGCTAACCTGTGAGGAACGATCGCTGATACACTTGTACTTCCATACCTAAACCAGCGCCTATGGTTCATATCAAGCGCCTGGAACTCACTCACTTCAAATCTTTCGGCGGTACTGTCCAGATTCCCGTGCTGCCGGGGTTTACTGTAGTTACTGGGCCAAATGGATCGGGAAAATCGAATATTCTGGATGCGCTGCTGTTTTGTCTGGGACTCGCCAGTTCCAGGGGTATGCGTGCGGAACGCCTCCCGGATTTGGTTAACCAAAACCAAATGCAGCGCGGTGCTGCGGAAGCTATTGTTACTGTGACTTTCGATTTGAGCGATGAAGCGGGATTGGGAGAGGATGTTACAGAAGATGGGAACCCCACCCCCGACCCCTCCCCGTTAGACGGGGAGGGGAGTCAAGGAGAGGGGAGTCAAGGAGAGGGGAGTCAAGCGGAGGGGAGTCAAGGAGAGGGGAGTGAAATAGGCGCACAAAATGGCGCATCTGTTCCGCTTGCGGAAACAGGAGAACAGCAGGAAAATCCAAAATCCAAAATCCAAAATCCAAAATCGAAGGAATGGAGTGTTACCCGTAGGTTGCGGGTGACGAAGCAAGGCAGTTACACTTCGACTTATTACATTAACGGTCAAACTTGTACGGTTGGGGAACTGCACGAACAATTAGAACGTTTGCGGATTTATCCAGAAGGCTATAATGTGGTGCTGCAAGGGGATGTGACCAGCATTATTTCGATGAATTCGCGGGAACGTCGCGAGATTATTGATGAGTTGGCTGGTGTGGCGGCTTTCGATCGCAAAATTTCCCAGGCGAAGGGAACTTTGGAGACGGTGCGGGAAAAGGAAGATAGCTGTCGGATTGTGGAAAAGGAATTGGTTGCACAGCGCGATCGTCTTTCTCAAGATCGTATTAAAGCAGAAAAATACCAAAAACTTCGCGGCGAACTTCAGGAAAAAGAAAAGTGGGAAATTGTTCTGGCTTGGCGTTCTCTGCAACAACAGGAATGGCATCTCAGAGAATCGATCGAAGCAGGCGATCGCAATTATCATCAACTTAACGAACAACTAAATAATCTTAACTTACAAATTGAGCGAACTACAGCGCAACTGGAAGATTTGAACGCTCGCGTTAAAGCTTTGGGAGAAGAGGAATTACTATCTTTGCAATCTGTTCTCGCTACGCAACAAGCGGAACAGCGTCAGCTAGAACGTCAAGTGAGGGAATTGAAAACATCTGCCCAAGAAACGGAAAGGCGTTTGCAGGAAACTCATCGCGAAATCGCACAACATCAACAAAATTTAGAGCAATTAAGTCAGGAACAAGAAACTGTTGGAGGACAACTATATTATTTAGCTGCTGCACGGGAGGAAACGCAACAAGCATTAAACCAAAGTCGGGAAAATGCGAGTGCGATCGCATCTGCATCGGAAGCTTGGGTACAGCAACAAACCGCCCTCAGTCGCCAAATCGAAACTATCCTGCAAGCGATCGATCCGCAGCGCACGGAACAAGCCCAACTGCGAGAGCGCTACACTAATTTATGTCGGCAGATAGACGAACAAAGTCAAATATTACTATCCATCGAACCGCAACTGACTACCAAACAATCTCTAGCTGCTGATTGGGAAATTCAACTATCAGAATCTTCCCACACAGTTCAATCGTTAGCGCAATCTCTCACCGCCGCAGAACAAGAATTGCAAATCCAGCAAGAAACTCAAAAACGTCTCTTGCAAGAACAACGCGATAAACAACGACAATTAGATAAATTGGAAGCACAAGCGCAAGCGCAACAAGAAGCGCAAGGAACTTACGCGATTCAAGTTATTCAACAATCTGGATTGCCGGGAGTTTGCGGATTGGTTGCCCAATTGGGTAGAGTCGAACCGCGCTTTCAATTAGCGCTGGAAACGGCGGCGGGTGCGCGTTTGGGAAATTTAGTAGTAGAAGATGATGGCGTTGCTGCGGCGGGAATTGAATTGATCAAACAAAAACGCGCAGGTCGAGTCACCTTCTTACCGTTGAACAAAATTCAACCGCCGCCATTCCATCAAGCAACTGCTTTGAAATATGCGAATGGATTTATCGATTATTGCGTTAATCTGATCGAATACGACAACCGCTATCGAAATGTTTTCGCTTATGTTTTTGGCGGAACGGTTGTATTTGAAACGATCGATGCAGCTCGCGTTTATCTGGGACAATATCGCATTGTCACGTTAGATGGGGAATTGTTGGAAACTAGCGGTGCGATGACTGGCGGTAGTATCAGCCAAAAATCGGCTTTGCATTTCGGTGTTGGCGATCCTTCTGAGTCGGCGGAAGCAACGGCATTGAGAAATCGGTTACACGAAATTGAGATGGTTTTGGAACGCTGCGGTGAGGCGATTCATTCTCTGTCGATCAAGACAAAACAATTGTCTCACCAATTAACAGAAGCACGTCAACAACGGCGGGAACAAGAATTGCATTTTGAACAATTGCAGAAAGAAATCAAAAATTTAAACGCGCAGATGGAACAGGCGCGATCGCTCCTTTCTAAGAATAACCAAGAACTTGCCAACGCCCAAACTCGTCTGGAATCTTTGGATAGGGAATTACCGACGCAAGAAATACGATTGGCGGAACTCAGACAAAGTTTGGCAGAATTGGAACAATCCCAAACTCATAGCGAGTGGCAACAAATCCAAGCGACGATCAAAATCCAGGAAGCAGAATTGCGAGAAAGGGAACAAAATTTTCGCAATGCCGAACAACGTTTAAAAGATTTGGAAAATCAACAGCAACGCTTGCAAGAAAAAATCCAAGATTGTCATCGGCGCGGGGAAGAATATCACAATCTGCAAGGAAATGTTAACGCGCAACAATCAACAGTTAGCACGCAGTTAGCGGCGATAAACGAACAGATAGCGCAAACTCAGGCGTCGATGACTGAGGCAGAGAAAAAATTGGGAGATGAGAAAAAAGAACGCGATCGCACTGAAAATCACCTGCGCGAGTTACGTCAATCTCAACAACAAGTAGAATGGGAATTGCAGAAACTCCAGGAAACCCAAACCACTCGGCGGGAGGAACTGGTAACGGTGCAAGCGCAACGGGAAACCAGACAAGCAGAATTACCCGACCCCATGCCCACAGTACCGGAAAAAGTGGATTTGGAAGAACTGCAAAAAGAGATGCGTACTATCCAAAAACGGCTCCAAGCAATGGAACCCGTCAATATGCTAGCTCTGGAAGAGTACGATCGCACTCAAAATCGCCTGGATGAACTAACTCAGAAACTAGCTACCCTGGAACAAGAACGCACCGAAATCCTATTGCGGATCGAAAACTTCACCACCTTACGTTTCCGCGCTTTTAAAGAAGCCTTCGACGCCGTTAACGAAAACTTCCAAGCTATTTTTACCGAATTTTCCGAAGGGGACGGCAGTTTAACCCTCGATAACCCGGAAGACCCATTTTCCGGCGGTTTGAACCTCGTCGCACACCCGAAAGGCAAACCCGTACAGCGCCTCGCCTCCATGTCTGGCGGCGAAAAATCCATGACAGCACTGAGCTTTATCTTTGCCTTGCAGCGCTACCGTCCCTCACCCTTCTATGCGTTTGATGAAGTCGATATGTTTTTGGATGGAGCAAATGTCGAGCGATTGGCTAGAATGATCAAACAACAGGCAAGCCAAGCACAGTTTATTGTAGTCAGTCACAAAGGCCCTATGGTTAAATCGGCTGAGCGCGTCATCGGTGTTACCCAAGCTAGGGGAGCTTACACCCAAGTTTTAGGCATAAAATTGCAGTCCTGAAGCTTGCCTGAGTCAGCCAATTGACAATGTGAATAATTAAGATAAGTATTGTAACAGGGTTCGAGACCCAGGTTCGGGACACATAATGACATCTGAACAAATCCGTCAACGCTCAGACATATTAGGAATGCAGGTCATCACCCTCGATAAGGCGAAGCGCCTTGGGGTGGTGAGCCAACTGTGGGTAGATATCGACCAGCGGGAGGTTGTGGCAGTAGGTCTGCGAGATAGCATCATCTCTATTGGCAGCGTACCGCGATTTATGCTCCTCAGTCGCATCACTCAAATCGGCGACGTTATCCAAGTTGATGATGATACCGTTCTGGAAGACGACGTAGACGTAGAAGCTTACAACACCCTGATCAATTGCGAAGTGATCACAGAAACCGGCGAAATGTTGGGGAGGGTGCGGAGTTTCAAGTTTGAGCCGGAAACTGGAAAACTAACATCTCTGATTATCGCGTCTTTGGGTGTTCCGCAAATACCCGATCGCATCGGCGGTTTTGAGACTATCAGCACCTACGAACTGCCGATCGACGAAATTGTCAGCAGTGGCCCGAATCGTTTGATCGTATTTGAAGGAGCCGAAGACCGACTCGTGCAGCTGACCGTCGGTGTGATGGAGCGCTTGGGTATTGGTAGAGCGCCTTGGGAACGGGAAGAAGACGAAGAATACTACAGACCTACCACGATCGGTGCCGATAAGCAACTCGGCCCAGGCGTTCCCCTCCAAAAAGCCGAGCCCATCCGCAGAGCCAAACCGGTAGCCCAAGAAACCTGGGACGAAGACGAATGGGAAGAACCCGCACCCCGACAACCTGTGCGTCAAGCACAACCCCTGCGTAAAGCCGCGCCCCCACCAGAACCAGCCTACTACGATGAAGAAGATATAGAAGAAGAAGAAAACTGGAGCGAAGCATCGCAAACGCGCAACAACTACGCCGCCAGAAAAGCGTATGCGACACCCGAACCTCCACCGCGTTATGACAACAAAAAATATCAGGATAAATACGAAGACGAGGAAGAGGAGGAAGATGTTTGGGCTGACGACGAAGCACCCAAGCCCTACAAAGCTCCCAAGGTGAATATACCGGAAAGAACAAAGACTCCAGAATACGAAGAAGAAGATCGGTACTAAGTTGTAGGGTGGGCAATGCCCACCCTACTATTTTTAAGCACTTTTTCTAAACTTTTGAAACCTTCAATGCTGATGGATGTAATCATGTTGAAGTTGGGATGCGATCGCACAATAGTATTTTCCGGCCTATGGGAAAAAACCCGGTATTGCTACCGAGTTATAACTATTTTAATCATTTTATAGTCAGCCTACAAGTGGCATCTGCTCAGCGTAGAAGTACCGCAGGTCAAATTACGATCCTGAGATGCCCCTACTCAGTTTAAATCACCAATGCTACAACAAGTGGATAGGATAGGCTATTTCCAGTACCTTTTGTATAGGTACACATACGCCTTTTGTCCCTGGTTTTGCTGATAGCATAAAAGGTTACGATCGCATTAAATTCAATCGTAAAAGCTTGGCGGTTGAATGTCCAGTGCAAGTGCCTAACTTTGCGTAAATAGCGATCGCACTTTCCCAAAATGCTCAAAATGCGATCGCTCTTTATAGCTCGCTCTCCTAACGAGATTCATGGAAACATCACCCGCAACTTACACACATTCTCATATTTGAAGCCTTTAATATAACAAAATAGCTTAAGACTACCGCATCCAACGAATTAAAAACTAATAGAAAATTTCACTTTTTGGGAATAATATACTCCTCAAGCTTACGAAGCTATTCGCCAAGCTGACTATTTATTATAAGGAAAAATTAAATGGATTTAACCACTGTACCAGAACACTCGCGCCGAGCCGCCAAGTATGATTTCTTCAAAATCTTAGAAAATGGTTGCATCCGTTACTACGACAAATTCAAACCCGCCAAAAACCCTGGCCCAACGGCAGGAGCGCGAATGGTGCTGGAGGTAGATTCTACCACTGGGGAAGTGACTAGGACGTGGTATGAGAGTTATGATAGCCAAAATAGAGTCGTTCAGGTTCATCCGAAGCGACCTATAGATTTGGGCCATATTGAAATTGACCCGCAAACTGGCAAGGAAATAAACAGAAGACCATAAAAATGGCACAAGTTAAAGGTATCCTAAGAGAATTCAAGGAAAGGTTAGCTCAGTTTGCCAACCACACCTTAACTAGCAAAGCTCTCGCGGAATGGTCGGATGAGCAATATTGGTATTTGATGGAAGGATCGGGGAAAGATGATGAAACTCGATCGGCCAATTTTCTCCGCGAGGTGCTTTATGATGTGGCTGCACAATGGGAGTGTTTGGTTACCGATTTTCAGTCTACGAAAATTGAATTTCCAGAGGAATTGATTACAGATTGGTTTTCCCAGGTGACGCAATTTCTGGAAACGGATGAAGAGTTTGGGGAATATTTGCTTGTTGAGCATTGATTGAATAGCAAAAATCTGCTAATGAGACTCTGCCAAAAATTTGATATCGAAAATGGTGGTTATCTGGCACTTCGCGAACTTTGTAATAGAGGTAACGTACCCATTGAATTACTGCTTTTAGCTCATTCACTAGCGCAATGGGTTTCCTGTGCGACAATTGAAGAGTTAGATGGATCTTTTTTAGAACGTGCTAGGGAATTAGCGCCTGACAATCTGCGAGTGCTTTACGCTGTGCTGGAAAAACAGCCTAATATTGAAGGCGATCGCAATCAAAGAGCTTTTGAACAAAAAATTATCGATCGCATTTTGAAATTATATCCCGCCGAGCCAATTGCCACAGAAGCTAGCGCAATTCTGGCAAATAGCGATCGCAGTCTACCTCTAGATTTTATTAACCGTTTGCCGAATCCCTTAGAAGATGTCGATCTAACCCAATTGATAGAGATAATAGGCTAAACTGAAATCATGCCATCCTTCCTAGCTAATCAACCCGCGATCGCTCATCAAGCTTATGATAACTTGATGACGATGTTAGTGCAACTGTATCCTAAACGTCTAGACCAAATCCTCCATCAGCATTTGGCATTTTCATCAGCAATGAATCTTTCTGAAAAGCTGCAACAGATTGATACCCTCAAAAGTTGGCTTGATAGCTTTCGACCACTTCCCCCTACCGTTGTGGCGGAACTAAAAAAACTCTATGAAGTTCGTTTCACCTATCACTCTAACGCTATTGAAGGAAATACTCTCACGCAGCGCGAAACTGAGTTAGTTCTAGAAACTGGCATTACTATTGGTGGAAAGACTTTGCGAGAACATCTGGAAGTAATTGGACATCGGGATGCGATCGACTATATAGAAACATTAATGCAATCCGATGCTTTAATTGGGGAATGGGAGATTAAACAAATTCATAATTTAATTCTCAGAAGAATCGCTCCAGATGAGGCTGGGCGCTATCGACAATTAGATGTAAAAGCGGCTGGAACTGAATATGTTTATCCGCCTCATTATTTACTGAAAGATTTGATGCCAGAATTTATCCAATGGCTTAATTCAACTAGCGCTAAATCATTACACCCGTTAGAGTATGCTGCACAAGCACATCTTCGCTTTGTTTCCATTCATCCATTTCGCGATGGGAATGGACGCACTGGACGGCTATTGATGAATCTTTTATTATTGCAGAGTGGCTACCCCATCGTTGTGATTTCCAACCAAGTTCGCGCTGCCTATATCGATGCGATCGCACTAGCACAACAACAAAATGGTAGTATTGATGCGTTACTCGATTTGATCGTCAATGCTGCCCAAGACTCACTGATTGAAACGTTACAAATATTAGCAACTGTCGTCGATAGTCGGGGTCGAGGACTACCCTTTTATGAAAATATGCTCGCCATTTTACAGCAATATTCCCAAAAGTCAGATTAAGTCTAACTAAAAAGCAAAAATACAGAAAAGCGGTCTTTCCTACAATCAAATTGCTCTTTGTTTGTAGTATTTGTTGAGGTTTTGTAGCTCAACCAAAACTCGGAATGTTTTACCTAACAACGACGCAAACGACTCAGCAACAAAACAATTTCATCAATGGCGGGACGCATCTTTTTCGCCGGTCGATCGTACTGATTCAGCATAATACTAAATATCACCGTTTCGTAACCGGGAACATCAACATATCCAGACAGGGTTGATACACCACCCATCGTACCAGTTTTGGCTAGCACAATTCCTTGGGCAGCAGTATTTTTAAAGCGATTTTTAAGAGTGCCGCTAACTCCAGCAACTGGCAAAGAAGCGCGGTAAATTTCTGCTTGGGGTGACTGTGCCATTGCTTTGAGCAGTTGTACCAAAGCTAACGGACTGACTAAGTTGTGACGAGATAATCCAGAACCATCTTCAATAACGTAACTTTCCGGTTCTACACCCATTTCAGTTAAAGTCTTTTTTAGTACTTCTAATCCCATTTCAGCAGTATTTTGATTGGGGATATTGGGCTTTTCGATCGCGCCGATCGTTCGCAGTAAAACCTCGGCATACAAATTATTACTCGGTTGATTGGTATCTATTAAAATTTGCGATAATGGGGGAGATTCAACTGTTGCTAATTCCGGTTGATCTATACTTTTATGACTCGGTGCAAGCATTGCCTGCGCGATACTAATTCCCTCTAATTCTAAAGCGGTTTGAAAATGCCGCAAAAAGTTTTCTGCCGGATCTCGTACAGCTAAACCAACAGACTCCGGTTCGGAATTAGCTGCCAATTCACCCCAGATTTGCAAAACAGGTTTACCCAGGACGCCTGTTACGGCAACGGTACTTTCGGAACCATTTTTAGCTGTTACTGAGTAATTTTCCACTTGCCACTGGGAAGCGGCTAACGGATCGTTCCAAGTAAATTTGAGAGGTTGCCCCAATTTTTGCGGTAATAAGGTCATCTCGATCGCATTTTGATTTAAAATTAAACTATTGACAGGTGCGCCATAATCTGATGCGACATCTTCCCATTGCCAGTTAACATTAACGATCGGCCCCTGAAAATAATCATCATGCACAATTAACTGCTGCACTTGGCTAATTCCCTGACGTTTGAGTTGTTGTGCCAAATCTTTTAACTGTGCATCTGTTAAACTGGGATCGCCTCGTCCGACGACGCGCAAAACGCCATTGCTGCCATAAACTGATGTGCGAATGCGAAACTGGGAACCTAACTGGTTTAAAGCAACTGCGGTTGTAAATAGTTTGACGTTGGAAGCTGGTGTAAAGTATTGTTGTGCGTCGCGACTGTAGAGAATTTGGGATGACGATAATGTTTGAATTAACATACCCCAACGATAGCGGCGGTATTCGGGACGGTTCGCGATCGCATCAATAGCTTGACCTAACTGTGCTGGGCAAATATTCCTAGCAGAACCTTGTTGTTTGACTGCTTGCTTTGACGCGAATGCTTCTCGACTGGAAAGTGTTGGCGACTGCGCCTTTGCACTCAGTTGTCTTACCCACACCTGGCTACTCAGAACAAGCACTGCTAAAGCGATCGATCTGCCAACGACTGCAAACCTTTTAAAATTCATAAGCATTTTCAGCTACTGCGGGTTCCCCGCCTCAGTTTATCTTTTATAAAAAGAACTTACGCAGTCAATCTCAATGTGGGGCCTATTCAGCAATTGACCAGACATTGAGATGCTTTGCGTAAGTCCTCAGAAAAAAGCATACTAAATAAAATTCTCTCTGATGAGGGAGGTTCCGGGAACTCCTGGTTTATTAATATATTAAGGATAGGCGAACAAATAATAAAATTTCCGTGATTTTACTTTTGCTATGAAAACGCGCAATCGAGAAAGTGACCCACGCCCAGTAACCGCAGAACCCCAGCGTCGCGGTAGCATTTTAAACAGCTTTTTGGCTGGTGTGGCGACTGTGCTGGCGCTTTTAGCCTTGGGTGCAGGTGGCTTTTTGCTTTATCGATCGATGCAAGGCGGGCAGGTGAGTAAAGCTTCTAATCCACAAACTAACACAGGCACGACTGCAATTACTCCATCGGCTGAAACGCCGGCTTCCCCATCTCCATCTGCTAGCGTGGAAGTGCCAAAAAATCCTTATGTGCAGTTTGCTTTAGAAAATAAAGCGCAAGTAGAGTTAATCTCGGTGACGCGAGTTCCGGGAAAGCCTGACGAAGTAAATGTGCAGATGCGCGTTCATCGGCTGGGAAAGGGCTTTGTAGGCAGTGAAACTATTAATCTTGGCGCTACAAGTGCCCGCAATCCTATCACTGGTGAAACTTACCAAGCCGTCGATCCTGTGAAGCGATCGTCAGGGCCGATTTTTCTGTTTAATATGTCCAAAGAACAACCTGTCGATGGCTATGTTGCCTTAAAAGTGCCACAAGGTATCAACACAATTGATATTTTAGTCAAAAACACAGGTGCATTTAGAAATGTGCTGATTTCCGATATTAATTCAATCGCTGGTGAGTCAAGATTGCCAGCACCGGAAATAACCGCGACTCCCAACCCAACAGTAACTAACGATATCGGTAATTCCTCAGTCAGTTCATCTCCTAAAACGCCTGCACCGCAAATAACTATCGTTCCCAGTACAACTGCAAGCAATGGGATTAACAATTCCTCAGTTAATCCATCTCCTAAAACGCCTGCACCGCAAGTCGCAGCTACAGTTACCAGCACTCCAGCGCCAACTCCTCCAGTGACTGTAGAATTTCAATCTGGGGCGTTTCAACAATTAGCATTCGGTACAAAGGCGCAAGTAGAATTGCTTTCGGCTAAGCGAGTTGCCGATCCGCAAACTGGTAATCGGGATGTGGTAAATGTGCAGATGCGAATTCGCCGTCTCGCAGATAAAGTAGCGGCAAATAATCTCATACCTGTGGGCGAAACAACTGCCCGCAATACTGTTACTAGCGAAACGTATAAAGCGGTTAATCCCCGCCAAAATGCAACTGGCACTATCTCTTTATCTGAAATTCGCCCAGGTGCGTCGGTAGATGCTTATGTCTGGTTAAAAGTGCCACCGAATGCGAATACTCTGGATATCTTTATTCCAGAGACTGGCGCAATTAAGAATGTGCCGATTTCTAATTAGAACGTTTTTGGCCGATCGCTTGGAGGTAGTATGGGTGCGATCGGTCAAAATAGCGATCGATTGAACTCATATCTTTTTTTAGGGTGCGCTAACACAGCTTAGCGCACCCAATCTGCTTATGGCGCGTTACAGCTGTATCTAACGCACCTGTAAAAATTAAATCTAAAAAAATTCTGTAGTTAAAGCTACACTTTTTCATAATTAAGGTGTATTCTAGACTAAGTACAAATTCTTAGCCGACCTAGCAGACTGGATTTTGCTAAAGCGTTAAGCTTGACTCCAGAACTGTGGGAGTTTTTTTGGCTCATGAGTATATCTCTGAGTCGAAGGGTTTTTATTGGCAATTTTTTGGAAAACAGTTGTCTATTTGTTCAACAAATTTATGAGAGGTTATTTACCCAGAGGAGCAATTGGCTCTAGTTACCTGCCAAAACTCGATCGCAGAAAAAATAGATCTCGGTTCAGAAATCGCAGTAGTTCAGCCTTTGGGGTAGGACTTCCTTGGCAACAGATTCTGTTTTCCTATATGGGCGGTTTTTTTGGTATTGCAGCATTGGCTTACCTATCTGTAGCCACTCATTACCCTTTAATTATGGCTCCTTTAGGTGCTACCAGCGTACTCGCTTTTGCAGTACCCGATAGTCCTTTAGCGCAACCGCGCAATATTATCGGCGGCAATTGTTTAGCTGCTTTAGTCAGCTTAGTTTGTTTGCATCTTTTGGGAACGGAACCTTGGGTAATGGCAGTTGCAGTAGGTACTGCGATTGGTTTGATGCAATTGACTGGAACTGTGCATCCGCCTGCGGGAGCTGTTGCTTTAGTTGCAATTATGACTCATGCGGAGTGGGAATTTCTGTTTACGCCTGTACTTGCGGGTTCGATCGTTTTGGTGCTTTGCAGTGTCTTTTTCAATAATCTTGTGGCAGGGAAGAATTATCCTAAACAATGGTTTTAATTGCGCGGCTGTGCTATGTGAGGATGCGTTCCACACCTGCATAGACGTTGAAGCGTTCGCCGCGCAAAAACCCAATTAACGTTATCCCGAATTCTTCTGCTAGTGCTACGGCTAAGCTGCTGGGTGCGGAAACTGCACAGACAATTGGCACTCCAGCGGCAAGGCATTTTTGCAAGATTTCAAAGCTCGATCGCCCGCTGACCGTGACAATGTTATTATGTAATGGCAGATAGTCACCGAGTAAAGCTGTTCCTATTAGTTTGTCGAGTGCGTTGTGACGCCCGACATCTTCGCGCACAACCAATAATTCGCCTTCGATGTTGAATAATCCGGCGGCGTGCAATCCACCTGTAACGGCAAAAACTCCTTGCGATGCGCGAAGTTTTTCGGGGAGGCTGTAAAGGATTTCTGGTGTTACTTTTTGTTTGTTTGGGATGGTGGGAAAATTGTGCGATCGCAATCCTTCTAAACTAGCTTTTCCGCAAACTCCACAGGCGCTTGTCGTATAAAAATGCCGCTCTAAACTTGTCAAATTCGGTAATTCGTCGGCGGCAAGTTCTACATTGACAATATTATAGCGATTTTCGATATCTATTTGGCGATCGACACAATGAGTAATGCGGCGAATATCTTCGCGTTTGTGAATAACTCCCTCGCTGTATAAAAAACCCGCAGCTAATTCAAAATCATTACCTGGGGTTCGCATCGTGACAGCTACAGTGCGGCGAACTCCATCAGCAACCAAACGAATTTCTAAGGGTTCTTCTGTAGCAAGATAATCTGAATGAGAACGGATTTTGCCGTTTTCTACTACCCATATTTTAGCTTTAGTTTTGCTCTGGCGAAGTTCTTTCATATTAAGTTTGTACTGAAAATTGCTCTGGATCGATTCCCCAATTTACCCAGCTAATTGCCTCGCGAGCAGATATCGTCTGCGGCGGTACGCGCAAGGCGTGTATGAATCCGGTGCTGGGACAAGTCATTTTTAATAAATAAATTGGCTCGATATCTACATTATTATCTATTTTTAAGAGTGTGTATTCTCGGTAAGCATCTAATTTTATTGCTTGTAATTCTTGGCAAATGCGGGCATACCCAATTCCTTGAATTAAAACTCGTCTAATTTCTGCATTTTTCTCTGAAAAAAGCCATTGAGCTTGCCACTGGTGCGGGTGCAGTTGGCCGTATTTTTCCGGTAATGTGACGCCGTGATAGGAGTACAAACGGAATCCGTCAGCAAATGCGATCGCAGGAGATCCTTCTGCGTGGAGGCGATCTTCTGCATCGAGGGAGAATTGGATAGGACGATCGCACACAATACAAGCTTTCTCGAATGGAAAAATCCAACCGCAATGCTCGAAAATATTTTTTACGCACTGCAACACTTTTTGAGCTTTCTGTTCTAACACTAAATTTAAGGCAGAAATACAGTATTCTGTAAAGCCGATCAGTTCAACTAAGTCTTCCGGAGTAATGTAATCGCATTTATCTACTAATTCATATGGCAAATTTTGAGTGATTTGCCTATTGATATTTTCTCTTGGCAAAAATACGCTTTGTAACTTCAAAAATATCTTTAATTTCCGGCTTATAGGTAAGGCGATCGCTTCAGATAGTTGCTCTCTTAGTAAGAGATCTTTTTCCCGTAAATAGCGCTCTATTAACAAAACCACAGCCTGGTAAGGACTCTGGCAAAAAATTAGCTTTGGTTCTCCTAAACCAAGCACTGCATAAACAGATTTTATCGCTGCGGTTGCTTTTTGTTTATCTATAGGTTTAAGATAAAAATTGCGCCACTTCTCGTGAAGTGAAGGCAGCACATTAATTTCGGCAATTTGATTTTCACCAATTTCCAAGTATTGCAAATTTGTGAGATATTTAAGCGGACTGATATCGGCGATTTGATTGTTGTAAATATCCAAATAAGTTAAATTCGTGAGAGATGATAGCGGACTGATATCGCTGATTTGATTATTGGCTAAAGTCAGTTCAATTAGATTAGCGAGCGATGAGATAAAATTAAGATCGACGATGCGATTGTTGTCAAGATACAATTTAGTTATATTGCTAAAATATGAAAACAAACTTACATCACTGATTTGATTGCTGCGAAGATTCAGTACATTTAGATTGCTCAGGGATAAGAGCGGACTGATATCGCTGATTTGATTGTCGCCGATATAAAGTTCTTTGAGATTGCTGAGGGATGAAAGGGGAGTAATATCGCTGATTTGATTGTAGTGAAGGTTGAGTACAATTAAATTGGTGAAACATGAAAGCGGACTGATATCGATGATTTGATTGCCATCCAGATCCAGTTCGGTGCAGTTAGAAAGTATTTCATCAGCTTCGTTACAGTCAGATGTTCCTGCTTCTGCCAATAGCACTTCAACTGTATGCTTTGATTCTTTTGGTAGGTCATTCAAGTGCAAGCACCAGTCAGCAAATGTATGAAAGTTTGAAGTATTGTTTTCGTTTTCTGCGGACATAATTTATCTCAATTTTCAACTACCCAACTCTGACCGGATTCTAAAGGTTCTCCGGGGAAAAAAGTCGCGTCCAGAACTTGTTCTATAGAGTAAGGACACTCAGCCGGAAAATCTTTGTCAGAGAGAGAAGTCTCGCGTGCAAATAAGTCAATTCCATCTTCATAAGCTATTGATAATGCTTCCGGAAGATAAGGTTTTAAGCTGGGATTTTCGTTTAATAGGTAGTGAATTTCGCGACGTTGTTCTCGCAATGTAAAAAACCAGCTTTTAGATCGTTTGTTTGGTTGAAATTGCCATTTTAGCAAATGACCGAGTAGAATTCCCAATCGATTCCTTAATTCCTGACGTACTTGCTTTCCTAAAGATTCTATTTCCTCAACCAAATTGACAATATCCAAACCATCCCATACTCCTGCTTGCAGCAGTTTTGCTTGTTCCTGCGTCCAAGCATAGAAATCAGTTTCATAGAGATTATCGGTTGTTGGTGAAGATGCGATCGCTTTTGTATCCATAATTGAATTCCACTTAATAGAGGCGAAAGTAATACCGATTTACTCAACTGTACCGCGCAGTTTTTGGGTTCGCAACAACTCGTCTACCCAAACGGCATCTTCTGGTTTGAGTTGTGGTACAGGTTGGCGATCGTAATCTATTGCCATATCAAATGATGCTTCGTCGTAGATATTGTTTAATAAGCTTTGTAACTCTACCAATGGTTCGCTTTCGCCTGACTCCAACGGTAAATGAAAGGAGGGAATTGCATCCCGCAAGTTAAAAGCATACAAACTTGCAGTCGGACGACGATTCGATCGACTAATCAATATGCGATAATCTGACTGAATTTTTTCGATTATCCGCATTGGTTTTCCACTTCTGAGTAAGTCGATTTCTACCAAGTTAGTCAAACTTGCCAAAACTTGCTGTCGTTTGGTTTCGTAAGCTTTCCTTCCTTCTTTGTCACGCTTATTTTTAGGAGAAAGGATTTCCACAACGGTAACAACTGTACCCGTTTTTCCTTCTTTAATTGCTAAATAGCTTTCTCTGACTTCTTCCGGTAGTGGTATAGTGACAGCAGTTGCTTCTGTTGGAGAAGCAAGCGCAACATTCGATCGCGAAGCGTCTGTGCTGGATATTCGCGTTGGAGTTGCAGCAGTTCGCTTAGCGTATACCCCCACGTCGGGAATTCCGACCAAAACGCTATCTTCAATGTCGCTCAAATAGGTACGCTTTTCAATTGCGACTCGATATTTAGGACGGAGATCCGGTGCTATGGCGATCGCGATCGCAGTAATCAATCGATGATGAACTTCCGACCACAATTCGGGATTTTCTAAATAGGGGTTCATCCCTGGAAATGGTGAAGGCATTTTGTTACCTCAAACTATAGCTAGGGTGTCGGGCTTAGGGGTTAGGGGTTAGGGGAAGAAGAAACTAGAAATCTTGGGAAAAGGTGCAACTGGTGAACGTCTTAACTGATATCATGTCCGCTACCTTCGGTTGTGTATATTTGTAGGGGCGAAGCATTCGGGCGACAATCTATAGCTCAAAACCCTAGATTTTAGATCCGAATGCTTCGCCCTCCCCTTACGCAACCGATGCAACCGGACACGATATGACGAGAGCGGTTGTTATATTAACTCTATTTAATCTTAGCGTTTATAAATGCGAGCTGAATAAATAGACATGGCAACATCTCAGCTTTCCACACTAAATTCTGACGGGTCGATTCCCCAATTCACCCAGCGAATTGCTTCACGCGCTGATGTCATATTGGGTGGAACGCGCAAGACGTGAATAAAACCAGTGCTGGGACAAGTCATTTTTAGTAGATAAATTGGCTCGACATCCACATTGCTATCTATTTTTAATAAAGTGTATTCTCGCCAAGAATCTAATTCGGTTGCTTGCAACTCCTGGCAAATGCGAGCGTAGCCAATTTTTTGAATTAGCAATCGCCGAATTTCGGCATTTTTTTCTTCTAAAAGCCATTGTGCTTGCCACTCGTGCTGAGGTAAAAAGTATTTATTGGGTAAATAAAAATCGTAGACAAAGGCAGAGTTTAAGTTATTAAGCGATCGCAATGGACTCAGATCTATTACGGGATTGTTACGGAGACCGAGGTGTGTCAAATTGATAAGGGTAGAAAGTCCACTGATGTCTGTGATTTGATTGTTATCGAGATAGAGAATGGTCAAATTGGTGAGAGTAGAAAGTCCACTGATGTCTGTGATTTGATTGTTATCGAGATAGAGTTGGGTCAAATTGGTGAGGCTAGAAAGTCCACTTATGTCTGTTATTTGATTGTTACTGAGATTGAGATAGGTCAAATTGGTGAGGGTAGAAAGTCCACTAATGTCTGTGATTTGATTGTTATCGATACAGAGGTCGGTCAAATTGGTGAGGGTAGAAAGTCCACTTATGTCTGTTATTTGATTGCCAGCGAGATTGAGATAGGTCAAATTTGTGAGGTTAAAAAGTCCTCTTACGTCTGTGATTTGATTGTTATCGAGATTGAGGTAAGTCAAATTGGTGAGGTTAGAAAGTATACTTATGTCTGTTATTTTCTTATCGGATCTATGATGCAACACGGTGCAATTTGAAAGTATCCGATCGGCTTCTTCACAATCAGAAGTTCCAGCTATCTTTAACAGCACGTCGATCGTATGCTTCGCCCCTTTTGAAAGGCGGTCTTTGTGCAAACACCAATCGGCAAAGCAGGTGAAGGTTTTTGTTATTTTTGGCTGTAGTGAGGACATCAGGATATTTTCTAATTATAAATGAGGACGACGTAACCAAGCCTTAACTTTTTCCGGCCAATGTGATGGACTATCTTCTGAACGAATTTTAGGATCGAACATAGAAAGAATGAGCGGTGCGCCACCCACTTTCACGCTCATCAATACATGAATAGCTATAGCCGTAACTACCACACACCAAGCTATCAGATGAACGTAGTACCAAACATGACTCATTTCTCCTTTTGGTAACCAATTTTCATCCTGAAACTTCCCGGAAACCAAAGCAAATATGCCTGCAACTAACATCATTGTATTGGCAAGGCGTTGCAAGCTGTACCACCAGATTGGTTTGCCTACTTTCGTTAATTTTTTCAATAAATCAGGTTGTACTAACCGTTGCGAACCTGCACGAATACTGTAAATAGCAAATAAAATCAGAATTGGCAGCAAGAAAAACCCAAATGTACCGTGAATATCGATTAATTCTCGGTTTTTGAGAGTGATTCCCAGGCGACCGAAGCGACCATCCCAACTATCGTAGACTAAAAATCCGGTAATTACTGCACCGATAACAATGAAAGAAGTGATGTTGTGCAGCAAACGGAAAAGTAGGGGTTGATATGGTTTAGATTGTGGCATTGGTATATTCTGATGTAAGTTTTTCTAAATGGACGATCGCATTGTAATCTGGAATACCAGAAGCAGGCGATCGCTTCTTTTTATCTAACAACACATTACCTTCGGGCCAATGTACTTGCAAATTACCCGGTTTCACGGTAGCGATGTAAACTTTTCCGCGCAATTCGCCTAAATCGTTCTTCAAAACAACCGCATCGCCATCTTTTAAACCCAACTTTTCTGCATCTTCTCCACTCATCAATACCGCATCTCGCACTGCACCAGTAATCGCGTCTTTTCTTTCTTGCACCATACTATTAAATTGCTTACCGCGCCGAGTTGTCACTAAAAAACAACCCTCCGGCAATTCTCTTTCCGGCAAAGATAAAGGTGCAAAATGAGCTTTCCCATCCGGTGTCGGAAAATGCCAACCAAAACAAAGATGGGAACCGCCATATTGAAATTGATCTCCCGCTTCTTTTAAATGTTGGATACCCGCATATTGAGGAATAACCAAAGCAATTTCTTCTCGAATCGCAGCTGTACTTTCTTGTGGGATGGGCGTCTCGCCCGTCCCATCCCCAATGGCTGGCGAGACGCCAGCCCCACAAGATACCCCACAAGATATCCCACAACAGAAATACAACTTATCTGCAATTTCCGGACGAATTCGCCTTGCCAATTCCATAAAAACTTCCCATTCCGGACGCGCTTCGCCAATGCGATGACCGGGTATTTCCGGACTGAAAATAACTCGCCGTTCGGTAGTCGTTTCTGTTACTCCGCCAGTCACTTCGTAGCGAGTAGTTGCAGGTAACAAAACGACCGTATCCGCAGGTTCGAGTAACATCTGGCTGGAAAGTACAATATCCATATGTACGCGCAGAGGAACGCGCTGCAAAGCTGCTTCCACATATTCCGGATCTGGCAAAACTTCTAGAAAATTGCCACCCACGGAAAACAACACATCTAAATTATTTTCATAAGCAGCATCGATCGTTTCCGGTGCAGTCATTCCCTTGGATGTCGGTACTTCAAAACCCCAAATTTTACTCAACTCGGCGGCATTTTCAGCAGTGATGGGTTTACCCCCTGGCAAAACAGTTGAATAGCATCCCATTTCCGCGCCACCCTGCACGCCGGAGTGTCCCCGAATTGGCATTAAACCGCATCCTTCTCGACCGACAAAACCTTTAGTTAAAGCTAAATTAATGATGGCACGCACGTTATCTTCGCCGCACTCGTGTTGAGTAATTCCCATACTCCAAACGAACACAGCTTTGTTTGCTTCTCCTACCATTTTGGCGAAGGCGTACATTTCATCGCGGGTAGCGCCGGAAACTCGCTCTAATTCTGACCAAGATTGCGGATCGACAGTTGCTTTTAATTCGTCGAAGTTTGTGGTATAATATTTAATAAATTTATCGTCAATCCAGCTATTTTCGATTAAATGTTTCAGCGTGCCATTGAGAAAGGCAATATCCCCACCCACATTCACCAAAAAGAAATCCTCGGCAAATTTAGTTCCGAATAAAGCACTTTCCACAATCGAAGGAACCCAGTACCTTTCCATTCCCGGTTCCCGATAATTGTTGATGACAACTATTTTAGTGCCTGCTTTCTTTGCCCAGTGCAGATATTTAACGGTGACGGGCTGATTGTTGGCAACATTTGAGCCAATGAAGACTAACAAATCCGTGCCGATCCAATCTTTATAAGAGCAAGTTGTTGCGGCTACACCCAGCGATGTTTTCAGTGCAGATGTGCTGGGAGAGTGGCATATACGGGCAGCATTGTCAATATTATTTGTGCCGATCGCTCTCACGGCTTTCTGTGTTGCGTAATACGTTTCGTTGACAGTTCCGCGACTGGTGATGTAGAAACCGAGTTTGTCGGGTGTAGTCGAACGAATGCGCGAACTGATAATTGCGATCGCCTCATCCCAGCTTACCCGCCGAAAACCCTTTTCTCCCCGTTTTCGCACCATTGGATAAGGCAGGCGTCCCATATCGCGCAACTCTGCACTGCGCTTATCTTTTAAATTAGAAACATCTTCTAATATTGCCGGATCGAAAGCTGACATCGTGTTCATCCGCAACAAGCGCAAACGCACATTGCAAACGTGAATACCATCTGTTGTCCAATCTTTCATCCCTGTTGTGCCTAAAGCGCAACCATCGCACACACCTTTGTTGAGGACTTCCCAAGCGTAAGGCAGATTGTCTCGACTCATCCAAATGGCTCGAAAAACTTCCCAATAATTATTTGGATATTGTTCGCCAATGCCGAAGGGTTTCCAACTTGCCCAATGCGCGGGAGTCCATTTTTTTGTCGGTTTTTTTAACATTTTTCTATTTAACCTCGCTGCCAAATTTTGATCGTTTTATCGTGACTCGCACTAATCAAAGTTTGTCCATCGGGAGTGAAAACAACGGCATTAACTTGTTCGCTATGTCCGGTAAAAGTGCCTAAAAGTTCTCCGGTTTCCAGATGCCAAATTCTCACAGTTTTATCTTCACTGCCGCTAGCGATCTTACTACCATCGGCACAAAGCGCCACCGAAAACACAGCGGCGGTATGTCCCTTAAGCGTGCGAATCATTGCCGCCGTCTCGATATTCCATAGTTTAATGGTGCGATCGCGACTGCCGCTGATCAAGATTTTCCCCATTCCATTAGCAGAAACTGAAGTAAAAAGCACAGCACTAACAATGTGTGAATGTGCCGTAATTGTGTGCAGCAATTTAGCTTTGGGGGAACCGAATACATTCTCCTCATCCAAATGCCATATTTTAATTTTGCGATAACTGCCACTAGCTAGCAATTGACCGTTGCTGCTAAAAGCGAGAGAATGGGGGACGCTATCGCCCCAAGAAAGCGAGTTAAACGCCTCCCGCTTGCGGCGATTCCACAAGTTTATTTTGCGATCGTCCCCACCGCTGGCAAAAGTTTGACCGCTGGGACTGAAGGCGACGCACCGCACCGCACCTTTATGGTCTTCCAAAATATCGATCAAGTCTTTAGCACCGATGTGCCAAATTTTAATTGTTGAGTCTACACCGCCACCGATCAAAGTTTGTCCATCCTGACTGAACGCCAAGGAATTCACTTCATCGATGTGCCAAGAATCCATCCAGGGATATTCTGAGAGGACGCAAATCTCTTTACCCGTCGTCATATCCCAAAGCCTGATTTCCCCGCGACTACCACTAGCCAAAATTTGCCCGGATGGACTGATGGCAAGCGAATAAATTGGGTCTGGATGACCGATGAGGGTATGCAAGCATCTCCAACCGCCCACAACTGTAATAAGATGATTATTATCGGGCATCTGTTGAATTGTTTCAGGCACTAGCAACCGATCTTCTGGGGGAGTGTTGGCCGGATTTAACGATTCCAAATAACATCGCAAACCGCCAGCATAGAGCAAATCCCCTGGTTTCAAGTAAGTTTTGGGGCCGCTGAATTTAATCTGGTCTGCGGGCAAAAAACCAGCCAATAATGTTTCGATTTGCCTACCTCGCGAGTGATAAGTAGCTAACAAAAACGAACAAATAAAGATGAAAACTTTATGAGTCTTGATGTCTGATTGAGTTACTAACCACCGGACTTTATCTTTTTTGAGGCTGGTAAAACTTTCATTATCGCAAATGTGAACTTGAATGCTTACGGTGGGATAGTCTGTCAAAGTATAAATAAACTTGCTTTCATTACGCAGGCTTCCCTCATCATTCAGTTCTATGTTTGAGTGGGGGTCAATTTTAACTTTTTTGATTAGTTTGTCCAGACGCGCCGACATAATTGCATCAGCCAGCCGCTCTCGGATCAGGTATTCGGATGCGTCGTGCTGGAATTGTGCTTGGAAATCTATCCAGTTATTGTACTCTGGGGGAGGCGGTGGCGGATTTTTGGCGATTCTGTCAGCTTCTCGCTGGCTGGTGTCCAGTATTGTTTGTAACTCGTCTCCACAGATTACCATCATTTCGCTGTGGCAACCTCGGATTTCCGAATTCAGCATACTCGGCTCTAGCGCTTTTTGCTTGCTCAGCCGTTTAACGAAGTCAGCTTGTTGATATCTCAGCGGTGTTGTCCAGTCCATCGGCAAGAGGAGATTTTACGATCTGAGGGTAGGGTTTTGTTTTGTAAGCGTTTTTAATGCAAGTGCCGATCGCCAACGGCTTGTCAAATTGAGCTTTTATTGCTACGTTAGCGAATAATATCCTTAAAAGGATTATCGGGGTGCTTTCATCATCGACCCTAGCACGAAGTAATACAGACGATCCGTTTGAGTCGATCGTTTTTTCCCGAAAGCTGAGGCAAAACTAATCATTCATTCTGAGGGTCAGCCGCACAAGGCTTGTAAGTTGGCTGGGAAAATGCTTAGAGCCTGTTTGTAAAGAAAAGTTAAGCCCGGATAGACCCAGTTTCTACGTTGAAATTTGTTGACAAACAGCCTCTAAGAGAGAGATTTGCGAGAGCCATCCTCGACGTTTGCAGTTTTCCAATCTCTTACGTAGGGAGTCAGGGTGATTAAATCCTCAATATTGCGCTGTATATTAACGCAAATTGCATCCAGTGGTAGGTCATTGGGATCGTGCCCAAAGGGATTTTCAATTTCAACTCCCATTTCTTCAATGCCAAACAAAGCGAAACTAATCAAAACTACGAGGATTCCGGTAAAAAAACCAAAATCCCTGACCAAAGAAAATGGCAGAAAAATACAATAAAGTAATAATAATTGTTTGAGGTGAATCGCATAGGCCAGCGGCATCGGTGTTCTGAGAATCCGCTCGCATCCACCCAAACAATCTACCAAAATGTTCAGCAACTCTTTCATGGCATTCAATTGATATATGTGCAGGCAGTTTTTTTCATATTGCTCCTGTAGGTAATCCTCAATCCAGAAAGCAATTTCTAAAGGAGGATTGTTCATAGTCTTGAGTTTCTGATACCTAGATTGGGAGATTAATCCCTCTAAATCGTTGTCGATCGTCTCTGACCTTAACAGTAACTTAGTCGCAACTGCAAAAGCAACCAGTAACTTTAGTGTGGAGATTTTGGCATTTTTATCTTTTGGTTCGCGTTCTTCAACGGATACCCAAATTTGACGGGATAAGTTACGCACGCTATTGTTTATATTCCCCCAAAGTTTGCGGCCTTCCCAAAATCTATCGTAAGCTGTATTTGTGCGAAAAACCAATAATAAACCTAAGACAATACTGGGAATCACACTACTTAATGTCGGTAAATCTACAGGCAGTCTAAAATGATAAAGTATGGATACAAAAATACCAAAAACCCCACATCCGATGACGCGAGGCAATACGATTGGAACTACCGAACCTTGAAGGCGTAAAACAGCTTTTAACCAAGACTGCCTTTTCCTATTCATCTTACCTGCTCCGCAAAACGGTTCTTGAGTTTTTAGTATGTCGATTTTTCCGAGCGGGAGAGTGGGAGAGTTAAAAGTCAAAAGTCAAAAGTCAAAAGTCAAAAGTCAAAAGTCAAAAGTCAAAAGTCAAAATTTCTCCCTTTTCCCTTTACCCTCTTCCCTCTTCCCTCTTCCCTCTTCCCTCTTCCCCTAGCCCCTAGCCCCTAGTCCCTAGCTATATCAATGAACGGCTTCAGGTGGTGTTTCTCCACCAGGCGTGCGAAGCATCTCCACCATTTCTTGAATTTCCAACGGCGGTGGTGCAGTCAGACGAGAAACAACGAAAGTGACAACAAAATTGATCGCCATACCCAAAGTGCCAATTCCCTCCGGGGAGACACCAAAAAACCAAGGTGGCATCCCATAGAATTTGACTCCCACGATGTAGAAGAGGGTGAAAATTAAACCTACTAACATACCGGCGATCGCACCTTCTCGATTTGTGCGTTTGTCAAATATTCCCAAAATAATTACCGGGAAAAAGCTCGCTGCTGCCAAACCAAACGCAAAAGCCACTACCTGAGCGACAAAACCTGGGGGATTGACGCCGAAGTACCCCGCAATGGCGATCGCAAATCCAATCATAATCCGACCGGCCATCACCCGTTTCGCTTCCGAAGCATTCGGATCGATGATGCGATAGTAAATATCGTGTGCGATCGAACTGGAAATTACCAACAGCAACCCGGATGCAGTGGACAAAGCGGCTGCCAGTCCTCCCGTCGCCACCAAAGCAATCACCCACGGAGCGAGTTTTGCGACTTCTGGTGTGGAAAGCACGATGATATCGCGATCGATAGTAATTTCGCTCGTCGCTTTATCAGGTGTTAGCTGAATGCGCCCATCACCATTTTTATCCTCAAACGTCAACAGCTTTGTTTTTTCCCATTTATTCGCCCAATCAAGCTGTTGAATTTCCGCCACAGTTTTGTTGTGCAAACTGTCGATCAAATTATAGCGGGCAAAGCTAGACAAAGCGGGAGCCGTAGTATAAAGTATGGCGATAAACAGCAACGCCCAACCAGCGGAGAAACGCGCCGAACGCACGTCAGGAACAGTGTAAAAGCGCACGATAATATGAGGTAATCCGGCAGTTCCCACCATCAATGCCACAGTGCTAAACAAAACATCGAGCTGCGATTGGTTGGCAAAGGGTTTGGTGTACTCCTGAAAACCGAGATCGACTTGGATTTGGTTGAGTTTAGCAACGATATCGCTAAAAGTGAAGGCCAACTGGGGGATGGGGTTGCCGGTCAGCAATACTGAAATAGCGATCGCTGGAATCAGATAAGCGACAATCAACACGCCGTACTGTGCCACCTGCGTCCAAGTGATGCCTTTCATTCCTCCCAACACCGCGAAAAAGGCGACAACAACCATACCGATAATCACGCCTGTGTTGATGTCGACTTGCAAGAAGCGGCTGAACACAATTCCTACACCGCGCATCTGTCCGGCGACGTAGGTCATGGAGATGAAGATGGCGGCGACGACTGCAACTAAACGCGCAATGTTGGAATAATAGCGATCGCCTACAAAATCAGGAACTGTATATTTGCCGAATTTCCGCAAGTAGGGTGCTAGAAGTAAGGCTAGCAGCACATAGCCGCCAGTCCAACCCATCAGGTAAACCGATCCATCATAACCCAGAAACGAAATTAACCCCGCCATCGAGATAAAGGAAGCTGCCGACATCCAATCGGCGGCGGTAGCTGCACCGTTGGCGATCGAGGGAACTCCCCTTCCCGCTACGAAAAAGTCCGCACTGCCTTTAGCGCGAGACTGCCAACCTATATACAGGTAAGCGATGAAGGAGAGGCTAACTAAGAAAATAGTCCAAAGTTCAACAGACATGATTCCTCTCACTCATCGATATCGTGTTTGCGGTCTAGTTTGTCCATCTGCACAGCGTAGATGAAAATCAGCGCCACGAAGACGAAGATCGATCCCTGTTGGGCCATCCAAAAGCCGAACGGAACGCCACCGATACGCACGGCGTTTAACGGCTCAACTAGCAGGATACTAAAGATGATTGACACTAAAGCCCAAACAATCAGCAGATTTCGGATTAAAGCTGTGTTTGCACGCCAATAAGCCTGATGTTTGTCTCGCTCCATACTTTTTCTTGGGTTTGAAAAATATGATTAACTGCGATCGAGGATACATGGCCTTTGTCGGTTTTTCATATTTGTAAATAAATGTTACACAAATTTAATGAAAAAATGTTGCAGCTTGTTGATTTAGTTGTTAACGTGTGCATATAAACCGCTTTTGGTAAACGCTCGTATCGAGGAGACGTACCATCCATGCTCTGCATCAATGTTGACTGTGCGCGGATTTTCTGATGGCAAAATTGCCGACAAGATAGTCATCAGTCATTAGTTAGTAGCGGCGATGAACTAATGACTTTTCGACTAGACTGCACTAAAAACTACTTGATTTAGTGACCGACTGGGCTAAGAGGCGTAGTACCAGTTAAACTCAAATTATCCTGGATTTTCCGTAACAGACATTTTTCAGTTGTATCTACCTAACAATGTGAATTCCCTGCACTATCTCTGAGAAATGTCTTCAGCTTCAAGAAACTATCACAATTCACTGTTCGTCTAATTATCTGCCGAGGATATTGCTATGCTACAAAGTTTTGAATCTCGGTGGTTGAAAGTGGTGTGATACCTCAACGAAAGGAGGTTTTTTTAATGAACGTACAAGGAAAAACGGCTCTAGTTACTGGGGCTTCCCGTGGAATTGGAAGAGCGATCGCGATCGAATTAGCCAAACAAGGAGCAAAGCGTTTATTGTTAGTAGCACGCGATTCCCAAAAGTTAGCTGAAGTTGCCGCCGAAATCGAAGCACTTGGCGCAGAAGTCGTGACGCTGGGGTTAGATGTATCGCAAATGGTAGAGGTGAATATTGCGATCGCCCAAGCTTGGCGAGATTACGGCCCCATACATCTTTTAGTCAACTGTGCGGGAGTTGCACACCAATCGCCTTTCTTGAAATCTCCATTGCCAAACGTGCAGCAAGAAATCGCGATTAACTTAATGGGAATGTACACCATAACTCGTCTCGTAGCGCGAAGGATGGCTGCACAACAAGAAGGTACAATTGTTAACGTTTCCAGCTTAATGGGTAAGATTGCCGCACCCACAATGGCTACCTATTCTGCTACTAAATTTGCCATTGTCGGATTCACCCAAGCTTTGCGCGGCGAACTCGCTCAACACAATATCAAAGTGATAGCTTTGCTACCATCTTTAACAGATACCGACATGGTGCGCGATCTGCAATGGTTTAGATGGGTAGTGCCTATGACTCCCCAAAAAGTAGCTAAAGTACTTATCGACGGATTGCACAAGGAATCGCCGGAAATTTTGGTGGGATGGCAAAGTTATTTAGCCGTGTGGTGCCAACGTTTTGCACCTTGGTTATTGGAGAGCGTTTTAGTGATGGCTGCGCCACTATCTAAGGATAGGCGGAAACGCTATCAACGATTGAAACAGGCTTAAGGAATATAGGATTGGCGATCGCTTTTCCTTAAGAAAGGCGATCGCTTCTTATCCCCGAAGTTAGATGACACCATCGTCGATTACAGTTATCTAATTTCTTGATGCCAAATGTCTCGTTTTTAACCACATTTCCAAGTCATCATTGCCAGCAACTGTTTCTAAGGTATCTAGGCGTTTCTCTATTTCTTCCAGCCGATATTCTGGTATGGAGTTTGAGGATTTTTTATTCGATAGCCATACGCAAGCTGTACCTGTTGCTGCACTTGCGCCTAATGCGATCGGTATGGCAATATTATTTCTAGTCGGTGAAAAAATCATGCAAAGCGCCAGCATTCCGGTAGCAAAAGACCAAATTCTCGTCGTCGCAGCAAGTCGGCTATCTGTAGATGGCTCAAAATCTTTTTCTGAAAACATAAATTTTTTTCGCTCATCAACCCTTTACTTCATACATTGCCACATTCGGATCGGTTCGCGCTTCCTACTAATGGGTTGAGTCTATTGGGCTAAGTATTTATACCTATTGCTTTGGGAGGAGAGGCGAGAGAGGGTGCGATCGCACTTAAAAACCTAATAGCATCGAAGAGGCCATCTCTACCTCTATTGAACTACAAATTTTGCCATTCATCTTGTGAAATCCCTGCCTGCTTTAAAATTCTTCCCAGCAAACTTTCTCTAATATCTCCTTGATGTGGGTTGGGAATACGAATTCGTAGACCATCACGAACCATAAATTGGTGTTTTCCGCCTGAAAATGGGCCTTCAAAGCCAGCAGCACGCAAAGCAGCAATCAAGTCACGACGCGAGATAGGGCCAAAAGGTGGCATGATTTCATACTCTCTAATGATTTTGTACTTATAGAGCTAGCCAAAAATCAACTGAAAAATTTGGGCATCAGGTGACAGATTCGACTTTTAAGGAAACGCCGGCGAATTCTGGCAGTTGATGACCCATAGCAATCCCAACGAGTACCCATTCTTGCAGCACTTCTAATAGTTCTTCACGACAACTTTCCAACGTATTACCTGTTGCCCATACACCAGTTGCGCCAGGAATTTCGCCATAAAATCCTTCATCCTCCTCAAGCATCTCGTAGTGTGCCGCTTCCATCGCCTTTTGAATATATTTTTGAATCATTATCTACCTCTAATTAAGTTCAATCAGAAAACATCGAAATCATTATCGCAGTCCTTGCTCTCGCAACAGCGCATCAGCCCAAACTGCATCTGATTCCGATAGTGGCGGTACTGCTTCCCTTCTATAATCTATCCGCATATCGTAACCCGCTACGTCATACACACTATTTAATAATGCTTGCAAATCGACTACTGGCTCAACATCTCCTGACTGTAAAGGGATAGGAAACTTAGGAATTTCATTTTGTAAATTAAACGCATATAAATCGGCTAAAGGACGCTTAGCACTCCGACAAACCAAGATCCGATACTGACTCTGAATCCCATTACTGAAAAATGGCATTGCTTGACCGCTTCGCAATAAATCAATTTCTACTAAATTTGTCAAACTTCCCAATACTTTTTGCCGTTTAGCTTCGTATGCTTTCCGTCCTTCCCCAGAACGTTTGTTAACAGGTGAGAGAATTTCTATCGCCGTTACTACTTCTTTTGTCTCCACTTCGCGAATCTCTAAATATCCCTGTTTGCGAATTTCAGGTACGGGAATTGTTACTGTCACAGGTTGTGCTGGAGGTGCAGCGACAGCAACATTTGTTGTGGCGGGGTTTGTTTCAGTCAGAGGACTTTGTACCACCACATCGGGAATTCCCACTAGCAAATCTTCCCCTCCAGTTTCATACATTCGCACTTCAACGGCGACTATGTACTTAGGACGCAATTGAGGAGCCAAAAACCTCAATAGCTCGCCGATCAGTAAGTGGTGTACTCCTGGCCAAAAGTCAGGATTTTCTAAATAGGGATTCATTCCCGGAAAGGTCGAAGGCATAAAAGTACCTCTAAGACGATCGCATATATCCCATTGTTAGCTTGTTTGTCATATTATAAGCATACACCGCTCGAAGTCTGTCCTAACTAAAAGCCCTAAAATGATAAACTGAAATGCGTAGCATAAAAGTGAAATATGGCACAATACGATCGCTTAATCCTGATGGCAGAGGATGAACTGACACAGTACAGCACCGATGCTCGCAAAATTGAAAAACTCCGTCAAAAAATTGGCTTATCTGTGACTGCGGCGGAACAACGACAGGTGAAAGAAGCGTTGCTTGCTGAAATACCAACAGATTTTTTGAGCCAGTTGGTAGAAAAACAACGTCAGACGGTCGCATTGCCGTTTTGGGGTATTGCTGGACTGGGATTGCTACTGGGTATTTCCCTCTCGCAGCCAGTTGACTTTATTGCTACAATTGCAGGTACTGCTGTTGCGATCGCACTGCAAAAATGGGGTTGGAAGTTACAAGCTAAACGTTTGGTACTGCAAACTCTTGAAGACATCGAACAACGCACCCGCAACCCCGTTAGTAAAGATGTGGCTACTCAATAGACATCTCCAAAAATTCTTGTGGGGTAGGCATCCTGCCTGCCTTTGAGATTCTTTTTTGAAGATGTCTGTTGAGGCTGTTTCGGATTGATGGTGAAAATGCTTTTTGTATTACAGATTTGGTGATATGGTGGGTTACGGCACGGTCAATTAATTATTGCTTTTAACGCTGAAATTATTGTCCCTGCCTAACCCACCCTACAGTTAAATAAGATTCTATTATCACTAATCTACAAGCTTTCCCTCATCTTACCCCCCCTCCCCGTAGACGGGGAGGGGGTTGGGGGGTGGGGTAAATCATATCCCATAAGCTAACATATCTATTGCCGTTTCTATAGCTAAATGAATCTCATTTAATTCCTTGCTATTGCCAGTAGTTATGTTAATCTCATCCCCTTTATTTGTAGTTACTATCAGAGTGTAGGTACTTTTCAATTGGTTCAATTGGTAAATACCAAATGCAATAATGATAACGCCTATTGCTATCCCTAATAAGCTCCTAGCCAAAAAAGAAACTATTGCTACTATAACACCAACAGTTACTATGCGATCGAGCGGTTCCGTATCCGGCTTTTGCTCAACCCGCTTTAAAATATAAATATCGCGAATATGATATTGGATATTTTTATACTTGAGCAAACTCCTAGTAACAGAAATATCCCCTTTTTGATAAATAATTTTTTCTGGGTATGCAGATGACATTTATAGCTAGGGCGTCGGGAAGAGGGCGTCGGGCGTCGGGCGTCGGGGAGTGGGGGAGTGGAAGAATTAATATTTTCCCTTTTCCCTCTCCCTCTTATTTTTGACTTTTGACTTTTGACTTTTGACTTTTGACTTTTGACTTTTGACTTTTGACTTTTGACTTCTATTTCACATCGTAACCAAACAAATTCGGGTTAACTTCACCTAATTGCAAATCATCTAATCCATACTCAGCCCAACGCCTTTTTACCATCGCCGCTACATCGGGATCGGACTCCAAAGGTGCGCCCCATTCGTGTTCGGTTTCCGGCGGTATTTTAGTAGTGGCATCAATTCCCATTCTGCCACCCAAACCAATCTTTTCACTGGCGAAATCCAAACTATCAAAAGGTGTATTGGGCAAAATAAACACATCTCGCGACGGGTCAACTTTAGAACTGATTGCCCAGACAACTTGACGCGGATCTCGAATGTTGATGTCTTTATCGACAACAATCACAAATTTGGTGTAGGTGAATTGCGGTAAAGCACTCCAAAACGCCAAAGCTGCACGTCTGGCTTGACCGGGATATGCTTTATCAATGGAAATAATCGCCGCTTTGTAGCTGAGGGCTTCCATTGGTAAGAAAAAGTCCACAATTTCCGATACTTGTTGTCGTAAAATTGGTGTGTAGATGCGGTTAAGTGCGATCGCCATCATCGCTTCTTCCTTCGGCGGACGCCCGCTAAACGTGGTCAAATAAATCGGGTCTTTGCGATGGGTCATGCACTGGAAGCGAATCAGGGGTGAATCTTCTACACCGCCGTAGTACCCCATGTGGTCGCCAAAGGGCCCATCCGACAACACTTCTCCAGGGGTAATCGTACCTTCCAATACCATTTCTGAGTCGGCTGGCACTTCCAAATCCACCGTTTTGCACTTGGCCAAAGTTACGCCAGAACCCCCGTAAAGTCCGGCAAACAACCATTCCGACAAGTCTACGGGGATGGGTGTGGCGGCTGCCATAATGATGAGGGGGTCAACGCCGAGTGCGATCGCCACTTCCAACTTTTTACCTCTTTCCGCCGCCTTTCGCAAATGTCTCGCCCCACCCCGCACCGATAACCAATGCACGGTCATCGTATTGGGAGATTGCAATTGCAGGCGATAAACCCCCACATTCGGCGTTCCCGTCTCGCAATCTTTTGTAATTACCAAGCCTAACGTGATAATTTTCCCCGCATCTCCCGGATAAGGGCGAATCATCGGAATTTTAGTAAGATCGAGATCGTCTCCCTGGATGACAACTTGCTGACAAGCGGGGAAAAAGTCGCGTCCCGGTTTGGCTTTCAAAACATCAAACAGCACCTTGCCAAATTCTACAGCCTGCGAAATCTTCTTCGGAGGCTTGGGTTGTTGCAGCATACTCAGCTTCTTACCCAGCGTTTCCAACTCTTCTGGGTGTTCCATATTCATCGCCCAGCAAATCCGTTCTACTGTCCCCATCAGGTTGACAGCCACCGGATACGGCGACCCTTTCACGTTTTCAAATAACAAACCTGGGCCACCTCGTTGCAGCATCTGGTTGGCAATTTCGGCAATTTCCAAATCTGGGTCAACCTTGGCGGCAATCCGCCGCAATTGTCCCTTTTCTTCCAGCAATTTGATAAATCCCCGCAAGTCTCTGGCCATAATGAAAATATGTGAAGCTTTGTCTTCCTCATATTATGGACTGAACCCCGACAGCGTTGCCCGTGGAAGGCTATGCCAGATAACTCCAAGCCTAACGTGAATGAATCTGCCATTATCGACAAAATCAGCACCTGTGTCTATCAAGCTGTCCTTGATATTCAGCAAAAACAACCTGAATGGCTGAATGAAAAGTACAGGAAGGTTAACTGGGGCGATGGTAAAAGTCAATCTATCTTTTTGCGACGATTGCAAGAAGAACTCAGCAATGTCGTCGACCAAAAGGCATTGCTTATCAAAGTGAGAAAGTTTTTGATACTTCTTCTGGTTCCCAGCTTTTTTGAATCCGTTGAGTTTAAGTCGTTAATGGCAAAAGTTCGGCAGTTGAGTCAGCCAGAAATTCAGCCAAATGGCAGAGTAAATACGGATGGTAAACATACAGAATCTTCAATTACCACACCAGAATCGCCGAAATTAGAGAGTGCGATCGCACCCTCTGTCGCTCAACCAAATAGTATTGCTATCTTACTTCTAGATGCCGAAAATTTACAACTCGACGTTGACACAGAAAAGTTCTTGGCGGGAGTTTGTAGCTATCCCATCCAAATTAAAGTTGCTTTTGCCAACTGGCGCAGTATGGGTAAGCAAGATTTGGAATTTCACGGGCGCGGTTACGAATTGATTCACGTACCGCAAGGAAAAGATAGTGCCGATTTCAAAATGGCAACGGTGGGCTCATCTATCTTCGTACATTATCCCAATGCTAGAGAAGTTTTAGTATGTTCCTCTGACAATGGGATAACTCATTTGTGCAATACTTTGCAAACCCACGGATTAACTGTATATCGTGTTCGCAAGCAAGGAGATGCGCTCGTGGTATTAAATAGCAAAACTTCTCAAGTACAAACCTATTCTCTCAAGGCTTTACCGGAAATACCATCCTTGCCCGAATTGATTGCCCAACTGAAAGGCTTAATAAAAGATGAACAACAAAATACTGGTTTGCAGTGGATAAAATTATCTAGAGTTGCCAACCTTTTTCAAACTAAATACAATTTAACTATCAGTCAAGTTGTTTCTACACATCTCCCTGGCAAAAAATCTAGAGAGATTTTTAGCGACTACCCTGTGGATTTTGCGGTCCACCAGCCCACAAGTCAATCTCCTCCTTACGTGACCTTATTCGATATATCAGAAGTCAAGAAGGTAGAAAGCGATCGCAACGATGGTACTGATGATAGCAAAAATCTTCATACTGCTGCAATTACTTCCTTAGAAGATTTGGAAAAAGTGTTACTGACGCTGATCAATGAATTAATTCTTAACTCCGCGAGCGGTTATGTTTCTCTGGAAGTTATAGGCACTGAATTTCACAGGCAATACGGACAATCTATCAATGCGCTTATTAAAGATAAGTTGAAGTTTGACGGTAACCTACTTAAGATTTTGCAACATTTTAGCTCTTTTAAGGTGCAATATAAAAAGGGTAAGTGGCTAGTTGCGATCGCACAACCCTAGACTATCCGCCGAAAAACTTCTCATCCCAAATCCAGGTTAGCTACTTCCTTTTTCAGTCTCAATGTTCTTATCCAACTCCCCCACTCTCCCCTAATTCTAAAAAGTACCCCTTAAGAGGTATGTTTTGGCGATTAGAGAGTGCCAGCTTTATATGAGACATAATTTTCAACTGAGTGCCAATAAAATTAATTTTTTAACTAAATTTTTAACAAAACTTAGTTAAACAAAGTTTTACCTAAAATTAACTGGAAATTATCTCAATATTTTCTTTGCCTTAACCAACAAAGTTGTAGGGTTATGGATGCTCAATTACTGGTATCATTGTGCTTAAGGGCAGGGTGAATATGATTTTTTCTTCCACTACCTTGCGTCGAGCTGTAATGGCTTCTGTAGCCACGGTTGGCGTTGTGGCGGGAGCTGTTTATACGGCAACTTCTCAAACAGCAGTAACTTTAAACGGTGCGGGCGCAACTTTTCCAGCTCCCCTGTA
Organism: Aerosakkonema sp. BLCC-F183; assembly: GCF_041929145.1. Classification (NCBI taxonomy): domain Bacteria; kingdom Bacillati; phylum Cyanobacteriota; class Cyanophyceae; order Aerosakkonematales; family Aerosakkonemataceae; genus Aerosakkonema; species Aerosakkonema sp. BLCC-F183. The sequence goes on along the minus strand of NZ_JBHFNU010000102.1, from coordinate 126,138 downwards.
TCAGCGGTATTTTGCACAATTCAGCCAAAGTAACCCAAATACTCGCGTTAACTACCAAGCAGTCGGTAGCGGTGCTGGTATTCGGCAAATGATTGCCGGGACAGTAGATTTTGCCGGTAGCGACGTGGCGATGAAAGATAACGAAATCGGTCAAGTGGGTAGGGGTGTAGTATTTGTCCCCACCGCAGGCGGCCCGGTGGCAGTCGTTTACAATCTGCCCGGAGTTAACAATCTCAAACTGTCTCGCGAAGCGCTTCCCGCTATATTTTCCGGTCAAATTACGAACTGGAACGATCCCAGAATTGCCTCTGCTAACGCTGGCGTGAGTCTGCCCAATCAGCCAATCAGATTGGCCGTGCGTGCGGATAGCAGCGGTACAAGCTTTATCTTCAGCAATCACCTGAGTGCTATTAACCCCTATTTTAGAGGCCGAGTGACTGCTAGCACTACCCCTAACTGGCCTGGAAATCCACTGCGGGGCCAAGGTAATCCAGGTGTAGCCCAAAGTGTGAAGAATACTCGCGGTGCAATTGGCTATGTGGAATTTGCCTATGCTAAAACCGCTGGCCTGCAAATGGCACAATTACAAAATAAGGGCGGCGCTTACATTGCTCCCTCTATGCAAGCAGCTAATGAAGCGCTGGAATCGGTGAATTTTAACCCTGATTTCCGCGTTAACTTCAGCAGTTTGGGAGACCCAGCACAAGGCTATCCTATTTCTGGATTGACCTGGATAATGGTTTACAAGCAGTATACTCAACCCGGTAAAGCAGATGCTGTCAAGAAGCTGGTACAGTGGATGATGACAAGCGGTCAGCAAATAAACGATGACCTCAATTACACGCGCATTCCCCCTTCAGTTGCCAATCGGGTAGTTCAAGCGGTCAACAGTAGCGTTAAGTAATTATCAACAAGTCAGTCAGGATAAAGGATAAAGGCGGAATTACTCGCATCTATTTCATCTTTAATCCTTTATCATCTTTACTCGTCTGGTGAGGAACAATTCAATAAATATGAAAGATAAAAATGAACCGCAAAAAAAGTATAATTCAGTCAAAGAATCTTCTATCAAAAACGGTTTTGACGCTAACTTTGGTCTGATGAATGGAACGGGAGAAAATCTCTGGTTAGAACAAGGATTTATCCGGTTAGTTTACGCTTTTGCCTACGGTACTGCTTTTGTGCTGTTTTGGTTATCCTGGGTAATTTTTCAGCAAGCGCACCCAGCGATCGCACGTTTCGGGATAGCATTTTTGTGGGGTAGGGAATGGAACATCGGCGAGCTAACTTTCGGTGCGTTGCCATTCATCTACGGAACGCTGGTATCTTCTGGAATCGCCCTATTAATAGCAGTTCCCGTAGGGGTAGCAGTTGCTTTAGTAACGAGCGAAGATTTTTTGCCGCCGTGGGTGCGATCGCCAATCGCATTCGTAGTTGAATTAACCGCCGCCATTCCCAGCGTAATTATCGGCTTGTGGGGAATTTTTGTATTAATTCCAGCGCTCCTGCCCCTGCAACAATGGCTGTACGATCGATTCAACTGGATTCCTCTTTTTAGTACCCCACCTTCTGGCCCCAGTTTGTTAATTGCCGGTATTATATTATCGATTATGATCGTACCAACAGTAGCGGCAATTAGCCGGGATGTTTTATTAGCTATTCCCAGAGATTTGCGAAGCGCTTCCATGTCGTTGGGCGCTACCCGTTGGGAAACTATCTTTCGCGTATTTTTGCCTACGGGAATTTCCGGAATTTTAGGTGCATCAACCCTAGCTTTGGGACGCGCTTTAGGGGAAACTATGGCCGTAACGATGGTGATCGGTAACTCCCCTCAAATTAACCCTTCTTTACTGGAACTCGGTTCTACAATTCCCTCCGTTCTTGCCACTCAATTTGCCGAAGCACTAGACAAAATCCATATCGGCGCGTTAATGTATTTATCCTTAATACTGTTTGTTATCACCTTGCTTGTTAACATGGCTGCTGTTCTGATGGTGCGAGTGCTGAAACATTAAAAATCTCAAAAATCCGCTTTTTCTGACAATGACAAAAATATCCTCTCATTCTCCACCCGAAGCATCCCAAATCGCAGAAATTTACACCCCCTTGCCCATAGGTCGAACAATATTCACTTATGGCATGAATTTCCTGGCATTTGGGCTTACAGGTTTGGCACTATTGCCCTTATTAGGGATATTGTTTGCCATTTTGCGCCAAGGACTTCCGAAACTGAAGTGGGAAAGTATTACTTCTCTACCAGCCCCAGTGGGAATGGAAGGGGTAGCGAATGGATTTGCTAATGCCATCTTGGGCACTGTAATTATGGTAGGAATTGCCTCCTTAATCAGCATACCTTTTGGTTTGATGACGGGCATATTTTTATCCGAATTTGGCAGAGACTCAAAAGTTGCCAGCGCCATTCGTTTTATCACCACCGTCCTGACCGGCATTCCTTCTGTAATTGTTGGTGTTTTTGCCTACGCCGTTGTTGTTTTGACGATGGGTGGATTTTCAGCAATGGCTGGCGGTTTTGCACTTTCTATCCTCATGTTACCAGTAATAGCTCTCACAACAGAAGAAGCCTTAAAGCTTGTTCCCACTTCCCAGCGACTCGCCTCTGCTGGCTTAGGTGCCAACTGCTTCCAAACAACTTTTAAAATTGTTGTGGCAACGGCATTACCTGGGGTAACTACGGGTATTTTGCTAGCTGTGGCTCGCGCTGCTGGGGAAACGGCTCCGCTCATTTTTACGGCTTTGTTTAGCGATAACTGGCCAACTGGTTTATTCGATCCTACTCCTTCTTTGTCCGTTCTTATATTTAATTATGCCAGTTCTCCTTTTACGGAACAAAACGATTTGGCTTGGACGGCTTCGGTGGTGTTGGTGAGTTTAATTTTGGTGCTGAGTGTTTTGTCTCGCTTGGTTACGCGCACAAGAATTAAAGGTTAAAAATTTGTTCGGAAAACACAATGAATTACAGCGATCGCGATAAGATAATCAAACCCGGTATTCTCAAGGTGAATAGTTTGTCTACCGCTCCTCAATCTACTTCAGAAGAATTAATTCCCGCTTTGAAAGTCGAAAATTTAAGCTGTTATTACGGCGACAAAAAAGCGGTGCATTCAGTGTCGATGGATATCTATCAGGGTCAAATTACGGCGATTATCGGCCCTTCGGGTTGCGGTAAATCGACTTTCATTAAAGCTTTGAACCGCATTAGCGAATTGGAAGGAAAGGTACGCTTTGAAGGGTCTGTGGAATTTTTCGGTCAAAATATCTACAGTCGCCGCGTTAATCTCAATAAACTTCGCCGTCAGATTGGTATGGTGTTCCAAAAACCCAATCCTTTTGCGATGAGTATTTACGATAATGTCGCTTACGGTGTGAGGGTAGCGGGACGCAAATCGAAAGGGGAATTAGATGAAATTGTTGAATCTGCTCTTAAAGGTGCCGCTATTTGGGATGAAGTGAAAGATAATCTCAAAAAATCTGCTTTGGGACTATCTGGGGGTCAACAGCAGCGACTTTGTATTGCTCGCGCTTTGGCGGTGAAGCCGAAAATTATGCTGATGGATGAACCTTGTTCGGCTCTCGATCCGATCGCTACCATGAAAATTGAGGAATTGCTGCAAACTCTGCGGGAGGAACTGACGATCGCTATTGTGACGCACAATATGCAGCAAGCTTCTCGCGTTTCCGATTATACGGCTTTTTTCAATACCGATGAAAGTCGCATCGGTCAGTTAATTGAATTTGGCCCCACTGCTAAGATTTTTACAGATGCTTCTGAAGCAGGCACTCGCGACTATATTGCAGGTCGTTTTGGTTAACTATTTGTCTGTATTTTTACATAACAAAATTTTTGAACCTTTTCTGGGATGGGCAAGATGCCCATCCCGATTGCGATCGTGCTTCAGAACTTACGCACGCCGAGCCTAGAAAGGGGGTTTCTGTTTCGGTATCTAGTTGAAAAAACCTGATAGGCGATCGAACTTCCCATCAAACAGTAGGGTGGGCATTGCCCACTATTAGTTCTGGAAAATGTTACCGAGCAGGGAAAGAAGCTGACCGCAGCAATCACGAACAATTTAAACCTAAAGCTTTTCGCAGTAGCGTTTGGTCTTCCAATTTCGCAGATAAGCGGCCTTTTTCTAAGTCCCGAATCCAACTTTGGCTTTTACCTGTCATTTGCGCTAAAGCCCTCTGGCTAATTCCCTGATTTTTCCTGGCCATAATAATCTGTTCCGGTAAAAGGATAGACTGCTCTTTTAATTTTGTCTTTTTGTGGCGAGAGCCTTGTTTTTTATTGTTGGTATCAGTCCTTACTTGTTCCCAATCTGGTGGGAGTTCAAACCATAAAATACGGGCATTCATTAACAAATTCCATTTACCGCGAGGGCTAGCATCTGTAATGCGTGTGCCATTGCTACCATCCTTAATCCAAAAATCTAACGCTGCTTCGGCATCATCTGGAATTTCGGCTAACTTCGCCCAAAGTGGTTGAATTTCAGGTGGATAAGTCACTGGATCGAATACAGGTTTTAGGTTATAACGATTTAAACATTCTAAATCGCTTTCAAATGTTCGTAAAAGTCGCTTTCTTTCTTCTCTATTTTGAGAGGAATAACCTACTCTTTTTTCACCGTAAGCAACACGCATTAAGGTTGGTACGGTAATGCGTTGTTCTTTTCCCATTTTGGTTTTAAATAGCAGCCAAAGCATCATACGAGCGGCACCTTCATGTTGCTGCCAAATACTCATCACAGCGCTTAGGAGGGATTGAGCCAAAACCCCGTACTGATAAAAATGCGTTCGCTGCTTACAGCCTTGTTTGTTCAAAAAATATTGCGCCCAAATACCTGCCCTAACTTTGAAAGTTAAACCAACTAGGGATTTACAACCAATTTCGTCTTCTTGGAAATGATGTTGAATTTCTAGCAGGTGCCATAAGCGGCTTTCTGCCACTGAAAATTCGTTAACTTTACCTTGTTTAGGCCAAGAAAAGGAAGCTGTTATTGTGCAAGGCTGTTCGGCAATTTTTTTGATGATGGATAGTTTAGTCGATTTACTGAGATCCTTACGTTTGTCGAGTTCTAAATACTCCTCAATTTGACGATCGCTAATGAGAAACTCTTGCTCCCAAGGCTTTTCCAACGCCGTAGCGTGTGCAGCGTAAATCAAGTGCATACAGGCAGATCTGATATCCAAGGATTCAATAGCTGCAATAGCTTCTTCACGGGCCAGAGGTTCGGATTCACCAGCTAAGCTATTAGTGATGTGTAGGACAATTCTTCCCCGCCCTCCGTTGACTTGTCTCTCGTAATAGGGTTGCCCCACGTCATTCACTTTCCAATCTAACGATTGTCGTTGTGCTAATAGGTTGCAAAGTTCCCACATCACCATTGAAGATGCAAACGGATTATTCTTCACATTGGCGAATAAGTCAGGACTGGTTGCAGGTCTGACATCTACTTTATATCTACCTTTTTTTGGCTCTGAAGGTACAGGACAAGCGATCGGACAAAAAGCTAGACACTGCGGTTCCGAATAATAGCCTTCGCAATTGTTACAAAGACTGGCGTCTATCCAATAATTTTGTTCGTCTGTTTTAATTGCGCCTGTGGGACAATGGGTGCGGCAACTATCACAGGCGACACAATCCTTTGGAATTTTATAAGCCATAAACTAATCTGGAATATTTGATAGTTGGGATACTAGGTCAAACTTCTAGCTTGTTTATTTACCCAAGTTGCTATTTACATGAAGTAGGGTGCGTCAGAGCCATAGAATTAATGATAATCGCCAAAATTCTGCCTTCTGACGCACCCTACAGACTCAAAATTAATAACTAGCAACTTGGGTTATTTGCTTACTTTAACGGTAAGCATTGCATGGGAAAACCCATAGCAAATTATCGCTTAATTGCAAGCGATTAGACTAAGAAATTTAAATTGGTCTTGACCAATTAATCTTAGACAAGGTTGTGGTTTTAATTCTTATAAAATAAGCATTTTTACTTGGTGTTTCTGTTCATGGCAAACATTTTTACCTATTGAGCTTGTTTTTTTTATTGTTACGGTAGGTATATACGTATACTAACTTTGAAGTAACGCAAGCGCCAATTTATTACTCAGAATAAAGAAAAAAAACCGAGTTTATTTCGTTGCTATAGCCTCGAAAAACCCGGTTTCTAGGATTATTGAATAGGTTGTTTAGTATCTAGGCCAATCTGGAACCTCAGCATCTTCTCCCCCAATGCCGATCCCTGTATTAAAAATCTCGGCATCAGTGATATTAAGATTATTCATTGATGCCTGAAACACATTAGCGTCATAGATTGTAGCGCGAGTTAAATTTACGTTGTCGAGATTTGCTTGCTTAAGATCGGCGTTGGTGAGAAAAGCTTGAGTTAAGTCAGCGCCTGCCAAGTTAGCATTGGTTAAATCGGCACCTTCTAAGTTGGCGCGAGTGAGGTTGGCACCTTGCAGGTTGGCTTCTCTCAAATCGGCACCAATTAAATGTGCGCTCCTGAGATCGGCTCCTGAGAGATCGCACCGATAACATTGACCAGTTGACAATAGCTGTTGCACGTGAAGCGGATTTCCAGCTAGAACTGGGCTATTCAAAAATAGGGGAGCAAATAAGCTTAATGTTGCGACATGAAAAAGTTTCATAATCTTCCCCTTCACTCGAAGGTGGTAGTTTTCCTCACTCTTCTATTATCTCACTAAATTTGGCATTGGATGTTGACCGAAAGCACAGGTTGGCTGTGATGCTCGAAAGTTGGAGAACAACTCTGAGGCTAGGTGGAAAATTTTAATTGACAGCTTGCCTATTTTGTTGTATAATATTAATTGTTTTTACATCAAAAGTTAAAATTTAACGTTTAATAGAAGCTTTCAAACTATTTTTGTTCATCAGACATCTCCAGAAATTAAAGGTGCGACGCCTTGAACCCTTGTAGAGACGTTTCATGAAACGTCTCTACAATGTTTTTTGGAGAGGTCTATGGCCTTCTCCGGTACTGAATCGCAATTTTTCAGTAGCGACAATCCGAATAAAATTCGCAAACCCAAGATTTCAAACCAAGGCAAACCCCATCCCAACTTCATCTTGAGGAGAAAATACTTCTCAAATGCTGCTTTCACCCAGTTTACCCATCGTCCTTGCAAAGCGTAGGAGTAACGCCGTTTACCTGTTTCTGGATCTGGCAAAACGGGGGCTGCAATATAGGCAATCCCCGTATCGCCAAATTCAGCAAAACAAATCGCTTCCAACGTAGGTGTTTTGCAATTATCTGCGATCGCACCTAACTGAACAGCGATATTGTGTGTTACGGCTAATCCCATTGCTTCTGTCATTTGTCCGGTTTTGGGTAATCCCAGCGGCGCAACTTCTTTGGTTTCCGGCAATGCCACGCTCACGCCAAGGGCATAAACGGAGGAAAATTGAGGATGTTCGTAGGTAGGCAATACGGGAATAAACCCTTTGCGATCGCCCAAGCCAAGTACTCGATCGATAAATTCTACGCCTCGAAAAGCTGGCAGTATCATGGCATATTGATAGGGAAGTTTCCGCCCATCAGATAGTGCGATCGCTTCCGCATCGACAGAAGTAATTTTCGCATTAGTTACTGCCTCAATTCCTCGTTTTTTTAGCAGTTTTTCCGTTAATTGTCTGGAGTTACTCAAACCATCCAATCCCAAATGTCCCAGATAAGGTTCTGGCGTCACAAAAGTAATCGATACTCGATCGCGCAAACCTCTGCGCCGCAACTCCCACTCTGCCATTAACAAAAATTCATAAGCTGGCCCAAAACAACTAACTCCCGCCATTGCTCCTACTACCAAATGCCCCGGATTTTCTAAGAACTTCAGCCAAGCTGTTCGCGCTTCTAAAGTATGATTGGGCGAACAAACTGAATGGGTATAACCTCCATCTGGGCCCAGTCCGGGCACGGCATCAAAGGCAAAGGAAGCACCTGTGGCGATCGCCACATAATCCCAATCAACTATTCGATTTTCTTCTACAGTGATGCGTTTGGTTTCAGGGTTAAAAGCTGTTACTCTTCCCAGTATCCATTCAATACCGTGCCGCTTGGTTAATTCAGGCAAGTTTAATTGAATGTGTTCCAGAGGCTTGAGGTTCAGCGCTACCCGGATCGACCCAGGAATAAAAGTAAATTCGGGTCGATCGGAAATTAACGTCACCTTATGTTCTTTCGGCAGTAGATGTCGCAGTTCGTAAGCGGTGGGCAGCCCCCCCAATCCCGCGCCAATTACAACCACTTTTGCCATCTTTTTTAATTTCCTCCTTATGTGCGTCGGCAGCTTGCTGCCATTGATAGGGCTGGTGTACGCTTTTCTGCTGCACCTTAGTACTATTTCAATTTTTTTTATTGCTTATATTACTATTTAAGCATAAAATATGTAGCTTAGCTCGATCGCAGCGAAAATTGGGGACTGGGAAAGAGGCAACCCCGCCCCGCAGTACTGATTGCGATCGCCAGATGAGTAAAAAGGCAAGAGAGATATTGTTCGATCGATACGTAAGTATTTCTTTCTCTAAAATAAGGGTTTACCGAGCCCTAACCGATCGGCAAAATTTTTGGCTATTGTCAAATTGTAAAATTTATATTAATATGTGAAAAACATAAATAATAAGCAAATAAACCGTATAGTTAGTGCGTGTTTAAAAGCTCAAGAGAAAAAGCGTTTTAGGAATGTCTGAAAGTAGCGGAACGCTTTCTAGACCAAGTTTTTATGGAATGAAACAATGACGGCTTGGATTATTGGACATCTTTTAGCAACTTGTATTGGAATTAGCTTGGGGTTAATCGGCGGTGGAGGATCGATTTTAGCGGCTCCTATTTTAATTTACATAATGGGAGTACCAGCTAAGTCAGCCTTTGCCATGACCTTGGTTATTGTTGGTACTGTTAGTATTATTGGTGCGATACCTCACTGGCGACAAGGAAATGTAAATTTGAAAACTGCGGCCTTATTCTCCCCAACAGCTATGTTAGGTGCTTATCTTGGCGCTCGTGCTACTTTTCTTCCCATCGTTACACCGAATATTCAGTTAATTACCTTTGCGATCGTCATGTTGATAGCATCGATTTCTATGCTTCGTAAAGGAGCAAATCAAGCCGATGAATTTGACGAGATTGTCCAGTTAAATTATGAGGATAACGAGCCTCATAAATACCGATGGCTGGCTATAGTATTGGAAGGGTTTGTAGTGGGAATAATTACCGGATTTGTTGGGATTGGTGGTGGTTTTTTAGTAATACCGGCGCTAGTATTGCTAGGAAATACTCCCATGAAAGAAGCGATCGGTACATCTTTGATTATTTTAGCTCTCAAATCAGTTACCGGATTTGCAGGATACTTCGGTCATGTGTTTGTAGAGTGGAATTTACTGGAATCCTTTACAGCTGTTGCTAGTGCAGGTATCCTCATAGGAACGTATTTCACAAAGTTTTTCCTTCCTAAAGATTTGGAGAAAGGATTTGGTTATTTTGTCCTAGTTGTGGCCTTATTTATTTTAATCAAAAGATAGTTACAAAACGCTCTAAATCGGAATTTTAATCACAAATTCCGTACCCTGTCCGATTACCGAACTGCAAGTCAACTGTCCGCTGTGATTGATAACTACAATCTTTTGTGAAATAGATAGCCCTAATCCCGTACCTTTTCCGGGGGGCTTAGTTGTAAAGAAAGGAGCGAAAACTTGTTGTTGGAATTCCTCACTTATACCAGGGCCATTATCGATAATATGAATTAATACTTGCCGCTTTATAACTTCTGTTTTAATCTGAATCATGGGTTGATAATTTGCATATTTATCATCTATATTTTGAGAGCGTATTTTATCTTCTAGCGCGTCGATCGCATTGGCGATCAAGTTCATAAATACCTGATTTAACTGTCCGGGATAGCACTCAACAAGGGGAAATTCACCATATTCTTTTATTACTTTAATACCCGGAAAGTCAGGTCTAGCTTTCAAACGGTGTCCCAAAATTAGAAGCGTACTTTCAATTCCTTCATGAATATTAACAACTTTTTTACCTGCGTCATCCAAGCGAGAAAAATTTCGTAAAGAAGAAGAAAGATCTAAAATACGGCTTGCACCGATGTGCATAGAATTCAACACCTTGGGCAAATCTGACAACAACTCCTTCAACTCAATTTGCTCTATTTTATCTATAACTTCAGTGGGTGGTTCTGGCAGGTATTTTTGATAGAGATTGAGCAAATCGATTAAGTCTTCAAAATAGCGATCGATATGTCCTAAATTACCAACTATGAAATTAACGGGATTATTTACTTCGTGAGCTATACCTGCAACCAATTGTCCCAGACTAGCAATTTTTTCAGATTGCACAAGCCAGACTTGGGCTTCCTTGAGTTCGGCTGTTCTTGCTTCTACCCGTTGTTCTAAATCTTGTTGTAATTCCCGCAAAGTTGTTTCTACAGCCTGTCTTTCTTTAATTTCTACCTTTAACTGTTCATTTTTTGTAGCTAGCGCCTTAGTAAGATTTCGTAACCTGAGATGCAGCTCGAGCCGAACTAGCACTTCTTCCGCTTGAAATGGTTTGGTAATGTAATCGACAGCTCCTAACTTCAGCCCTTTAATTTTATCAGTGGTGTTAGCGAGGGCTGTCATAAAAATCACAGGAATATCCTGAGTTAATGAATTTTTTTTCAAACTACGGCAGATTTCAAAGCCATCTTTTCCCGGCATCACTACATCTAATAAAATCAGATCTGGTTGTGCAATTTTTAACCTTTGCAGCGCCTTTTCTCCACTGAGAGACGACCAAACTTCAAAGCCGGATTCATCTAAAAAATTACACAACACTTCCAAGTTGGTAGGGCTATCGTCAATGACGAGAATAATGCTCTTTTTAGAAGCGTCGATTGTCATACTTTTCTCCTTATATGGGTGAATTATAAAATAGATTCTTCTGCAATGGTAAGTTTACCTTTGCTTTACTAGATCGGTATTTACGCAAGCAGGTACTTTCCCCTAGATGTAGAGTAAATTCATGAATTTATTCTACATCTGTAGTGGATGAAGCAATAAAATGCCTAAGCCCTATATGTTTAAGTTTAATATAATTTAATCGCTGGTAGCAAAAACCATCTTTCTGGCTATTCTGAGTTAGCTTTTGCTATTCGATCGACTAATTGGTAGCTTGGGTTGAGGTACGCAACCAATTTGTAGGTTGGGTTGAGGTACGAAACCCAACTTTTGAGTTGAGTTTCGCTTCACTCAACCCAACCTACCAAAAAATGAGTGAAGTACAGAGAAATCCGTTGAGGTACGAAACCCAACCTACCAAAAAATGAGTGAAGCACAGAGAAATCAGGTTTGTTCAAGAAATCGGGTTTCTGGAGTCCACTCGATCGAACTGAAAACCGCGATCGCACTCCCCCTCTCGTTGGCTAATCCGTTAAATCCGCTACAGCAACCCCCGTCAACCCTGGTATCTTACGACGCAAGCAAATAAGTGGGGCTTTGGGACTACTTTCCGAGTATTCCCTGTTTTCAAGAGTGCATTTTTAGGTAATTCTATATTAGGGGCGTTGACAAAATTAGTGCATAATGCAATATATCTCCACTTCGGTATTGCCGATCGCGAGAAAGCGTGCAAGGACGCAGTTTTATGCCAGACGCAGAAGCAACGCCGGAAAGGGAGCTTTTACTTTCCTGGGGGTCTTAAGAGAAAGAAAATGAAAAAAAGATTGCCGTTTTATCTAATTTTTCTTGTACAGGGAGTTTTTTTAGGGATGGGGCTAGTTAACGCACAGCAGCTAGCTTTGTCCTTAAACAGTAATCCGGCAATCTTGCCCTCAACGCAGCAAGTGCAGCCGATCGCAAATCAGGAGAGCGAAAAAGCACAGCAGTCAAATCCTGGCAGCAACAACACCAGGGATTCCCAGTTGCAGGGGTACGATCGCATCATTAAAAATACGGATAAATTGCCAGGACTGTTCACCCTCTACCGCCACAAAGCCACAGGCAAAATTTATTTGGAAATCAAACGAGAACAACTGCATAAAAACTACCTCGCCACCATCACGATGGCATCCGGTATCGGCGAACGAGGTATTTACAGCGGACTGCCTTTACAAGATTTCCTTTTCTACTTCCGCCGCGTCAATAACAACTTGCACTTCATTGTCCGCAACGTTAATTTTCGCACAAGTTCGGGAGACCCCCAAGCGCGTTCTGTCGATCGCTCCTTTTCCGACTCAGTTCTGTACTCTCTCCCCATCAAAAGCACTCATCCCCAACAGCAAACAATGCTTGTAGATTTGGGCGACTTACTGCTGAAAGATGTGCCCAATTTAAGCGCTATGCTGACAGAAGTTTTGGATATTCGTTACCTACTCGACAAAGAGAAAACTTATTTCGGCGCTGCCAAAGCTTTTCCTCTAAATATAGAAATTGACTCGGTTTATAATTTCTCCTCATCGGATAACTCTAGCGATCGCGTTTACCTACCCACCGTACCCGACACCAGGGCGGTTACTCTCAAAGTACATTACAGTTTCTCCCAGTTACCGGAAAACAACGGCTACATCCCGCGTTTGGCAGACGAACGCATTGGCTATTTCATCACCACCTACCAGGACTTTTCCAAAGACGACAGTCGCGATCTCTATGTGCGCTACATTAATCGTTGGCATTTGCAAAAGCAAGACACCTCCACCTCTCCCCCGACCCCTCTGCCACAAGGAGAGGCGAATAATACTCCCACTCCCCCCCTATCCCCACCAAAACAACCGATCGTCTTTTGGATTGAAAACACTGTTCCTCTGGAATACCGCGATGCGATCCGCGAAGGTGTACTGATGTGGAACAAAGCATTTGAAAAAGCGGGATTCAAAGATGCCATTCAAGTGCGACAAATGCCAGATGATGCTAAGTGGAATCCAGCCGATGTGCGCTACAACACGATTCGCTGGCTGAATTCTCTGGATGGAGCATTTGCCAGAGGGCCATCCCGCGTCAATCCGCTGACCGGACAAATTTTGGATGCCGATATTATTGTAGATGCCGGTTTGGTGCGATCGCGCAAGCAGGAATTTCGCGCTCTCATTCAATCTAACCAATCCGAAACAAACTCTTTTTTAGCCAATCTCATCAACAACGGCAGTCTCTGCACGCACAGTAGCTCAAATCCTGAAGCCGAAATGCAAAAGAGAACTTTTTTGTCAAGTCTGGCTCGCGATAACGACCTGTGTTACGGCGTCGAATCTGCCAATCAACTGGCGATGGGGTCAGTAGCGCTGTCGCTGCTGAATGAGGAAAAGCCCAGTCATGAGAAAATCAAGGAATACGCACATCAATTTGTGCGATCGCTGATTGCCCATGAAGTAGGACACACTCTAGGATTGAGACACAACTTTCGCGGTAGCACTTTCCTGAAACCGGAAGAATTGAACAACACCGAAATTACTCGCAGCAAAGGGATGTCCAGTTCTGTGATGGACTATCTACCGGTGAATTTAGCACCCCCCGATGCCCAGCAGGGAGATTATTTTACCAACATTGTTGGCCCCTATGATGAGTGGGCGATCGAGTACGGTTACAAAATTAGCGGCGCGACTGCACCCGCAGATGAAAAGCAATTTTTGGCAGAAATTGCCCAAAAACAAACCATTAACCCAGAATTATCTTACGCACCAGATGAGGATAGCTACGACCTCGACCCCACTGCCAACCGCTACGATATGAGTAGCGATCCCCTGCGCTACTCGCTCTGGCAACTGGATAACGCACGCCTGATGTGGGATCGTCTGAATAAGCGTTCCCCAGCTGACGATGAAAGTTACAGCGATCTGAGCGAATTGTTTGACAGGGTGTTTGTCTACTATTTGCAAAACGTATCTTTCATCATGAAATATATTGGCGGACAATCGTTTTATCGCGATCGTCCGGGTAGCGCTAACGCACGTTTGCCATTTGAAGCGGTGTCGGTAGAAAAACAGCGCGAGGCATTGACAGCAATTCAAAAATATGTATTTGCCGAAGATGCTTTTAATTTCCCGCCGGAATTGCTCAACAAGTTAGCACCGTCGCGTTGGGAAGATTGGGGTGATCGATTGGAAGTCGATCGGCTCGACTACCCCATTCACGATAGCATTTTCATGCCCCAAAGCTACGTTTTGAGAAGTCTGCTATCTAATAATCGTCTCAAACGATTGCGCGATATCGAACTTAAAAATCAATCCGGACAAGCGCTGACAATGCCTGAATTGTTTAATACTTTGCAAACGGGTATCTGGAAGGAGGTGCTGCAAGCAGAAAATAACGCTGTAAAAATATCCAGTTTGCGTCGCGCATTGCAGCGGGAACATTTAAACATTTTAGTAGGTATGGTGTTGCGAACCAATAAAGTCCCCGAAGATGCACGCACTCTTGCTTGGGAAAAACTCCGCCAATTGCGTCAGAAATTAGATCTGACTCTCAAACACGAAGACTCTAACTTGGATGACTATACTAAGGCTCACTTGTCAGAAACTCGCGCCCGCATTTACAAAGTCTTGGATGCGCCTTTGCCTTCAAAAACAGGGAACAGCGCCTAAAATTATCCTGTCTAACGCACTCTACAGCCTCTAGCCAGAAACTCTTTCAATCCTTATACCATAAATGAACCTATTTAGCAAATAACTTTAAAAAATGTGAAGTTACCATAAAACAAATATTAAGATTGGATAAATATATAATTTTTTTTTATATAAAATTACATTTCAATTATATTTAAATTATCTAAGGATTAAACCTATCCAAAGAGATAAATCATCTAAAAAAAGCATATAAGGAGCCTAAAATGAGATACTCCCAAATCTGGCTTGTCAGTCTTCTCAGCGTTGCAGCATTGGGATCTGCCTACCTGCCAGTCAAAGCACAGCCAGCACAGACACAGACAGGGCCTTGCGTTAATGATGCAGCCAATATTCAAGAGCAAGGAACCAACATTGTTCTTACTGGGAACCGCAACGCCGCTGATGTCGGTAACTCCCAAACAAATGTTAACCAGGGTTCCAGACCTTGTGGCAGCACTGGCAACGTACAGAGACAGCGTACTAATATTGACGCTCAAGGCAATGATAACGATGTTCGGGTGAACAATCGGCAAACAAATGTTGACCAAAGCGATACAGGAAACTCAAGTGGTCGTCGCCAGGTTAATTTTGGTAACTAAATCAATTAGCATTAGATTTTCCTAATTACCTACTCCAAATACGAGGGAGAGAGTACCAAATTCCAACTCTCTCCTTATATCCATATAAAACAAGTTTGTCTCACTTCTAAAATAAGGAGTTAAGCCATGAAAATTAGATCGTTATTCTCTGTTAGCTCATTATTATTTTCTGCTGGCCTGACTTTAGCACCTGCTTCGACACCTTCAGCTTCTTCCCAATGCGTGATGACTGATGTAGGGCCGCAAGTTACAATCAGCGGTTCTCGTCAACCAACAGAACGCAGCAACAATGTAAATATGCAAAGTCAAGGGCCTTGCACTGGAAATTCTATTACTACAACAGGCGACCAACTTCAACAAGGTGGAACAAATCGAGCCGTACAAAGAAGAGAAGTTAACCAACAAATGCAAGGTGGTAGCGACAACGGCACGGGAGTTAGTGGCCCAACCGTGCGAGTCAGAGTTAACCCCACAGCTGATGTATTTAACCCAGCTGACGATCCCAATAATCCAGCTAATCGAATTCAAAAGTAATTGCCCATTGAATTCGCTTAGAAAATATAGATTTTGTTGCTAGTGATTTAAGCCTGTTCTGCAACAAAATACAATCTCAATTCCAACTAAACTAAAGGTTGACTTTTTATGAAAATCAAAATTTTGGCTTTGGCTAGCCTTTCTGCTGCCTTACTAGCAGCGGCTTGCACAATAGTATTCGCTCAAGTATCAGTCCAAACCGATGAAACTTCGGTTGAAATTAACGGCAATGGAGTTTCTGTTCAGTCTGGAAATAACAGAGTCAACGTCAGAAATTCCGATGATTGGGATAATACTGATAACTGGGACACCCCCAGAACGCCCCGGCAACCTAGAACTCAAAGAAATACTGCCCAACCGCAGCAAGATCGTAACCCATCTAGAAACCAAGGAATAAGCATAATCCAAACTCAGGAATCAACCATTAATCTTAGTTCCAACAATCTCAGGAAACCGAATACTTTAATAATCAGTGGAACTACACCCGGAACGCAATTAAACGGAGATGTTAAGGTAAATGGTGTGGTTGTGCAAAGGTTGAGAAACAACCGCACTCAAATTAATCTTTCACCTCGACTTTCTAAGGGAAGTAATACAATCGAAATCTCAGGAGGATATAGACCAACAAGTAGTTCGGTTCAGATTTTATTCTCAGGGCCAAATACCAGGATTTCTCAACAAACTGAAGGCAACGGAACCCTCAACCAAACTTTGATTATCAATGTAGATTAATCAAAGTTAATTTGCCCAAAAAATATCATAATTTGACCACTATAGATGACATCATTTAAATGAGAATTGATGTTTATTTTGACATGAAAAATAAACGATATATGTTGTGCTAAATGAATTAAATATTTATTAATCAAACTTTGTCAATTATTCAGCTAAGATACCAGCGTTAATGATTAAAGAGGCAATAAAACAATGGGAAAGAAATTTTCCGTAATGCTTATTTGTACAGGGTTGACCATTATGGTTACTCCCACAATGATTGCGATCCCTGGCTATTCGCAACAAACCTTAACCCAACCGCAAACAACTACTCCGACTATTGGAGATAACTCAAACAATAACCTGCTTAATGCTTCACCAAACCAAAATAACAACAATAACAATTTCAACAATAACTTTCCTGAATACCCCGATCGCAACATTTTTCCCTTAAATGTTCCTATGGACACTCCTGTTAATACAGAAAATGATTGGGGGTTTAATCTTTCGGTTGGAGTTAACACTCTGGACACTTCTAATGTAACAATATACCTTGGGGTTATTTTTCAACCAGGACGTAGCAATTCTCACAATGTTAGGATGGAGCGGCTGCGAAAAGAAACAGAATTACTGGAAGCTCAAAGGCAAGTTTCAGAAGCGCAACTGGGATTAATTCAAAAGCAAATAGCTGAAGCTGAACTTCGTTTGCAGCGATTGCAACAATCCTCTGGATCTCAACTGTAAACCACTTTCATATCGCACATATAGGGGCTCCACAAGGGATGCCCTCTATGTAATAAAAAAGCAAAAGTTGCATTCGCGTTAAGTTGCTAAACTCAGATCTTGCACTAGGGATAGAAACCGGGTTTCTTGCTTGTAGCTAAACTTGAAAGCCTATATTTTTCGCGAACAAACCCGGTTTCTTAGGTCTTGTTGAGAATGCTTGGGGGGATGGCGACACATCTAAGTTTTATCAATGGGGCGGCGGCGATGCCCACCCCACAAGACTTTCACATTCTGGCAATTATTAAAATTAGATGCGCCACAGCCGATCGATCTGAGCGCCGAGCGCCGAGCGCTGACAGCTTGTTAAAATAGTACATATATAAACTGCATAATTGCCGATGATAAATTTATCAATAAATCCTTATCTTCAGTTACTTTATGCCAATTTTCTACATCTACAAGACGGGATAGAGAACGCCAGACCCCTGCTTTCTTGAGAGTTTCACCCTCGACAATTCCTGTAACGACTACTATAGCTCCTTGTCGATCGGGCAAACGGGATAGCGACAGTTCTTCTGCCAATTCGTATCTAAGTTTTTGGGAATTTTTACCGATTTTTCTAGTCTTATCTGGCAGTCGATCGCCTACTTTTACTCTGTTGTTCAGTGCTTTTATTTGCTGCCATGCCACTTTGAAACCTGGGCGCTCGTCACAAGGGATAACAGCGCGATCGATTACATCTAAAAAACCTCGATCTTTTCGCAAGGCGCAAGCAGCAAGCATCCGCAAAAATGCTTCGTCAGCAGTTTTACCGATCCAGACTACAGAATTAAATATTTCCCGACCCTGAAAATCAACACCCCGCCTTGTTGTCAGGCCAAAAATAAGTAATATTAATTCTTCTCCGTATTTGGCTATAACAATTGAAGGATAATTTTTTTCTCTTAAGCCATCCACACAATGAAGTAAAGGAGGTTTAATTTGTTGGTTATCATCGCGCAGCCAAATATAGTCATGGTTTGGAGATGCTCCACAACTTTGGACATATATTTGCATCATCTCCTCCCGCATCTACTCATATTTAACCATCCTTCCTCGTCTTGCAAAATTGCAAAACCACCCGTTGTTTTGCAATTTTTGGCAAATTCAATAGCTGCTTCCCTAAAAGCAATATCTTCAAAAATATCTCCCAGTACTTTGCGGAGATATTTCCAAATTACAAAACGCTGTTCTAGGTGAATCTTGAGCAAAAATCGCAATAAATATCGCAGCGGTTGTTCGCAGTCTCTCGGCTGATAAGTGGCCGCATTAGTTTTCCGAAAATAAAACTGTGGATATGGGTGTCCGTTGAGGTTTTGAACTTTTATTCTGGAAAATTCTACATTTCCTAATGTTTGGATAGGTGTAACAACTGCCACCACATGGTAACGTAAATTCGGCTTATCGAAAAACTCAATCAGAGATCTATATCCCTCGTGAACCCGATTTAGTAAATTGGCCGGATATTGCCGCATATACTTTTCGCATTTAAGCGGAACGAAGATCACCAGCCGTGGCTCTTTTAAATTTTGGTAAGCCGTTTTAAAGTAATCTGTTACTAGATTCGGCTTGTTAATTAGATCGTGCCATCGTCCCTCTTCTTCCATAAGAGCAGGTGCATCAATAGCAATCAGCACAATTCCGCACTCATCGAGAAGGTTAGTGACGGATTCCATATCGGATATTAAATCCTTGCCTGGAAAATCTTTAAAAAAAAGTTTTACCGATGCGTCCATACCTGCCTTGACAAGGCTGAACTCGAAATCTTGAGTTTCTGTAGTACCCTTAATGCCTCCTCTTGCTTCCAGCTCATCTTGGTTATCGAAACAGCTTTTCAGCTCGGCTCTCTTATCCTGCATAATTAAAGAAGTTTTCAATTCCGGTCGCAGCATTAACACAGTTTTTTGGGTAGTTCTGTCGAATTGCTCGGACATAGCGGTCAGGAGGCTGGTTTTCCCGACTCCTCTAGGGCCAAACACAGTGATTTTAATTTTTCTGGGCCCTTCTATCGGTTTTTGGAACAGATCTTTAGCGGACTGGAAAAAGTTTTTGTGTTGAGATGCACTCATATCCCTTTCATTCCTTATTTTAAGATGATATTTCAAAATCCAGGCTCTGATGCGATCGCTTCTTCTACACGCTTGACCAACTCTAGCCACTTCTGACGCTGACGAGTATTTTCACCCAATGCTTCAAACTCAGACGACCATATTATGGCTCGCTCTGCTTGCAGAAAAATCCGCCATCCATCTTTAACGCCTTTGGCACGCAATACTCGATCTACAAACTCCTCTACAATCGCATAAGAAGCTTGACTGGGCTCATTGAGTAACTGCTTCAGAGCTTGTTTGCAATCGTACAGCACTTCATCATAAAGTGTACTGAGAAAGTTATATATTTGCTTGGCAGAGAAAGGTTGGGACAGTTGAGGAGCTTTGTCCGGCATTAGCTTGTCTAGCTGTTTCCTAATCCGGTGCTGAATCACTTCTCGATAAGAAAGATTAAATTCAGACAGTATTTGAAATCCCAGCTTAATGTCTTGCAGTTTTTCGTTTCCCAATTCGTTATTTTCTTGCTTTGGCAGTCTATCCGCAATTGCCACTATTAATTCTGCGCCTCGAACTTCTGTCCCTGTTAGCTTTCCTAAGCGTCCTTGTTCTGCTAACACGTCTGCTACCTTAGACTTGACATTTTCAATAGATATTTTTAACCCTTTATCTAGGGAAAGAAATTGCCGCGATAAGTGAGTCCGAACTTCATTGAGACACATAGTATAGACAGCCTGATAACCCCCTAAGCTAGCACGTAACTGTTCTATTTCCGCTTCTGATGGAATCCCAGGGTTATTTTGGCAACTTTCGATAACAGCGTTGACTAGCTCGCTAAAGTCAGAATTGGGAGTATCGCGCTCCTCAGCAAGGGTATCCAACAAATTTTCGAGTGTCGCGGAAAGCTGATTCCACAACTCATTAAATAAATTGATGAATACTGGGAACCACACATCATGGGATTCTCCTTGCCCCAAAGTTATTTTAGCTTTCTGCACTAAAATCTTGATTTTACTTCGGAGTTGGTTAATACTATCCCGGCGAACAGAGGCATACTGTTGATCCAGTGAAGTCATTTCACTGGTAAGGTAGTCAAGGATCGGATCGAGAATTTTTGCATTTACCTCTTCGGTATTTTGACAATTGGCGATCGCGCAATCTACTACGTTGATGTGAACATCACCGATTGTGCGTTGGAGATATTCGCAGTTTTTAAGGTTGTCATTGGCTGGTGATTCAGCAACTATGCGATTCAGAACCATGAAAGACCATTTTTCTATTGGTAACTCAACCAAAGCAGTACGCACTTTATCGTATATCCCAACATGGTCATCGATATCCCAATACGCACCTGTTGGATTTGGTAGGCGCATGAACAGGACAAAATCAACATCTTCGCCCAGTGCTTTGACTAACCTTTCTTCGTCTCCAACAGTCGTATTCCCCAAACCTGGCATATCGACTAGCGCGATTTGTCCAACATCGTCTTGAGGAAAATTACAAGTAACTCTAGCTTCTCGCACTGCTACATAATTATAGATAGGCTTACCAGCCAAGTTATGCTGTGCCACGTATTCCCTAATTTCCGCAGCCGAAATTGTTCGGGGTGAGGGAGAGCGTAAGAAATGCCGATATTGCTTGATATTTTTGTGGTATTCTTGCAATTTTTTATGTTTAGACTCAAATTCCGAAATGTTTTTCAGGTGATGTGGTAATTCCGGAAGAGGAGCTGCTGCCGCAAATTCATCAAGTGTACAAGGGCGCTTACTGAGAGAAAGTTCTGTATAATACAATGCAATAACTTCATCAAAAAAAGAGCGCTCCGTGTAAAACCAGACTTCACCATAAGTTTCCACATTCGGATCGTGGCGAATAATCACCTTGACTCCTGTGCAGTGCTGGCGATCGCTAGTTGGTATTTCTTCTGCGGAAAGTCCTGATAAACTTCGTAATAAAGTACTCTTGCCTTCTCTTGCTTTTCCCACTACCCCAATGTTGAGCGTATCCCGAAGAAAGCGATTTTTTAGCTTACTAAGCGCTTTTAATTCCAACTGAATATCGCTGAGAATATCTGGGATATTAATTTTTGAAAATTCTTTCAATTCCGAGCATATCCTTTCATCATCAATTTGTTCCACAAGCTCATCACAGTAGCTTTTTAGATCGCGCAGCACTTCTTCGTAAAAATTCAGTTTCGCTTCCTCAACCGCTATTTTATGAGCGTAAGGTTTGCGGTTTTGAATAATGCTAGCAATTCGTGCAGATCTGGGCGTGTCCATTGATAGAGCAATGTACGTAACAGCTTTGTTTAATAGAATACCTGTTTCAAACTACAGATAACACCGTATCCCCAAAGTAGGTTTTATACCAAAAATGAGTATCCGATCTACATATTTAACTAAAAATTTACATAAATTAATCAGCAGTAATTAGACCAAACTTATGCTTTGAGAATTTTGGTCGGCTCTCCCAAAATTGGGATTGTAAATATTTAACCGTAGTTAAATGCAGATGAACCACACATTCCAAATGTGCAGGTCACCTATCCAACTTTTGAGATTCGGTTTCAGAGAAATTTATCCTGCATTGCAGAATTCCTTTCGCTTGAAACCATTATCCAGTGAGGCTTTGCCAATATCGGTCAGTCGCCCCAGAGGAGTAATATAGATGCCACCCTGATGTAGCCTAGATTTAAGGCTGTGTTTTATTCAAAATATTTTAGGGTATTTTTTGTAAGTTAGTCTATCGACTGCGTAACAGTTTGTTTGTTTTCTCTGAAATTAACACAGTTTCTAAGTTGCAGAAATATTTACAACACTTTACCTTGCAACTTTATGCAGTCAATGGCGTGCCATCCATAAACTCCTCCTGATGTTGTAATTGATAGGATATGTTTGCCTTGGGCGAGCCCAACCATAGGAATTTGGTTTTGCTTAAGCAGCCCTTGTTGCGAACCGGGAACTCTCATCAACAGTTGCCCATTTATAAATAAGTTATCTTCTTCTAAACCAAAGCGATCGTACAATAAAACCAATTCTCCAAAAGCATAGTTACGCTTCACAGTAAAGATGATATTGACTTGGGCGGTTGTCAGCGGTCTGACATATGGTAAGATGGCAGGCACGCCCATCCAACCGGGCATCAGGGGGCGAGCGATCGAATTGGGGTCTCTCTCCACATCGTACCGTCTACATCGTCAAACACCTGTCCGGCGATGGGGACGCTGACGCTAATTCCTTTGCCGGTATTGGTAACGGCTCCCAAAATTGTAGCGCTAGCGGGGTGATCGGGATATTCGGGTTGAGGAAAGGTAATGCTGAAACCCATTGCCTGCAATGTCTGTGCAATGCTATCTTTCTGGATGGCCATAACTGGGGTTGACCTGAGAATTATGCGATCGCATATCAAAATACCACATCTTTACTTTTCAAAACCTTACCATCAGCTTCAAATCCTCGTTGCAACCCATCAAAATACTTTTCTACATTAGACTCCATCCACATTGCTGTTTCGCAATGCCCTAAAACAGTCGCTTTCTCCATTACACAACGCCAATTTATTAATGCAGTACCAGCTTTTTCGATCGCATCCAGACTTTGGAACACAGCCTGTGGGATTTGTACGGGCGAAACAGCATATCTTAGCAATTTTTCAGCACCTTCAGGGCAAACAATCGTGTTATCTTCGACAATAATCTTACCATTATCGTGGCGCTCTTCTCCTTGCCAATAGACTTTTCCGTTTAACGTATAACCCCAAGGTTGAATAAAGCGATCGATCAGATATTGCAACCATTCGATGTAGTGATAGAACTTCTCGCCGCCATCCCACTGAATACCGCTACCATTATAGTTAGGAACCCATCGGCACCACAATCCAGGTTGTCCGGCTGGCGGTCGGTTGTAATCCACAATGGAAATTTCTGAATCTCTATCCCACTTTTCGTTCACAAAATAGCAGGCATCTTCACCTAACGGCAAACGAACTGCTTCTCGTGCGGGGTCTGGTACATCTGCCAAGATGGTAACATCTCGCTTCATACGTCTGGTTCTGGAAAATTCTAATAAATAAAGGAATTCGCTATCAAATAATCGTTTGTCTAGATAAAAAGCCCCCTCAAATTCTGTTGTGTATCCCATATTTTATCCTATTACGGAGCGAGGTTTTATCAGCAACGCCCACCGCTGAAAGATCGAAAAAATCATCCTTCGGCCTCCATTGGAGGACGTTTGCCTTTGAAGAGATAAGTAGTCATATCTCTCTTACCTTGTACATGGATAATTCCCCGCTCCTCAAAAATATACCGATTTTTTTATAGTTCATAAATTGCGGGTGTGACTTGAATACAATTCGGTATAGCTTGAGATTCGATGCGACTGGCTGTGTTCCCAGTATCGCCCCACAGATCGAAGATAAACTTTTTTAGAGCGATCGCCATCCAGCTGCCCAGCCACCACCAATTAGGCCAGCTCGCGCAGATGGGTGAGGTCTCATATCGAATTGCAGTCAAAAATCAAAAGAAAGGGCGTCGGGATTAGGGGCTAGGGCGTCGGGAAGAGGTAGGAATTTTGACTTTTGACTTCTCCCGCTCCCACTCAGCCGCATCTTCAAGGGAAATAGGAGTGTGACGATCGACAAATTGTCCACTGCGATCGCACTCTTCCATCTCCCCCAAAACTGGATGCAACCGCGCTGTAACCGCTTAGCTTGCTTGTACCGTAGGGATTTGCGAAAAAGCGATCGCAACTTGCCATTTGAAGTAAAAACAGTCACCTAAGAGAGTGACACACAACGAGACAAAATCCTAACTGCATTTTTTTATTCTGAACCTAGAGAACGAAAACATTAAAAAAAGGGCATCAAACTTATGCAGAACGATATCAACTTCCCAATGATCGCTATTGTTAACGATTTAGATGCTCTGATAACTGAAATTGACGAAAACCCGCAGCTTTCTTCCTGGGTAGTTCGTCTGGTACTTAAGTCTATAAAAGATAAAGCACGAAATATGGTTATGGAAACTGCCCCGACCCCAGTATCGGCAAATCAAGTTCCTCATTTGGAAGCTTTGGGCAACTCATCGCCTATTGCTACGAAAGTTAGAGTTCTCAAGTGATAACAAAAATTTATCCAATCGTAGGGTGGGTTAGGCACGGGCGATCGATTCAGTACTTTCAACCAATAATTAACGAACCGTGCCGTAACCCACCATCCCACTTATCTGTAACATATACAGACATTTTCCACGATAAACTAACTGTTAACTAACTATCAGCTTTCAGTATTCAGCGGAGAGCTAGAGCGCCAGTCTAGTAGAATAAATTGACAAAAAAACGAAATATGTTTTATGTAGGGGCGAACGCGAGTGCGGCGCGGATGTGCTTATACCATTTCTCTATGAAGATACGTTTAATATAACGCAATTAACCAAAGCTCCATCAGGAATGAGGTGTATAAAAACACGGCGGTGAGTTGAAGTGCCTTTCAGCGCCGGGTCAAGAAACAGAATTTGCGATCGCGATCCGATCGGTCAGAAAAAAAAGGTGATTAAAAGCGAGTACCGATACCTTTACACAGACGCCGATCGCTCGGATCGAGATTAGCATTAGTGAGGAGATAATCGCGCACCCAATCGCAACCGCGACTCAGTAAATTATCCAAATCTTTCAGTTGCTGCCAATCATATAAAACGATCGTACCGTTCTTATCCGCTAAAGCCAAAATTTTACCGTCGGGGCTAAAACTGACACTCAAAACGCCTTCGCTATGTCCTTTGAGAGTGCGGATAGGACTGCCGTCCCGCCGCCAAAGTTTCACAGTCTTGTCCAAACTGGCAGTAGCGAGAATTTGACCGTCCGGCGACCAAGCCATATCCCAGACCGCATCATTATGTCCGGTAATAGTTTTCAGCAATGTACCGTCATACTTCCAGAGTTTGACAGTATTGTCAAAACCACCACTAGCCAGAATTTGACCGTCGGGAGACCAAGCGACAACTCTCACCCCCTCCTTATGTGCTGGGAGGGTCTTAATAAGAGTGCGATCGCGCTTCCACAGTTTGATAGTACTATCCCCACTGCCAGAAGCGATCGTCTCCCCATCCGGAGACCACGCTACGGTATAGACAGTTTTGGTATGCCCTGACAAGGTAAATGCGCGAGCCCCACTCCAAGTCCAGATTTTCACGGTATTATCATCATTGGCAGTCGCCAGCATCTGACCGTCCGGCGACCACGCTACATCCCAAATTTCTTCGCTATTAGCGTTAATAGTTGCAATCCCCGTACCGTCAGACTGCCAAAGTTTCAAAGTTTTGTCCCAACTGACACTAGCTAAAGTCAGACCGTCCGGCGACCACGCCGCGTTCCACACCTCATCGGTATGGCCGGTCAAGGTTCTCAACAGACTACCGTCACGCTTCCAGAATTTGAGCGTTCTGTCAGCGCTGGTCGATACGAGAGTTTGACCGTCCGGCGACCAAGCGACACTCCTGACCAAATCTTTATGTCCTCTGAGGATTGCGATCGGTTTTTTATCGTCCAAGGGCCACAGTTTCACCGTCCCATCCCCACTCGCTGTCGCCAGAGTGCGTCCGTCCGGGGAGAAACTCACACCATAGATTTGCTGGGTATGTCCGGTGATGGTATCTACCAAGCTACCATCTGGCTTCCAGAGTTTTATGGTAGCGTCATCGCCAGCAGAAGCGATCGTTTTACCGTCCGGCGACCAAGCGACACTCCTGACACCCTTGCTATGACCGGTGAAAGTTGCCACCAGGGTACCGTCCGCTTTCCACAGTTTCACAGTGCTGTCCCCGCTACCGGTGGCTAAAAGTTGGCCATCGGGCGACCACGCCACACTCCAAACTCCTTCAGTATGTCCCGTGAGGGTTTTAATTGGGGTACCGTCCGCTTTCCACAGTTTGACAGTTTTGTCCTCGCTGGCGGAAGCGAGAGTTTGACCGTCCGGCGACCAAGCTACGCGCCAAACTTCAGCCGTATGTGCGATAAAGGTTTTTAACCTTACGCCGTCACGATTCCACAGTTTAATCGTGTTATCTCCAGTACCGCCGGATGTGGCGAGAATTTCTCCATCGGGCGACCAAGCTAAACCTCTGACGGAAGCTGTATGTTCTTCCAAGGTTTTTAGCAATGCGCCGTCCTGATTCCACAGTTTGACAGTTTTGTCCCAACTGGCGGTAGCGAGGATTTTACCGTCGGGCGACCAAGCTACCTTTCTGACAGAATTGCCGTGTCCTTCTAGGGTTTTCAGCCAAGTGCCGTCGGGACTCCAGAGTTGCGCGGTTTTGTCCTGACAGGCAGTGGCTATTATCTTACCGTCCGGCGACCAAGCTACATCCCAAATAATACCGCTATTCTTTTCCAAGCGGTTGCCTTCTTTTACCCAGGCTACTGCCTGCTGTAGTGCGGTCATCACTTGCGCCCGCACTTCGGGGTCGCCTTTTGCCCAAGGCGATCTTTGCATTTTCGTTCCCGCTTCCAATCCCGCTATCAAAGCTTCAAATTCTTGATTGGAAGCAAACAGCGCTTCGGAAGTTTTGCTGAGGGCAATTAACTCGCGTTTTGTGGCGTTTTGGTACTGAAAAAAAGCTACTACTGCGAAGACAGTTGCGACAATTGAAACGGAAGTTACAGCACCCAAGGCGATTCTTTGACGCCGAATTTCTGCTTGTTGTCGTGCTGTTTCTGCCTTGCGGCTGCTGTTGACATATTCTCTTTGCAATTGGGTCGGTAACGGTTCTTTCTCTCCCCCGTCGATCAGCCAATGTTCTGCTTCTTCTAGGTCTCTACCCCGTAGCAAAAAGCTATCGTCTTGCCCTTTTTTCTCCCACTCGGTCGCCCTTACCAGCAAGCGCGTGTGCGATCGCACATGGTCTAGGTCGGTATCCAGTGCTTTGAGGAGTTTTTGGAAGTTAAGATCGAAATCTTCGTCCTGGGCAAAGAATATCCAGTTGTGTTTTACTAAGGCTGGATGGATGGCTTTATCTTCTGCCATCCGATATACGATCGGTACTAGCCTTTTATTGTGCTTGACAGCATGGTCTATTTCCTGACGGCAGACGGCAGAATTAACTGAATCCGGACTGATGACAAACAAAAATGTGTTCGCACCCTCTATTCCTACCTGAATTTCCTCCCACCAATCTGCCGTAGGCGGAATATCTTCCCAATCTACCCATGTGTCTCGATCGTATTGTTCGAGGGCTGTATGTAGCCGTTTTACGAAATCTTTATCCTTGCGGGAGTAGGAAATAAAAACGTCACTCATGTTGCCCTCACCAGACCCTGCGATCTTTTAATTCTAAGCTAAGAGCTTTTGTTAAGCTACCATAACTAATGCCATAAAATATCTCTTTGGGTAGACTTTTTTCCGAAAATAATATGCTTGTAGCGATCGATACACCTATTTTTAGGATTGCACACTAAAAAGGAAGCATCGCTAACATGAAAACGGTTATCTCAAACGAGTCACTGACAAAATTGTACAAAGGAAGTTTTTACATATGGCAGATGCAGCGCAAAATCAGTCTCCTCACCATGTTGTAATAGTCGGTGGCGGCTTTGGCGGACTTTATGCTGCCCAAGCACTCGGTCGCGCATCGGTGAAGGTAACTTTAGTCGATAAACGCAATTTTCATCTGTTTCAGCCGTTACTTTACCAAGTTGCTACTGGTAGTCTATCTCCAGCTGATATTTCCTCTCCACTCCGCGCTGTACTGAGTAAGGACAGAAATACGAAAGTGTTGCTGGGAGAAGTAAAAGATATCGACCCGCAACAGCAAAAAATTTTCTTGGCCAATGAAGAACTGACTTACGATACATTAATTGTTGCTACTGGCGTCAGTCACCATTATTTTGGCAACGAGCAATGGGCAACGGTAGCACCGGGATTGAAAACAATAGAAAATGCCTTAGAAATTAGGCGTCGCATTTTCTGGGCATTTGAAGAGGCAGAAAAAGAAAAGGATGCAGAAAAACGGCGTGCTTGGTTGACGTTTGCGATCGTCGGCGGCGGGCCAACTGGTGTAGAATTAGCAGGTGCGATCGCAGAACTTGCCTTTAGCACTCTCAAAAAAGATTTTCGCGATATCGACACCACAGAAACTAAAATATTGTTGTTGGAAGGAGCCGATCGCATCCTCCCTCCCTACCCACCGGAATTATCGGCAAAAGCTTTATCGGCACTGGAAAAATTGGGAGTAACTGTACAAACAAAAACTATTGTAACAGATATTGGTAATAATATTATCACGACAAAACAAGGCGATCGCATCGAAGAAATTCCCGCCCGAACAATATTGTGGGCTGCCGGTGTCAAGGCTTCTAAAATGGGAAAAGTTTTAGCAGAACGCACAAGTGCAGAACTCGATCGCGTCGGTCGCGCAGTCGTCCAACCGGATTTAAGTATACCAAATTATCCCAACATTTTTGTAATTGGCGATTTGGCGAGTTTTTCCCATCAAGATAACAAACCCCTACCCGGTATAGCACCTGTCGCCATGCAGCAAGGCGAATATGTTGCCAAACTAATTAAAAAGCGACTGCTCGGTCAAACAGCTCCTCCTTTTCGTTACGTCGAGACAGGTAGCTTAGCCGTGATCGGGCGAAATGCTGCTGTTGTAGACTTAGGTTATCTAAAATTATCCGGTTTCCTAGCGTGGCTGATTTGGGTATTTGTTCACATTTACTATCTCATCGAATTTGACAACAAATTAATCGTGATGATTCAGTGGGCGTGGAATTATTTCACCCGCCAACGCGGTGCCCGTTTGATCACAGGCGATGAATCTTTGGGTTTAGTTGCTTCTGACACCAAAGGCGATTATTTTGTACCGCAAAAAAGTAAATCGCCAGTTGAAGTGTAAAAGTCAAAAGTCAAAAGTCAAAAGTCAAAAAAAGTAAAATTTGTTTTGTGTAGGGGCGAAGCATATACCTGACGGCAGGCTATCGCCTACGGGCAGAAAATCTTGGGTTTTGTGCAATAAATTGCCGCCCGAATGCTAATGCCTACGGCAAGCTACGCGAACGCCCAGCCGAGGTTTCTATCGGCATACACACGGATCGTGCTTTTGTCAACCTCTTTTCCTCGACTGGCGCTCTAGCTGCTGCTACTGCCAGTACTCTTGGGCAATTTGGGAATCAGCCAGGAGAGGAACTGATCCTGCGATCGCGTTTGCAGGAAAAACTTACCCGGTCCAGTCAAGTCCACCACAAAGCCTTCACCGCTAAACAAGAAAGTCTTCATCCCACCAATTGAGCGGGTCTTGAACTGCATAGATTCACTCAGGGCGACAAGATGCCCGGAGTCAATGGTGTACGACTCTCCCGCCGCCAGGGTAATTTCATGAATCGCACCGTAGGAGCAAAGCACCATTTTGCCCCTGCCCTGAGTTCTGAGCATAAATAGTCCGCCGCCTGTGCCGAAGAAAGACTTGGAGCCGCCCCATTTAGAATCAATTTCGATGCCTATTTCCGATGCCACAAAGGCTCCCGACTGCACCAACATCGGCTCGGTAATCTCAAGAGCGATCAAGTCTCCTGGTAAGGACGGTGCCACAAGAACTTCTCCGCCTCGATCTGGTGCTGTGTACACATTCTGAAAAAAGCTTTCGCCTCCCAGCAACGCCCGTCCCAGCGATTTGAGAAAGCCACCAGTCGCTTCGGTCTTCAACGTTACACCACTCGACATTCCCAGCATCGAAGCGGCTTCTACCCGCACCTGTTCTCCCCCCGATAGCAGAATGCGCCCAATCGTGTAGGCTGGCTGATACATCAGTTCAATATTCATTGAGATTGGCTCCTTATGACGATATTTGAATAATGGCTTATTCCCCACCATCAACAAAGATGATGAAATCGCTGCGAATCCAGCCGATCGCCTTGGATTTCACAAATTCAACTTTACACCAATTGCGGTCATTACCAGGGGTGGAGCTTGACTAAATAGCCAAATTCTTTTCTAAAGTTACTCATAGTTATGAGTGAGCTAGAAGTCTGCCTACTACCCTCAAGAACAGTTTTTATTGCGCGAGCCGCTTGTTCGGGATACAATGCTTTAAATCATCTCGATCGCTAGATCGGGGTTGAACACCTACAGGAGTAAAGCTGTGTCAGAATTTAATAACAATGCTATTACTTTTTTAAACCGCCTTACAGCCAAAAAAATTGAAGAAAAAATGCGCCCTTTGAGAATGTCACCCACTGAAAACTCAAAAAGGCGTTGGATCTGGGAGCTTCTCCAAAATGCCAAGGATAAAGCAGCAATAGATTTTCCCGAAGAGCAAGTTTCAGTTTTTATCAATTTTAATCAAAATTTTATAGAATTCTCCCATAATTTTGGGTTCTTTTCTACAAATAACATAGAAGGAATTATCCGTCAGATAAGTTCTGATGATAAAGATAGGGAAGAAGTTGATAAGACTGAAATTCCCAAAACAACAGGTAGGTTTGGTACGGGATTTATGACAACACATTTGCTTTCCGAGAAAGTAAATGTGAGAGGCATTTATAAAAATAGCGAAGATTCCTTTCAAAAAATAGAATTTCCCCTTGACCGAAGTGGTAGGGAACTATCAAAGCTGATTGAAAGCATTAATAATTCCTTTGATTGCGCTGAAAAAAGTTTAATTGCTTCTCCTAAATTTAAAAATATAAATTTTAGCGATTTCAATACTATATTTCGGTACGAACTTGATGAAAAAGGTAAAGTTATTGCTCAAATAGGTCTAAATGATTTAGAAATATCATTACCTTACACCTTAATTTTTATTGATAGAATTAAATACGTTAAAGTGACGATAAATAACGAAGATACAATTTACGATAAACAAGCACCTTACAAATTAACAAATGAAATTAAGATAGTTGAATTTGATAAAACCCAAAACGGTAGAGTGGAGAGGCTGTACTTTGCTTGCTTATCAAAAGGATTAACAAGTATTGCTATTCAAATTGATAAAGTCGGAGAGAGGATATTTCTCAAAGAATTTGATAAAAATACGCCCAAACTTTTTCTTGACTTTCCCCTAATTGGGACAGAAGATTTTAATTTTCCTGTTACTGTTAATAATCCATTTTTAGAACCTACTGAGCCGAGAGATGGGGTTTTTCTGACTAATGAGACAGACGAACATATCATCAACAATAAAAAGGTAATCCAAGACGCGATCGAATTATATTTTCTTCTTCTAGAACACGCTACGAACAGTAACTGGCAAAACTTATATTTTTTAGCTAAAACTGATTTGCCTAAAGAAAAAGATTGGATTGCCAAAGATTGGTACAAAAGCCAAGTACAGAAAGTTTTACGTGCCAAGTTACTCAAAACTGAGATTGTCTATCCCAGCAATCCAGAGCAACCTAAGATTGCACTTGAAAATGCTTTATTTCCTTACCATACTTCCAAAGCGAAAATTCCAACAATTTGGGAATTTGCTAATGCACTTTGGCATAATCGTTTACCGAAAAAGGAACATATCGAATTTTGGTATGAAGTCATAGACAAGTCTTGGGAAAAAGATTTGCATTATGACTTGAGAAAGCTTGTCAGTGATATAGCCAGCCTCTCAAATGTTAGCCAATTGGCAAATCGTACTAATCGAAATGAAGAAGAAACCTTAAATTGGCTAAACCGAGTTATTGAATTTGTTGTAGCTGAAGACCAAAAATTACTAAGTGATTATGCGATTATTCCCAATCAATACAATGTGTTTAGAAAGAAAGAAGAACTTTCCACAGATAACAAAATTCCGAAAGAATTAAAAGATGTTTTGAAAATCTTACAAGAAGATTGGCGTAGGTACTTAAAGCACCCTAAAATTACATCTGGCAATTTAGTTCAAACAAAAGGAATTAATGATATTGTTGTGCGGATAAATCAAATAATTAAGGAAAATATTAATCCTCATATAAAAGAGGCATGTTTACAATTAATTAGTTGTTTCCCCGATGATAGCGCTCTGCCTAAAGTTCGCTACGATTTATGGAAATTCGCCAAAGACTTTTATCAGAATATACCTGACAAACAAGGCTTAGAAGATTGGATACCTACTGTTTGGGAAGAGTGCGATAAATGGCTGATTCATAAACTTATCGATGAAATATCTCAGAAGCAAAATGTTTCAAATTTAACTAAGCACCTAAGTGAAGACAGCTTAAAATGGTTGAACAAGTTTGTAAATTTTATTGTCGAGTCAGAATTTGACGCTCATTTGAACGAGTATGCTATTTTACCCAATCAAAGAGGTGATTTCAAGAAGAAAAAAGAACTTTTTGTAGACGATAAAATTGATGAAACTTTAAAAGACATTTTAGAAGATTTAGGTAACGATTATCGTGGTGCATTACTGGCGACTGAAATAGTCATAGATATTGAAGATAAAACTCGAATTTCAAAAGATATTGCCATTGAAATTCGTGAAAAAGTAGAAGAAATTTTGCAAAATGAAGGTATAGGAAACAGAAAAGAGAAAACCAAACAAATTTTCTCTAAACTTTTATTATGGTTCCACGAAAATGAGCGTTTGGCGAATAAAATATTTAGCGAATTGTATGAAAAGAGACATCGTTTAAGAAGTGACGAAGAAATAATTGCTGATATTAAATTTAGACAAGCTCTACTTAGTAATTCCAATGGATACACTCAAGAAGAAATTATCAAGTTAGTTAATATGCCAAAGGATAATTTAGTTTTTATTCCCCCTGGTATTTCTAAAGACAAGTTAGAAGAAATATTCCAAAACTTGCAGCAAGAAAAAGACGAAAAAGTTAGAGAAGGAGAACCTGAATACTTAAGTAATCCCGAAGATATATTAATAAGTCTCGGTATTACGACAATAGAAGAGCTTGAACGAGCTAAACAAATATTTGCACCTACAAAAATGGGGAGAATACTATACCGGATTTCAAGTTATTCAGCTTATTCAGCACTTAAGTTTGAGTACGTGCTGAAAGCTATTGAACGCGCGAAGAAAAACGTTAAAGCTTATTTGAGCAGTAAAAATAACTACAATTGCGATAATTGGTATGAAGAAAGTCTCACTGTAATTGCAGGTGTAAGGAAAGACGATAGACCAATAAAAATTGTAGTCAGACCTTCAGATGGAAGAAAAGTAATAATTTACTATCAATCTGAATTAGATGCCCTAGAAAGTCCTGATACAGAGCTTTGGGTTGATGATAGTACATTACAAGAAATTGTAACTCTCGGAAAAGTGCTAAAAAGAATAGGAAGAACCTCGATACCTTGGTAACTGGTCTTTATTTCCTCTCACAATTAAGCTGATAAATGTAGCTAATGTATTTGTAGATTTTTTTGATCTAAAGGCTCTCTTATCTGCGTTTATCTGCCGAATCTGCGGTAAAAAATTAACCTAGATTCCCACAGACAATTTTTCGCATCACTCATACACTACTGATGCAACCAAACACGATATCACAAGCAACCGATCGTTTTCTACCTAAAAATCGATAATTGTGACTGGAATGCCAAAGATTTCTTCTAAGAGCTTCGCCCGCATAGTCTGACTCATCTCAGTCAAACAGTCTGGCCCCTTAATGAACTCTTTAACAGTCATCTTTTTATCCCTAAAGTCTTTCACAAAATTCCGAATTTCAACCATAATTTTCATTTCTTTTTCTGTCTGAGCTAACATTTGCTGTAAAGGGTCAATTCCCAACTTAGTTGCTTGTCGGTAGTCCGACACTAATGCTCCTTCTGGCGTGTTCTTGGCTAATCTGAGTTCCTGTTTTAAGTTTTCATATTGTTTTTTTAGAAGAGAATTTTGTTGCTCCAAAATATGACATTGGCGCGTTAAATCATCTTCACTGAAACTATCAATATCTTCTCCAGTCAAATGTTGCTTCTCAATTTCCAGTAGCTTAGCCAAATCATTTTCTTGATAAGCTCGGTTAAGTTCTTTCATGATTTCGGTGTGACGCATTTGGCTTTCGCTATCTGTCACTTTATCGGGGTGGAAAATTTCTGCTAGCCTCAAAAATGTTTGCCGGATTTTTCTGGATTCTTCAGTTCTGGTAGTTTCTTGTTCGAGGTGGGTATGAGATTGGCGATCGCTAGAAGTAGAATTTTGAGAAAAATCATTTTCTTGTTCATCAGGCTCAAACAGTTGGTCTAGTTCTGGATCTGTCTCTTCTTCAATTGGTTTAGCACTGATTAATCCGCTAAACTGTAAACTTCGATAAACCGCCAAAATATCTTGTTTCGTTTTTTGTCCCAATTTCCTAGTATTTAGGATTTCATTGAATAAAGCGTGAATTTCTCGATCGATTTCAGTTACTTTCTGAAACTCAGGTTCTATGTGATGAAAAATCTGCGTAGCCACAGAGCGCATTTGTTCGACAAAGTTATGCAATTCAGTTCGTTTTTTCTTAATCTGTTTCAGTAGCCATTGATGCTCTTTATCTAACGCATCAGCACGAAGGCGCTGTTCGGAAAGAGCTAACGTTATCGATGATGGAGTAGAGGTGTGGGACGGTTGTTTTTTGCGTGGCATTGTTAAGTGATGTGGATTAACATAAAGTTAATTGTAACCAAAGATGTAGTGCAGTGAATTACACTGCTATTCACTGCAAATATTTCCTCACTCAGCACTACATACCACTGGAATCAAATATTGCGTCAGTGTAAACGCATCAACTCCCAACTCAGTTCGTGCTGCTGCTGCTAAGATACCTGCTTGCGCGTGCCACCAAGCACCTGCGGCTACTATCTCTGCAAGAGACACAGGCGAGACGCCTGTGCCACAAGAACAAGCGGATGATTGAGCTACAAGTCCTCCCAGCAATCCAGTTAGGACATCGCCGCTGCCACCACGGGCTAAGGCTGGTGTGCTTTCAGGCACAATAAATACGGAACCGTCAGGAGTTGCGATCGCAGTTCTCGCACCTTTTAAAAGTACGATCGCACTAGATAAGCGAGATGCTTCTCTCACCGCATTTACTCTGTCTTGTGTGGAATCGGGTGCATCTGGAAACAAACGCTTGAATTCACCTGTATGCGGTGTCAAGATAGTTAATGCTTGTCGCTTTGATAGTTTCGGGATGGTTCCCATTTGGGCGAGAATATTCAAACCATCGGCATCTAAAAGTAGGGGAATCTCGCTCTCCAGAACAAGCTTTGTAACAGAAGTAGCGTCTTTTGTCAAGCCTGGGCCACAAGCGATCGCATGATAAGATCCCAAATCAATTCCTTCTGGCAAATGGGAAATTGCACCGCTTTCTGTTTCCGGACAACCAATTATCAACGCTTCCGGTAAATGAGATACTAACAGCGGTTTAAGAGATTCGGGTACGGCGACTGAGAGCATCCCCACACCACTCGCTCTTGCTCCCAATGCAGTTAAAATTGCGCCTCCCGCATAGCGACGCGAACCGCAAATTAGGAGCAAATGCCCCATTTTATATTTATGAGTTACTGGCGGACGAGTGAGGGGTAAATGTGCGACGGCAAATGCTTTTGTTATACGTTGAATTTGCGGTGTTTCGCCAAGTATTGCTGCAATATCTGCCAGTGGAATATCAAAATCGATTAATTCAGCTTTGCCGATATATTCTAATGCTCGATCTTGCAATAATCCCTGTTTCCACAAACCCAAGCAAAGCGTATGAGTGGCGCGAATTGCTGTTCCCAATACCTCACCAGTATCGGTGTGTATGCCGGAAGGCAAATCGATACTAATAATTGGTTTATATAATTCGTTGATTTGGTTAATTGCAGAAGCAATTGGGTCTGATATTTCTCGTTCTAATCCAAATCCAAACAAACCATCTATGATTAGATCGCAATCTTTCAGTAAGTTATTATCGATCTGTTCGTTGAAAGAAATTCCTAAACTTTTCGCGTATTGGGCGTGTTGGGAAGTTAGCTCTTTCAGCTTTGGAAACGGACAATAAATCCCAACAATAAAACCTCGGAAATGTAACTCGCGAGCAACTACCAACGCATCGCCACCATTGTGACCGGGCCCAACCAGAATAGTAACTTTTCGGAATTGGGGAGGGAAGTTTTTGTGAAGGGAGTCGGGGAAGAGTGGGAGAGTGGGGGAAGTATTGGGGAGATAATTTCTCGGTGTTGCCAAAATATTTGTACCCAAATGCTTCGCCAGTCCCCCGTCGCCGATGATGCGATCGACGATCGCACCCGCCACTTTTTCCATTAAAGCAGCAACTGGCATCCCAGCAGCAAAGATGCGCCCTTCGATATCGCGCATTTGCTGGGCAGTGACTACCACTTGTTGAATCTGTTCCACCCTGTTCATAGATTTTAGATTCTTAATTCTAAATTGTAGCTCAATCTAAAATCTAAAATCTAAAATCTAAAATTGCTAGCTGCCGTAGAAAACCTGTGCATTGCTGAGACCAAAATCTTTTAGATATCGCTGCCATCGCTCTGCTGTTTTGCGGTCTGCAAATGGCCCTACCATTACAAATGGTTCATTAGCATTTTCTATTTGGTAAATTCCTCTCTCCGTTGCCAAACTAGGAGCCATTCGTCTGACCTGAGCTTCAATTAAATCTAAATCTGTTTCACGGCATGAAATCATTACCCCATAGTAATTACTTGCCAATGAATTAGATCTGCTTTGATTATTATTTGCCACCAACTGCACGCGACTTTGAGTCTGATAATTATCTCCAGTTACTTCAATAGTAGAAGCATCATTGGTAAATTCAGTAGTATCCAGAACGCTGACATCGCCGACAATTTCAGCAAGGATGCCTCGTTCTCGCAGCTCGTTAACAAGCTCTTGCGCCCTAGAAGCACTAGAATATTGTCCTGCAACAATCACTTTTTGTCCGCTCCTTTTATCAACTCCCAAAGTTGCATTGGACGCTTCTTCTTGAACTATATCTAAAAGATATCGGTTACTTACGATCACAGAAAATTGAGAGGTTCGCCTGGTCAGAATGCTGCCCATTTCCGCAGAAAAGCCCTGTTCTCGCAGGTAGGTGCGGGTGTCTTCTGCTTCCCCCTCTTCGCTGTAGGCTCCCACTTGAATGACATCTCTGCTGCCGTAGCGCATCTTCGTGGCTTCGGGTACAATGCTCTGAACCTGTTCTAGGAGGCTATCGTTATATCTAGGTATATAAACTACATAGCTTTGATAATCGCACTGCCTGCTTTCACATTGAACTCTCCTCTTCCTATTCCTGTTCGTATTCCTATTCCTGTTCCTGCTGCTGTTCCTCCTCTGAGCCAGTAGTTCTGGGGAGTTATTTTGTTGCAAAGTAGGTGTTGGTGGCGGTGGTGCTGGTGTTTGCAAAAGACCTTGTGCAACTAATATATCGTTGGGAATCGCTTCTGCTCCAGCCATTGTTTGAGGAGCGAGCGCTAGAGCGATACCTCCAATTAGCAGGGGTGCTAGCGGTGTAACTACTGCCGTATTTAATAGTCTCGCTTTATGCAAATGCCGATTTCGATCGCGTAGGTTTAGCTTCATAGCAAATTTCTATCCTTTTTGTTATTTAAGCACTCGGACGGGCAATTTTATAGCCTGTTAACACATACAACTCTATTCTCTGCGATCTTGAATAGCGGCTGAGATCGATCGCACCACAGTTGCGCGAGTGTTAACTTAGAGGTAACAGTAGTTGCTTCCTGCAAGATTTGAGTCATTTTTGGTTCCATGAACAAAGTAGTCGTTGGCCTCTCCGGTGGCGTTGATAGTTCAGTTGCAGCAGCGATCCTCCATCATCAGGGATATCAAGTGGAAGGCTTGACCCTTTGGCTGATGAAGGGGAAGGGTCAGTGCTGTTCTGAAGGGATGGTCGATGCGGCTAGAATTTGCGAACAGCTAGGTATTCCCCATCACATTGTCGATAGCCGCGATGTCTTCCAGGCCAATATTGTGGACTATCTGGTAGCGGGTTATAGCGACGGTATCACCCCCTTGCCTTGTTCCCAGTGCAATAAGGCGGTGAAGTTTGGCCCGATGTTGCAATATGCACGGTCAAATCTCGGTATTGACAAAATTGCCACGGGTCACTACGCCCGGATTAGTTACAATGCGGAAACCGATCGCTACCAATTGCGGCGAGCTGTTGACCTGAATAAGGATCAGACTTACTTTTTGTACGATTTGTCACAGGAATTGCTTGCTGGCTCGGTATTTCCGCTGGGAGAAAAGCACAAGACGGAAACGCGGCAAATTGCGGCGGAATTTGGTTTGAAGACTGCCGATAAGCCGGAAAGTATGGATTTGTGCTTGGTGGAAAGCAATGGCTCGATGCGGGCGTTCCTGGATAAGTACATCGCTCCGAAAAAAGGAGATATTGTCGATCGATCGGGCAAGGTTCTCGGTCAGCACGATGGTATCCATCACTACACGATCGGCCAGCGGAAAGGATTGGGTATTGCAGCGGCGGAACCGCTGTACGTGATCGGATTGGATGCGGTAAACAATCGGGTGATTGTGGGCGATCGCAATTGTGCCGATCGAACAGAATGTACTGTGGGGCGAGTAAACTGGGTATCGATCGCGCCACCCTCTGCACCCATCCGCGCCCAAGTGCAGATTCGATATCGATCGCCCGCCGTACCAGTTACGGTGATTCCTTTGTGGGGGGACGGGCAAGATGCCCATCCCACAAGAGTTAAACTGGTGTTTGACGAACCGCAGTTCAGCATCACCCCCGGACAAGCCGCAGTTTGGTACGACGGCGATATTCTGCTAGGTGGCGGAATTATCGAAAGGTAAAATTAAAGTAGGGTGGGCATTGCCCACCTTACTTTACTATTGAGGCAAATTAAATGGCTTATAGTGATTTCACTTTCAGCGTTTCAATTAGGTATAAAAATTCACTTAGGGGGGATGATTGTGACGTAGTGTCCTATACGTAGCCACGATTTTTGAATAAAATCTGCATAATCAATTAACACTAGATCGGAAGAATGGTAAATGTCTTGAAAATGAGCATAACTTATAATATTTATAATACTACGTAGTAGCAATGCTTTATCTTTTTTAGACTTTAATTTGGAAAATTCTGTAATTACTAGAACAGAATCGCTATGCAAAAGTAAATTTTCTATTGATTTATCTGCTGCTTGCAATGTAGAACATTTATTGCTTCCAACCAACTCACCTAACTGCCTAAAACTATTATTGGCTGCATTGAATAAAACGTAGCTTCTGCCAATCTCTTTTAGAGCTTGAATAACTGACTTTTCATTTTCTAAAATATGTTCTCTGCTGAAGCAGGGAAAGCATCCTATTTTAGGATTCATCCCTTTTGTAATTTCGTGGTTAAAGTAGAATAAACGCTCAAGCTGAAATTCATAATATTTTAATGCCTCAATTGATTCCAAATAATTTATAAACTTATATCTGTGCCGCATATATAATTCTTCTATCTCTGTCAAGCTTATGTTTGGAGATTCCTTCAATCCTAACTCTTCTATTCTTTTGTTAAGCTCAGAGAAAAAATTATTATCTTTATTACTGCTCATATTTATTTTACTTGCTTAAATAGATTAGCTAAAAGCTTAGCGAAACAAAATCTTTTTGTCAATACTAAGCTCTTTCTCTATTCTGGAATTTTTCAAACAGGTTGAAGAAGTTATCCAACGCATCTCTTTCATCGGCAGAATAGAAAAGAATGATGCTATCCCATCCGTGAGATGAAGTAATATTATATCTTTTTGCTATCCACTCTTGAAATTTCTCAAATTCTTGTTCCTGTTCTGTTGTTGGCAAGCCCAGATCCCCGCGAGCTATACTATATCCCATCAACAGCATACTAAGACGGGTAATTGAACACCTGCCTAAGTACATCCCTGGTCTTTCCTTGATTCTTTGCAACAAATTGTAGAGATATTCGGATTTTACATCTACTTTGCTCAGAGTAATTTCTGTCATAAAAATCCTACCTCTTTAAAAAAGTTCTTCTGTTATCTGAAACTGCTGTTGGTTATGTATTTTATCAAAAAAATGAAGGTTTGCTATCCATTCTTTTTTGGAAAGCCCGTCAGGATGATGGTTATCAAAGACGATTTCTGTTGCATTGATGACAACGGCGATTCCCTCATGACGACCATTTTCGGAAATAGCGTCTATAGGGACGCTATCATCATATATATAGCGGTTTCGATTTATCGCAGAACCCGTGTAGAGTTTGATATGTTTACCGTGAATACCTTGAGATAGCAAGTAATCTTTGAGCGCTTGAGCGCATTCAACGCACTTAAGGTTTTCATAGGTGCTGGCGATCGCTCTAATTTGGGAAATTTGCTCGCCAGTAATTTGAGTGATGTTTACCTCCTTTTTACGCTCGCTACAACTAGAATAGCATCACGGAAATGATGGCCGAACTTCCACTCGATCGGGAAGCACTAATTAATGTTGATATCAAGCCGATAAATTTGTTAAAAAGGATCTGCTACAGCGCAGGATTCATCAACGCATTCAGGGTGTCGCCAGATGTTGATTTAGCTGGCGAAGCGAATGGCTGGGTAACCTGGGGAATCGACCTAGAAAAATTTTCCGTGCAAACGCGGACATTTACCTGTGCTGAAAAGCGCTCAGAGCTTGGTAGGATGAATCCTTGCAGCTAAAAACTAAAATCCTCTCATCCTCTCTTGCGAAGGTGGGCATCGTGACGGGAACCGCCAAGACGCCCACTTCGCGCAAAATCTTCTCATCCAAAATCTAAAATCGATATGAGTCATCTTCCAGACTGGATCGCGCCTCACGGTGGGGAACTGATCGATCGCATAGCCACACCCGAACAAAAACAAGAATTTCTCTCCAAAGCCGACTTTCTGCCAAGAGTGCAACTGGATGAGAGAGCAGTTTCCGACTTGGAAATGATTGCGATCGGAGCCTTTAGTCCCCTGACCGGCTTCATGGAACAGGCAGATTACGAGTCAGTCGTTGCCAATATGCGGCTGGCAAACAATCTCGTCTGGTCAGTTCCCATCACCCTACCGGTCACAGAAGAAGTTGCCTCCACCCTCAAAGAAGGCGACTTGGTACGTTTGGATAACCCCACAGGTCGGTTTATCGGCGTCCTGCAACTTACCCAAAAATATCAGTACGATAAAAACCGCGAAGCGATAAACGTCTATCGCACCGATGACAGCAAACACCCAGGCGTAAAGGTGGTGTATAACCAAGGGCCAATCAATCTAGCTGGGCCAATCTGGTTGCTGCAACGCGACCCCCATCCCCTATTTCCCAAATACCAAATTGACCCCGCCGAGTCGCGCCGATTGTTTAAAGAACACGGCTGGAGGACAGTTGTAGGCTTCCAAACGCGCAATCCCATCCATAGAGCCCACGAATACATTCAAAAATGCGCTTTAGAAACAGTAGATGCCTTATTCTTGCATCCCCTCGTTGGCGCAACCAAAGACGATGACATTCCCGCCGACGTGCGGATGCGCTGCTACGAAGTTTTGCTGGAACGCTACTTCCCCAAAGACCGCGTGATTCTAGCCATCAACCCGGCGGCGATGCGCTACGCTGGGCCGAGAGAAGCCATTTTTCACGCGATGGTTCGCAAAAACTACGGCTGCACTCACTTCATTGTCGGACGCGATCATGCAGGTGTGGGAGATTACTACGGCACTTACGACGCTCAACATATTTTTGATGAGTTTGAGCCATCCGAATTGGGTATTGTGCCGATGAAGTTTGAACACGCTTTCTACTGCACCGTCACTCAGGGTATGGCAACGACCAAGACTAGCCCCAGCACTCCAGAACAGCGCATCCACCTGTCGGGAACGAAGGTACGGGAGATGCTGCGTAGGGGCGAACTGCCACCGCCGCAGTTCTCCAGACCGGAGGTAGCCGCTGAATTGGCGCGGGCGATGCACCAGTAGTTATAAGTTATGAGTTATGAGTTTTCCATAAAAAGCGATTTTTTAACTGGAAACTCGTAACTCTTATACCGACTCTTGGTAGGCTGATAACCGATCCTAGAAGGCGATAGCTGAAGATGAAGCGACGCAGTTTTTTGGCACGAGCTGGCTGGGTACTGGCAGCTCTGGGTGTGGGGGAAGCTGGACTGGTGGCAACAGGAAATCGCTACTATCAGGTGTTGGCACAACCGACTCCTCGCAAGTTAGCGCTGTTGGTGGGCATTAACCAGTATTCCGGGAGTTCGCTGACAGGTTGTCTGACTGATGTGGAACTGCAACGGCAACTTTTGATACACCGATTTGGTTTTCAACCCAGCGATATTTTGGTATTAACGGATCGACAAGCTACGCGGCAAAACATAGAAACGGCTTTCATCGAACATCTCACTAAGCAGGCGCAAGCGGATGATGTGGTGGTTTTCCACTTCAGCGGTTTTGGCAGTCGTGTGGAAGGGGAAAGCATTGAAGGAGAAGAATCATCAATCCAAAATCCAAAATCCAAAATCCAAAATATCTTGCTCCCGGTAGATGCAGTGCTGGCAACAAAAACTGAGCCGACA
Organism: Aerosakkonema sp. BLCC-F183; assembly: GCF_041929145.1. NCBI lineage: Bacteria > Bacillati > Cyanobacteriota > Cyanophyceae > Aerosakkonematales > Aerosakkonemataceae > Aerosakkonema > Aerosakkonema sp. BLCC-F183. Next base: position 83,392 of record NZ_JBHFNU010000102.1, on the reverse strand, counting down.
ATCAACGCCTTACGGGAAGAAACGCTGGGATCGTTGTTGCGATCGCTCAATACCGATAACGTGACAGCGATACTGGATACGAGCTACAGCAATGCGGGTACTTTACTTTTGGGCAATTTGCGAGTGCGATCGCAACCCCAGCAACCCCGTCTAGCACTAAGTTCCCAAGAACTAACTTTCCCAGAACAACTCCAAGACACAAAGCTGAAAACTGCTATACCGGGAGTAATCTTAGCAGCAGGGGGATTGACTCAACAGGCATTTGAGGAGCAGTTGAATGGTGTAGGCATCGGTTTGTTTACTTACGCTTTGACTCAATATCTCTGGCAAGCTACCCCCCCAAGTACGGTTAGAGTCAGCTTGAGTAGCGTGGCGGGAGCGCTCGCACAAGTGGTGGGAAATAAACAGGAACCCATAATCAATTATCAAAATAATGCCGATATCACATTGCCCGCCTATCATCTTATACCGGATCGGCAAGCAGCTGATGGTGTGGTGAGAGCAGTAGAAGACGATGGCAAAACAGCACTTTTGTGGTTGGCGGGACTGCCGATAACAATTCTGCCTTCCTATGGAGTGAATTCTGTTTTGACTTTATTACCCTTACCGGGTTCGGAAACCCTCACCAATAAACCACCGCAACTTTCAATTCGTTCTCGCGAGAATTTGATGGCAAAGGCGCAAATCTTACCATCTTCAACTAGCGAAGCTTACCAATTACAACCTGGGCAACTGGTGCAAGAAGCGATCCGGGTTCTGCCCCGCAATGTAGACTTAATGGTGGCGATCGATGCTAGTTTGGCACGCATTGAGCGAGTGGATGCGATTAGTGCTTTTTCTGGTATTGCCAATGTGTCATCGGTGGCGGCGGGCGAACAACCAGTCGATTGTGTGTTGGGTCGTGTGCAAAGGAGGGGACTGGTAACTGGAGAGAAGTCTTCCCCATCTTCTGTCAGCAATTCGCAATCACTTATCTCCTATCCTCAATACGGTTTATTTTCCCCCGGTGGGAATCTTCTACCCAATACAGAGGGTGAAGTGGGGGAAGCAGTCAAGACGGCGGTACAAAGATTGTTCCCCAGACTGCAAACGCTACAGGCGTCCAAGCTGTTGCGTTTGAGCGAAAATGAAGCATCTTCCCGCTTGGGAGTGGGGGCAACCCTAGAGATGATTGCCCCTACCAAAAAGGTGCTGATCGAACGAACAACGCAGCGAGCTCCTTGGCTGCCACCTGCAATTGAGTCAAAATTTGATGATATGGGTGATGAGGGGATTGTCAGTGTGCCGATCGGCAGTCGCATTCAGTATAGACTTCACAATTACAGCAATGCGCCTATCTATTTTATGTTGCTGGGTATCGACAGCAGTGGTGCGGCGATCGCTTTGTTGCCTCCACAATCTTCTCCCAATCTCGATGGCTCTCCAACTAACCCTCTACAGCAGCAGGCGATCGGTCAGGGCCAAAGTATCACCTTACCAGATATTTCCAGTCCTTTTAAATGGATTGTCCAAGGCCCAGCAGGACTGGTAGAAATGCAAATGGTTTTGAGTCGATCGCCTCTCGATCTAACTCTTGCTACTCTGGAAAATACGCAGCATCCCAGAGGAGAATTTCAACGCCTCGGCGTGTTGCTCAGTCCCTTGGAAGTGGCGCGAGCAGTTCTGCAAGATTTGCACAAAGCCAGTCTTCCTGCTGCTGACATTATGCCTGTATCTCCCGATAACTTCCCGTTGGATGTAAATGCCTGGGCAACTCTCAGTTTTATTTACCAGGTAGTTTGAGCAATTCAAATCGGATTTGAGATTTTTTATTCAAGATGACTTATGTAGAAATTTGGGTTCTTAAAGTGATAAGGTTATTTCAGCTTGAGAGTGAAAATGAGAAACCTGGTTTCTTCAACGCTTGCGAATAAATCATCTTCGAGCTAAAATCTCAAATCTGAAATATGAAATTTCCAATTAATCATGACAGCAACCGATGAAATTGAGTTAGGATTTTCTTAATTATTTTTGACTTTTTTAACTCCGCTCTTCTCACAATTATATGAAGCTTAAATTTTGGCTTGCCTGCGCTATTGTCTATATCAATATCAACACTTCTGCTGTCGCTGTCGATCGACAAAATACCATGCCGGCATTATTGGCGCAAGCCAAGGGAGCGCCTGCAATTTCTCCGACTGAGCGGCAGGAACTGCAACAACTGCGCTTAGAGAAGGAAATACGCGATCGCGTTCAGGCGGAAGTCGATCGTGCCTTTAGCCGCTTGACAACCTCGATGGATCTGTTGCTATTTGCGATCGCTCTGTTTCCGCTTGTGACCGCTCTTACTGTTTGGCTTCTTTGCCGCAGCTTCATCAACCAAATAGTCTCCGAAAGCAGAGCGCAATTGCAGAAAGAAGCCCAAAAACAACTAACAGCAGAGATAGCAAATGAATTTGACAAACAAAGAGCGATTTTTACACAAGAAATCGAAAATTTAGAAGCTAAACTTGTATCTTACATAACCAGTCAAACAAGCTCGATATATTTTAAAGAACAGGACGATGTACCTATCCAAGCAACGGCAAATTTGCCAGTTGAAACTGTATCCAACGTGCCAAATATTGCCACAGCAATTGAAATAGCAGTAGACCATAGCGAAGCACAAGAGCGAATGCCAGCGCAGATTTCAAATGAGCAATTTGAATCGGTAGAAAAAGTTGAAGATTCCTTATCTGTTACTCCCCAGGAAGTATTAAATGCCAACGATTATTTAGAGCGAGGTAACGAACATTTTGCTGCCGGTCGCTACACAGAAGCAAATAATAGCTATAACCAAGCTGTGAAACTCGATCGCGATTTGCCGGAAGCTCGGTATCAAAACGCTAGAGCTTATGCTATGCGAGGCAGTATAAATGCAGCGATTGGCAACTTGCAATGGGCAATTGATGTGGAGCCGACTTATAAGGAAATGGCTAAAAGTGACTCTGCTTTTGATGAAATTCGCGAAAGTGAGCAGTTTCATAAAGTAATTGAGGAATAGCTCCCCAACCACAGGTTGTAGTTTGAGGAGCTATACTGGGATTGGTGAAATTGAGGAACAGCAATGAATGCAAAATTGATTGCGATCGCCACAAGTAGCACCCTGATGATAGCTAACACCAGTACTGCCTTAGCCGAACAACCCTACAAAACTAGCGGCAACCAAGTTGTCGTCACACAACTGCAACCTCGACAGACATATTTAGTTCAGACAACCGATACTAGCGGTAAGGAGGGTTCTATGTATGTGACGACTAATGAGTGCGGTTACGTCATGATAAATAATGGAGGTAACTATCAACGGCTCACTATCAATAACGAAACCATCAGACCCTTTGCTCTGGCAACCCAACCTTACCCATCCTGCAATCCACGACTAAATCCCAGGAATTCTAACACACAACAATCGTCGGATAGATAAACCTGTTCATAAATATTTTTGCAACAACAATCCCAACTTTTCTTTTGTAGCAGTAGGAACCTTATCCAGGGCGGTAACAATCGCGTATTTCAAAGCCGAGTGAGCTTCTGATGGGGGAGGATTTTCTGCCAAACGCCGCACCGTTTCTTGAATGGCTTTTTGGGCATTTACGCCATTGCGTTGCAGATTGGCAATCACCATTTCTACAGTTACGCTGTCATGAGCTGGATGCCAGCAATCGTAATCTGTAACTAAAGCTAAAGTTGCATAGGCGATTTCTGCTTCCCTGGCTAGTTTCGCCTCCGGCAAATTCGTCATTCCGATCACAGTCGCACCCCAACTGCGGTAGAGACGGGACTCTCCCTTGGTGGAAAAAGCTGGGCCTTCCATACAAACATACGTACCGCCACGGTAGAGGGTCAGATCCGGTAGCTTTAGGCTAGCAACGGCATCCGTTATAACGGCAGCTAAATTTTTACATACTGGGTCGCCAAAAGCAATGTGGGCTACAATTCCTGACCCGAAAAAGGTGGAAACTCTATTTTTAGTGCGATCGATAAATTGATCCGGCACTACCATATCTAGAGGTTTAACCTCCTCCTTGAGAGAACCGACAGCTGAGGCCGAGATTAAATACTCGACCCCCAGCTGCTTCATTGCATAGATATTAGCCCGGAATGGCAGTTCTGACGGTAAAAGAGTATGATTCCGACCGTGACGCGCTAGGAAGGCGACCCGTGTCCCTTCTAGAGTTCCCAGAATTAAAGCATCGGATGGTGGCCCAAAGGGGGTATCAATTTGTACTTCTTCTACATCTTTGAGGGTGTCCATTTTGTAGAGTCCACTACCGCCGATAATTCCTATCTTTGCCTGAGCCATGCTATTTACCTTTAATTTTGTGTAATGCCAAGCTATTTTAGCGATAAATGGCTACACGCATAAGACTTAGTTATTTTGTCGGTGACCTATATCACCTTGGTTTCAGAATATTTTCACAAAAAATTCACAATATCATCACCAAAAAATGTTTGAAAGTGTCTGATATTGGGAATACTGAGGTGGGTTAGATATGTTTATTGCTTGTGTAATGATGCCAGCTAACGCTAGTTTACCCAAAGTCGCAGTGGAACCAGTCATAGAGCGAATTTTTGCCCTTCGTCAAATTAGTAGGGCTGACCAACGTCTATTGATGTCTGCTCTATTATCTAAAAATTCTCTGGGCGAAACAGAACACAAACAAATTAATCGAGTTTTTGACGCTCTGCAAAAGGGATTGCTCAGAGTGGTTGATTGAAATAGATAGCTTAATTCCATATTATCGGTACTACCACCAAGCCAATGCAAGTCATTGGCTTGTGTTGCTTTTGATATGTGCGATCGCATTTCCACTCAAATTAGCCTTTAGCTTTTCTGTAACTTTAATAATTTTTACATATAAATACTTACATCTACCGAGCTTGGCTAAATGTATTTACTGAATTTCTCTGATTTTCATGAATCAAATCTAGTGGAATTTGCCAAATATTGCCTTTGTGATTATCAGAATCACGCATTACTAAATTTGTCAATGACAGAAATCGCATTTTTTTGTAAATTTTTCGCATTTTCGAGGGGATTTAGATCGCATCGGACTTACGCAGAACATCTAAATGTAGTGTCAATTCATGAATTGACACTACTAAATATAGTGTTTTTTCAAACTGGCTGCGTAAGTTCCGTCGCATTCACAACACCAACTCAGAAAATGATAGAATTGGACTCACGAACGGAGTGGCAGTTGCCAACCTTACTTTTGAGTCTATTACGCCTCTGGAGAGACTGACCTCTGCTTAGTTGAGGAAACTCTACCAAGTAAATCAACTCGCTCCGAAGAGGAAAGCCAAAGAGCGATTTTTGGAATCCCCGCACCTTTTAGGTCTGGGAGGATGTCAACTCCAAAATCGATCGTTTGCTTTGTTCAATCTTCTCCTTGCAATAGCCAAAATCCACTGTAAGTCATACCGGAATCATCAGGCTGCATTAATAAAAAGTGCAAACCTCTACTTAGGAGCAAACGTGCTTCGTACATCTGTGCAGCTGCGGAAACTTCTTCATCTTCAAAAGTCGCAACGATCCACCTGTCGTTCAGTCCGGCTTCCAATACTAAACCATTGGGCGCACCTGGTATATAGTTAAGAGAGACTGGTTTGGATTCTTGTATCCAGCGAGCTATTTGCATCGCTCGCCTTCCCCCATCAATTACCACACCGGGAACTGCAACTGTTGATGCAATTCCGAGATTTATGGGTAAGAGAAATTCTGGCATTTCTACAATTGGTACAAGTCGATCGCTAAATCTTTCTTGAATATCCCCTGCATTAAGTGTGGCAAATCGCCAGCGTTCCCCCCAAAATCTTTCTGGTAGGGGTATTGGGGGTGGTTTCTCGATCGCTAGGGGAGTATAAGGTTCGCCGCTGTAACCTTCCATACTAGGATATTGGTTAGCTTTTTCTTGCAACCATTGCTTTAAAGTGTGAGTGCGGCGCGTTGCTTCCACCGGAATTCCCAGCTGCTTTCCACTTGCTTCCATTAAACCTAAAGACTGGGGACGAAAAACTTGTATTAACTCTGGCAGATTTTTATAAGAGCTAGCTGCGATCAGTAACTGACAAACAATCCAATCGGGAGTGACTTCGGACTGAGGACAAAAGGCGCTATAAGTTAAACTGCGCGATCGATCGCAAATCAATAACTCCCATAATGCACTCCCGACTTCATCCTGCAACGGACGGCGATAAAAATCAATTTGCCAAATGCTCATTGGTGATTGATGAAAAGTTGATTGGTGAAAAGGTCATTTAACATCACTGCTAGTACTGCGTTTGAGGACAAAGCGATCGTTCCCCAAATAGCTTGAAACCACATTGTTGCCATCGCCGCTATCTAGAGTATCATCTCCTTGAGAGCCGTGCAAGGTATCGTTAACAATACTTCCTGGAAAATCAAGCTAGAGTTTCCGGGTCTATTCCCAGCGATCGCTGAAATATCATCAAGCAATGGTATCGGGGTCTATGCCAAGACTACGCAATCTTTCTGCCAACAACGAAGCCCGTTGTTCTGCTTGCTGACGCCGCTGTTGTTCTGACAAGGCCAGTTCCTCCGGCGTTAATAGGCGCTGTCCTTGTTCGTCATACCAATAAAGCCACTCTCGCGTTATTCCCTGATATGTTCCTCTTTCACAACCAATTCCCAAACCTATTTCTGCTAGCAAAATTGGATTTCCTGACTGCAATTCGTATTTGTTATTAACCAAGCGATGCACTTCCAAACGCTGCTTTTTACGGCGCAAGGGATTATAAATAACGTAGAATAATGCACCCAAATTAGCATAATCTTGCATTTTGGTGCTGTATTCTCCCCGATGAGTTTGGGAAACTACTTCTAACATTAGAATAGGAACTCGCTCTTCTTCCCAAATTGCATAACTGAGGCGTAAATCTTCATCTATAACTCTTTCTACTCCCAAACTCAAAAATCCATCCGGTACAAACGGAGGTTTTTCCCCGTGATAATATACTCCCATATCAATGCCAAAAAACCAATCTGTTCGTTCCGACCACAGCATTGCCAGTGTCGCTTTGAGCAAGCTGGGAATTAAATCTTGCAGTTCGTTATCCACAGGTGTATCGTCCGAGTCCGGTAACTCTTCAGGAGAAGGCCAATATCGTGGAAACTCGTACTTTAACATAGCACAAATGTAAATAAAGCTCTTTGTTTTGTCAATCCATTTTTTCCGAACTATTTGTATTATAAAATAACTATTGTCTAATTTGTCGGGCGATCGAGATGTTATGCTCTGATTTATCATTTGTTTTGCATTTTGTCAATATTTAAGTTCCCAGAGCCGATACAGTAAACTAAATGTCTGTCTCCAGTCCTCTTAAGCAGACTTATCAATATGCCTGCCGATAACCTCCCAGTCGCACAATCTCCGCAAACCTCGTCAGTCAGCGATTCAACGAATAATAAGGAATTAATAACCGATGCCCAAACTTTAAAAATCGCCTTGGCAACAAAGCTGAAAACTATGACTAGCGTTCACGGAGAATTTCTCTTTCCTTGCGTGCCATCTATGGTGCAAGAATATTTGCAGACCCTTGTAGGTTTGCTAAAGCTTTTAGGGCAAAATCTGACGCCAGAACATATTGAAAACTTACGTCAGTTAATCGAAAAAGGTATATCAGAGGGATTTCGCCTTTCATCCCATGCGCGGTTAATTGTCAGCTACCAACTAGCAGAAGCAAATAAAGGTTTAGCTGCTGGAATTACGATTAACACAAAAGTTCATGTAGAATCGCTGGCGGAGAAATATCAAACTTGGCCGCAAACTAGACCGGAACCTTTATTTGGCAGTCATCCGGATGCGAAAGTGATGGCAGTTGTTTCCCAATTAGGCAAACCAGAAAATGTGACTGTTTTGGATGTAGGTGCGGGAACGGGTCGCAATTGTTTACCTTTGGCAAAATTGGGATATAGTGTGGATGCGATCGAACTCACGCCCATTTTTGCAGAAAAATTAACCGAGGCGGTAAAAGCCGAAAATTTGCCCATCAAAGTGATTCAAGGGGATATTTTAGACCCGCTATTGCGAATGAGGGTAGCTAATTATAAATTGGCGATCGCTTGCGAAGTTCTCTCACACTTCCGCTACAGCGACCAAGTGCGCTTGTTCCTCGCTAAAATGTGCGATTGCTTGCAAAGCGGAGGGTTGCTTTTATTCAGCGCTTTCCTAGCAGCAGATAATTACCAACCCGATAACTTTGCGCGGGAAATGTCCGATATATCTTGGTGTTATATCATCACGCGAGATGAACTGAATTCGGCAATGGAAGATTTGCCATTAGAAGTGATATCCGATGAATCGGTAGTAGAATACGAACAAAATCATCTGCCTAAAGAAGCATGGCCTCCCACAGGTTGGTTTCTCAGTTGGGCGACGGGTCGCGATTTATTTCCGATTCAACAAAATCCGCCAATGGAGTTACGTTGGATCTTGTTGAAACGGAGGTAAGTAAAGTCTCCTGGGTACAATTTGTAGGGTGGGCATTGCCCACCGTTTATGAGAAAATTGATTTTTCAAAATCTGTGCGATCGCATATAATTAGACTATCCAGTTTAAATTTTTTGTTACAAGAAAACTGACCAATATCGAAGATAGATACAAGGCCCCGATTTAAGTCGTGGAGAGAAAGAAAAATTTTCCTTGTTTCCAGCCCCCGGATTTATCCGTAGGGTAAATCCAAAATCCCAAAATCCAAAATCCAAAATCCAAAATCGAATGACTTATGACTACAGCCATTAAACCTAAATTGACGTTAGAGCAGTTCTTGAAACTCCCAGAAACTGAACCTGCCTCGGAATTTATCAATGGAGAAATAATTCAAAAACCTATGCCTCAAGGTGAACATAGCACAATTCAGATCGATCTCTGTGAAGCTATCAATCAAGTAGCCAAACCTCAGAAAATTGCCAAAGCTTTTCCAGAGTTGCGCTGTACTTTTGGCGGTCAATCCATCGTCCCAGATATAGCAGTCTTTCGATGGGCAAGAATTCCCTTTCTGCCATCTGGTAGAATAGCTAACCGCTTTGAAATTCATCCAGACTGGGCGATCGAAATTGTTTCTCCCGAACAAAGCCAAACCAAGGTGCTTGAGAAACTACTGTATTGTTCGCGAAATGGGACGGAATTGGGGTGGTTAATTTATCCTGACGAAGAAAGTATTTTGGCGGTATTCGCGGGGCAAAAAGTGGAATTGTACAAAGGTGCAGATCGGTTGCCAATTATTGATGGAATTGAGTTACAATTAACTGTAGAAACAGTTTTTAGCTGGTTGAGTTTTGGTTAAGTTATTTTGTAGGGTGCGTTAATGAAGTATAACGCACTGAAACAGGACTTATAAGCTGCAACGCATCTAAGCTGTATAAATGGGGCGGGCAAGATGCCCACCCCACAAGAGTTTCACATTCTTGCAATTATTAAAACTATCTAGCACCACAGCTTATCAAGTCCTGTTGCATCGATAGTATCGGTAGTGTAAGAATAATGTTGAGAATTGTTTGCGCCGAATCATTGATTAAATTTTCACCACAAATGAACACTGATAAACACAGATGAACACAGATGTGAGCGCTTGCTTTTTGACGCTACCGATGCAAACGGACATGATATAATGCGAAAGATTATCTGTGGGAATTATGGGTAAAATTTTTACCGCAGATGAAGACAGATGAACGCAGATGAACGCAGATAAGGAAGGGATTTTTTCAGGGAACCGATCTTACCGGATATGATATTATTTACTTTACAAAGTGCTGTATTTGTGATGGTGCGTTACGCTGTCGCTAACGCACCCTACAATTACAGGAATTTACGACAAATTACGCCGTGGCGCTGGCTAAAATTGGTTCGAGTTTGGCCGCACTTTGGGGAGCGTAGATTTGTGTTACGTAATCTGCAATCATGCGATCGGTATTGAAAGCAGGCGAATTTGTCTTAATCGACTCCTTCATCATCTTCACCCAACCGTGCGGAATCCCATCTTTATCTTGGTTGTAATAGAGAGGCACAATTTCCTCTTCTAATAAACGATAAAGAGATTCCGAATCGATGCGATCTTGCAACTCTTGATCGCTGGTGTGTGCATCTTCGCCAATTGCCCAACCGTTTGTACCTTTACCGTTAGTATCGGCAATATAACCTTCGCACCACCAACCATCTAAAACGCTGCAATTAATACCGCCATTAAAGCAGACTTTTTGACCGCTAGTACCGGAAGCTTCCAAAGGACGGCGGGGATTATTCAACCAGACATCCACACCTTGCACAAGTTTCTGTGCGGTGTAGATATCGTAATTTTCGATAAAGGCGACGCGATCGCGAATTGCCGGATGCTTGCACCACTCCATCAATCGTTGAATAACCCGCTTACCTTGTTCGTCTGCTGGGTGAGATTTGCCAGCGAAGATAATTTGCACCGGACGTTTCGGATTGCCAAAAATCTTCAAAGCACGTTCCGGATCTAGCAATAGCAGATAACCGCGTTTGTAGAGACTGAAACGTCGCGCAAAACCAATTGTCAAAACATTCGGATCTAACAGAGAATCTGCAATCTCGATAAAATCCGGATCTTCCTCTCGCCGTACTCGCGATGCTTTAATGCGAGAACGGGTATGGGCGATCAATCGTTCTTTGAGAGTTTGGTGTCGCCACCAAATCTCTGCATCGGGAATTTCGTCTACCTTCGCCCACATCTTGGCATCAGCGGCGCGAGTTGACCAATCTTCTCCCAAATACTCGCAAAACAAATCTGCCATTAAGGGAGCTGTCCAAGTGCGTGCGTGAACGCCGTTGGTAATGTGACCGATCGGCACTTTGTCTTCCGATTTGTCAGGATAGAGGATATTCCACATTTTGCGGGAAACTTCGCCGTGCAGTTTGCTTACCCCGTTAGCGGCGCGACACATCCGCAACGCCAAAACCGTCATCCCGAAAGGTTCCCAAGGATCTCCCAAACGACGAGCTCCCAATGCGAGGAACTGATCCCGTTCTAAACCTAATTGCGGCCAATAATGGGCGAAGTAGGAGTCCATCAAGTCGGGAGAAAAAGCATCGTGTCCGGCGGGAACGGGAGTGTGGGTGGTGAAAACACAAGAGGAGCGCACCGACCCTTCCACATCGTAGAAAGATTTACCCGTGCGTTGAATTTCTTCTCGCGCAATTTCCAATGTGCAGAAAGCGGCGTGTCCTTCGTTCATATGATAAACGGAAGGTTTGATTCCCACTGCGGTTAAAGCTTTGACGCCACCAATACCGAGTACGACTTCTTGGGCGATGCGGGTGTCTTGGTTACCGCCGTAGAGGTGTCCGGTCAACCAACGATCGATCGGGTCGTTGTCAGCGCGATCGGTATCCAGTAAGTAAAGTTTAACCCGACCTATGCGTGCCAGCCAAACTTGCACTTTGACAGTGCGTTGCCGAATTTCTAAACTAATTGTTATCGGTGCGCCGCGATCGTCTTTGAGCAGCTCGATCGGCATTTCCTCAAACGAATTATCGTCGTAGTGTTCCTCTTGCCATCCCTGACGGTTTAAGGTTTGATGGAAGTAACCTTGACGGTACAGCAATCCCACACCAACTAAAGGCACGCCTAAATCCGAGGCAGACTTGAGGTGATCTCCTGCTAAAATTCCCAAACCGCCGGAATAGATGGGCAAAGATTCGTGGATGCCGAATTCGGCGCAGAAGTAGGCAACCGGGTTTTTGTAGGTAATTTTCGGTGCAACGCGATTCGCCCAAGTATCGGTTTCCGTCATGTAGCGATCGAACTGTTCGGCAAGTGCTTTCACCCGCTTGATGTAAACCGGGTCGTTTGCCAGTTGGGTCAGTCGCACGTAGCTTGTAGATTGTAGCACGGCAACTGGGTTATGTTTGGACTCGTGCCACTTTTGGGGATCGATGTTGCGAAACAAAGATAAGCGATCGCCCGTCCAACTCCACCAGTAGTTATAGGCAATGTCTGCCAATCGCTTTAGAGGAAACGGCAACTTCTCGCGTAGCTTTTCGATCGGGTTCGTAGAACTGACATTCGCCATAATTAACCTTTTCTTGATTTTCCTGCGCGTCGGACTGGCTCATTAAACCAATATCATCGAGTCGTCTTCTTGTGTTGAAAGCTCTTCAAGAATCAGAGCGACTGGATGAACTTATCCGCTAGTTGGATGTTTCGCGCATCTCGCTGAAATATAGCATTATAAGATTTCAAAGCAAGGTAATGTTACTTTTTACACCCTTTAGGATATTGTTTTGAGTCAATTTCGAGCGAGCCAATCTTAAAAAAGTTTATCGCTTTGTAAACTTTTGCCTACCAGTGAGAGACTTGAGAAACCGCGTTTCTTTACGAAAAATCGAGCATTTCACGTTTAGAGATCCGCAAGCAACCCGTTTTCTCGTCTATATGTACTTTGCCAAATTAATCGATTAGCATCGATAAAAGAGGCTGAAAAATGGGTAAGTGTTGAGTTTTGAGTTAACAAATTACTCTGCTCTCCCACTCCCCCACTCCCCCACTCCCCCACTCCCCCACTCCCCCACTCCTATGAACCCTGCCCTGACTCAATTTGGCGATCGAATGTCCCACCTCACCGGCGTGCGGGCAATTATGAAAGATATCAAAGAAACTTTACAAGCAGGCGCTGGGCAGGAATTCATCAATCTCAGTCCTGGAAATCCCGTCATTTTGCCGGAAGTCGAACAACTATGGCGGGATTGCACCAAAGAATTGCTGGATAGTTCAGAATACGGTAAAGTTGTTTGTCGCTACGGCGATTCTCAGGGTTACGAACCGCTAATTGAGGCAGTAGCTACCGATTTCAATCGTCGCTATGGGTTAAATCTCACCAATCGCAACATCCTGATTACCCCTGGCAGTCAAAGTCTCTACTTCTACGCCGCGAATGCTTTTGGCGGATATACCACAACTGGAGAATTAAAGCAAATCGTTCTGCCCCTGAGTCCAGATTACACGGGTTACGGCGGTGTGACTTTAGTGCCGCAGGCGTTATTAGCATATAAACCAAAACTGGATATCGATGCGGCTGCCCATCGCTTCAAATACCGCCCCGACTTCTCACAACTGGAAGTTAATGAAAGTACGGGTTGCGTTTTATTCTCGCGTCCCTGCAATCCTACGGGCAATGTCCTCACCGATGAAGAAGTACGCAAAATCGCAGATTTGGCGGCAAACTACGATGTACCTGTATTAATTGATTCTGCGTATGGGCCTCCCTTCCCGGCGTTGAACTTTACGGAGATGACGCCGATATTTGGAGATAATATTGTCCACTGTATGAGTTTATCCAAGGCTGGCTTACCGGGAGAACGGATTGGAATTGCGATCGGTTCCGAAAGCGCTATCGAAGTACTGGAGTCGTTCCAGACGAATATGTGTATCCATTCATCTCGGTACGGACAAGCGATCGCCACCCGTGCGATCGCCTCTGGAATGCTCGCCAACATCTCCGAAACAGTTATTCGCCCCTACTACCAGAAAAAATTTGATGTAGTAGAAAATACACTAGAGCAAGCAATGCCTAAAGATTTGCCCTGGTTTCTGCATCGCGGTGAAGGAGCGATTTTTGCGTGGTTGTGGTTAGAAAATTTACCGATGACCGACTGGGAATTATATCAACATTTGAAAAAGGTGGGTGTAATTGTTGTACCGGGTAGTTCTTTCTTCCCAGGTTTGCGCGAAGATTGGCAACATAAAAATGAGTGTATTCGCATCAGTCTGACTGCTACCGATGAGGATATTCAAGTTGGGATGCAGCGTTTGGCAAAGGTGGTGCAGGAAGTATATTCAGTTGTGAGTGCTTAATTTCTGATGAATAGTTCTGAATGGGTAGAAATAGGTGAAATTGTTGCCGCGCAAGGTTTAAACGGCGAGGTGCGCGTTTATCCGGACTCGGATTTTCCGGAAAGGTTTGAGAAACGAGGACAGCGTTGGTTATTGCGATCGCACGCCACAGAACCGGAACCGATCAAATTATTATCGGGTCGGTATATTCCCAACAAGGGCATATATGTGGTAAAATTCGCCGACATCAACGATCGCACGCAAGCCGAAGAGTTGCGCGGCTGCAAGTTGATGGTAAAAGCAAGCGATCGACCAAACTTAGAAGCAGACGAATTTCACGTTTTGGACTTAATTGGCTTGGAAGTATTTAACCAATTAACAAGTGAAAAGGTTGGCGTTGTAGAAGATATTACTACAGCAGGTCACGATTTGTTGATGGTTAAATCGGCGAACGAGAAGAATAACAAACAAATTTTGATTCCGTTTGTGAAAGCGATCGTACCTGTGGTAGACCTGGAAAATAAACGAATTGAAATTACGCCGCCGCCCGGTTTGTTGGAAATTTAACGATCGCCCTTATCTTGACCTACTGTAGAGACGTTTCATGAAACGTCTCTACAATTATGTGGGGCATTTACCGGAATTGGGATCGCGTACCGACGTAAAGAAACCGGGTTGCTAGGAAAAACCGTGGGTTTATCAACTATATATCGACAAATAAACCCGTTTTCTGGCATTTTGGTGCGTAATACGACATAAAAGAGATTGCTGCTAGGCTGTGTGAATCAGGCAACGCGGGCAGTTGGGATAAATTGGTAATTAATTGCCTGTTCGATCGACAACCAATATCGCACAAAACTAAAGTAAATCTTAATTATGTTAGAGTTCTGGGGAAATATTTTTGCTGGTAGAGGATTTATCCCGCACGGTCATTGCTACCTGTGGAAGCCTGGATTAGTGGGACTCCATATCGCATCAGACTTAGCAATTGCCCTAGCTTATTATTCAATTCCCATTGCCCTGCTTTATTTTGTTCGCAAACGGCAAGATTTGCCCTTCAATTGGGTATTTCTGCTGTTTGGGGCATTTATCGTCGCTTGCGGTACAACTCACCTGATGGAAATTTGGACGCTTTGGCATCCAACTTATTGGTTGAGTGGTGCGATCAAAGCCATCACCGCATCAGTATCAGCGTACACGGCGATACAGGTAGCGAACTTGATGCCAAAGGCACTCGCTTTACCTTCGCCAGCACAACTGGAGGCTCTCAACCTTAAACTAGAGGGGGAAATAACCGATCGCTTCCTAGCAGAAGCCACCCTCAACCAAGTTCGCGACGAGTTAGAAATCCGAGTCAGGGAACGCACCGCCCAACTGGAAAAAGCGAATCAGGAATTGAAAAATGAAATTAACGATCGCAAACAAGCAGAAGTTGCCGTCCAAGAAAGCGAAGCCAGAAACCGGGCTATCCTAGCAGCAATACCAGATTTGATGCTGCGAGTCAAGGCAGATGGTTATTGCAGTAGCTGTTTGCCGCCCAAAGATTCGTCAGCAGGAACCTTCGTTCCCATCCAACAGCACCTGTCCGAACTGCTGCCGCCGGAATTGTTGCAAATCCAGTTACAAGCGATCGAGCGGGCGCTGGCAACAGGGACATTGCAGATTTACGAGCATCAAGTTGTCAAATACGGCAAAATTAGCGACGAAGAAGTCCGCATTTCCCCTGCTGGCGAAGGAGAAGTGCTGATTATGGTGCGCGATATTACCGATCGCAAACAAGCAGAAGAAATCCTCGCAAATTATAACCGAATTCTGGAAGCCCAAGTACAAGAGCGCACAGCGGAACTAGCCCGAACTAATGCCCAATTAGAACAACAAATTCTCGATCGCAAGCAAATAGAAGCCCAATTACGGAAAAGCGAAGCCAAACTATCAGCCATCTTAGACAACGTTGGTGCCTGTATTTACATCAAAGATTTGCACAGTAACTATATATATATCAATCATTTAATCGCAGAAGTATTTGGCTTGACCGAAGTCGAAATTATCGGTAGCAACGATTTCAAGTTATTCTCAAAACAGACAGCTTCATCCCTCAGACAAAATGATAGAAAGGTGATTGAGAGCGGTGTTGTCCATCGTTTTGAAGAAGTGGGCGAGCTTAACAACGGAGAATATCGTTACTATTTGTCTGTAAAAGTTCCCTTGAAAAGTGAAGACGGTAGCATCTACGGCATCTGCGGTATTTCCACAGATATTACCGAACTCAAACAAACAGAAGCAGCATTGCGGCAAAGCGAACAAAGAATGCAGGCACTTTTGAGCGCTATGCCCGATTTGATGTTTCGGCAACGGATAGATGGCACTTATCTAGACGTAGCGGGAGACAAAAGCACGATGCTTATACCCCGTGAAACTCTCATAGGCGGAAACTTAAAAGATTTACCCATTCCCGAACAAATCAAAGCCGACCTACTAGAACGTTTCCAAGCAGCAGTTGCCACCGGAAACCTACAAATCTACGAGCATGACCTCCAAAAAGCTGACCGGATACACAGCTACGAAGCACGCATTGTCAAAAGCTGTGCGGATGAAATAGTTTGTATCGTGCGAGATATTACAGAACGCAAACGTTTTACAGCCGCCTTGCAGGAAAGCGAGGAACGCTATCGCACAGTGGTGACAGCAATGGCAGAAGGTATTGTCTTGCAAGATAGGAGCGGTGTTATCCACACCTGTAACGCCAGTGCCAAAAGAATTCTCGGCTTGTCCCGCAAGCAAATGATGGGGCGGAGTTCGATCGATTCCCGTTGGCAAGCGATTCGCGAAGACGGTTCGCCTTTTCCTGGTGAGGAACATCCGGCAATGGTAACCCTGCGAACTGGCAAACCTTGCTCAAATGTGGTGATGGGTATTCACAAGCCAAACGATCGCTTAACCTGGATTTCAATTAATTCTCAACCTCTGCGAAAAGCTGGTGAAGCTCTTCCTTATGCAGTTGTAACCTCGTTTTCCGATATTACCGATCGCAAAAAAGCTGAAGAGGAATTACGCTGGAAAGAAACTTTGCTGCGCTCAATGGCTAATGCTTCACCGCTAGCTTTTTATGTGGTCGATAACCGCACCGATAGTATTCTCTACTTTAACCGCCGCTTCTGCGAAATTTGGGGAATCGAACATCTGGAAACACAAATGCAGCGCGGTCAACTGAAGAACAAAGATCTGATTCCTGACTGCCTGCTTTTAATTAAGGATGCGACCGCATTTGCTGAATCGTGCGAACTACTGCAAAATGTGGCAAATCGAGATGTTGTTGAAGACGAGATTGTTTTTCAGGATGGTAGGACTATCCGCCGCTTTTCCAGCCAAATTCGCGATGAGTGCGATCGCTACTTCGGACGGCTGTATCTATTCGAGGATATCACCGAGCGCAAGCAGATCGAAGAACAGTTGCAACTGGCAGATTTTTGCATAGAACGCTCGATTCTCAGCATGGCTTTGATCGATTGCCACGGCAAGATTTTGCGGGCGAACGAAGCATCGTCCAAACTAATGGGATACAACCGGGAAGAGTTTCTATCAACGCACGTCTGGGATAACGATCCCAATTTTCCGAGGGAGATGTGGCCAGAGCATTGGCAAGCCCTCAAACAGAAAAAAACAATGACTTTTATCTCGCAACATCGCCGGCAGGACGGTACAACTATCCCAATGGAAATCTCGCTCCACTATTTGGAGTTTAACGGTAAAGAATATAACTTTGCCTGCTCTCGCGATCTCACCGAACGCTATCAAGCAGAAGCGGCATTACGAGAAAGCGAAGCACGCTTCCAGGCATTTATGGATAATAGTCCTACTGCGGCCTGGATTACTGATGAAAATGGGCAAATTCTTTACTTGAGCAAAGCTTATTCCCGGATGTTCAAATTGCCGACAAACTACGCCGTTGGCAAAACAGATATGACCATCTATTCGTCTGAGTTGAGACGGGAATACATCAAAAATATTCGCACAGTAATAGAAACCAATCAACCAGTTGAGGCGATCGAATCCGCACCCCGTCCGGACGGCACAATGGGCGACTTTTTAGTATACAAGTTTCCGATTCCCAATTCGTCGGGACAAATTGTAGTTGGCGGTGTGGCAATTGATATTACCGATCGCAAACAAGCAGAAGCAGCGCTACGGCAAAGCGAAGCGCGTTATCTTGCCATCATTGAAGATCAAACAGAAATAATTGTGCGGTTTTTGCCAGATGGCACCCTTATCTTTGCCAATGAAGCTTTCTGTCGATTTTTCGGACATAAGCGGTCAGAAATAGTTGGGTATCGGTACGAACCTAGTATCCACGAAGAAGACCGCGAGTATGTAGCTTCTCTCCGCAATTTCATTAGCGTGGAAAATCCCGTCGTCACTATGGAAAATCGGGTGATTGTCCGTGGAGAAGTACGTTGGACGCACTGGAGCGAGCGAGGCATATTTGATGACGACGGTCGGCTTGTAGAATTGCAATCGGTAGGACGAGATATTACCGATCGCAAGCGAATAGAAGAAGCGCGACGGCTGAGCGAAGCTCGACTCAAACACCTGACGGCAAGCATACCGGGAACTCTTTACTCGTATGGATATTATCCGGATGGTGCGGCGAAGTTTGAATATATCAGCGAAGGTTGCCAAGAAATGTTTGAACTCGCTCCAGAACAGATTCTAGAGGATCAATATACCCTATTAAACCAAATTTCTCCGGATCACCGAGCCAAGCATGAACAAGCCGTTGTTCGCGCCCTCGAAAATATGATTTCTTTGAGTTCGGAATGGCGCAATATTGCTCCTTCTGGAAAACAAAGATGGTTGCGTGTCCAAGCTCAACCTGAATGCCGCGAAGATGGCTCTAAAGTTTGGCATGGGGTGATATTAGATATTAGCGATCGCAAAGAGATAGAACAAGCATTACGCGATAGCCAATATTTTCTGCAAAAGGTTGCCAATGCAACACCGCAGATTTTGTACCTGTTCGATGTCAAACAGATGACGAGTATCTACTTGAACCAACAGTGTACGAGTATTTTAGGCTACTCACCAGAAGAATTTTACCAAGCAGATCCGCAATGGTTTGTTAATTGTTTTCATCCAGACGATCGCGATCTGTGCTACGAAGTACCTACTCGCTTCCTCAATCTTAATGACAGTCAAGTTCTTACCACTGAATATCGATTCCGACACAAAAATGGCGATTGGCGTTGGCTTTGTACGCGAGAAGTTGTCTTCTCTAGAGATGAGAATGGTGTACCCACGCAAATTCTGGGAGCGGTGCAGGATATTAGCGATCGCAAACAAGCCGAAGCACAAATCAAGCAGCAAGAAGAGTTTCTGCGAACAGTCATCGATAACGACCCGAACACCATCTTTGTCAAAGATAGGGAAGGAAAGTTTTTGCTGGTTAATAAAGCTGGTGCGAATTGTTTCTATAACAAAACTCCAGCCGAACTGCTCGGTAAAAAAGATGCAGACTTCTGTGCTTCTTCAGAGCTTGTGGAAATTTTTCTCCAACAAAATCGATACGTCATCGAAACGGGCGATCCATTGTTTATTAGCGAAGAGAAATTTGAAAATTGTACTATTAAAGAAAAATGGTTCCAGTGGCAAAAAATTCCGATCCGCCTACCCGGAAAAGATGATATTTGCGTCCTGGGAATCGGAGTCGATATCACCGCTCGCAAACAAGCCGAAGCAGAATTGGAAGCACAGCGAGCTTTCCTCTATCAGGTAATCGATGTAGTTCCCAGTGCTATCTTTGTCAAAGATCGGCAATTGCGTTTCCTGATTGTCAACCGATGGGCTGCCCAAATGTACGGCTCAACAATTGAAGAAATGAAGGGTAAAACCGATTATGAATTTGCACGCGATCGATTTGATGATTCTGCGGGGAGCAATATTCTTAAGTCACTCTCAGAACCGAATTTTGAACTAGAAAAATTCCTGGCAATCAATCGCAAAGTAATGTCAAACCTTCGTACCGAAATTATCCCGGCTCAACCTATCAAAACCCCTGAAGGTGGACTGCGTTGCTATCAAATCATCATCAGTCCGTTTATCGAAGCAAACGGTCAGGTGCAGGGAGTCATCGGCGCTGCTACAGATATTACCGCTCTCAAGCAAGCAGAAGAAGAATTGCGATTGGCAAAAGAAGCAGCCGAAGCCGCTAACCGCGCTAAAAGTACCTTCCTCGCCAATATGAGCCACGAATTGCGAACCCCCCTTAACGCCATTCTCGGCTTTTCTAAACTGATGAACCGCGCCGCCAATCTCTCTGAAGAACAACAAGAAAATCTCAATATTATTAGTCGTAGCGGCGAACATTTGCTGACTTTAATCAACCAAGTATTAGACCTTTCTAAGATTGAAGCCGGACGCATAATGCTGAATGAAAATGAGTTCGACCTCTACCGCTTGTTGGATGATGTGGAAGATATTTTTTCGTGGAAAGCCAGAGAAAAAAATTTAGAATTACAGTTGAACTGTGCTGCCGATGTTCCCCAATATATCCGCACTGATGAACTCAAATTGCGGCAAGTGCTGATTAATTTGGTGAGCAATGCTGTTAAATTTACCGGACAAGGAAGCGTGTCAGTATTAGTTAGCGCTGAAGGCGGCAGAGGAACAGGCGAAAAAACGAACGATGCCGATGATGGAGGATTTGATATAACACTTAACTTTGAAGTTTCAGATACAGGCGAGGGAATTGCCCCCAACGAATTTGAAAGGTTATTCAAACCATTCGTGCAAACGGCATCGGGCCAAAAAGTGCAGGAAGGAACCGGGTTAGGGTTGACTATCAGCTACCAATTTGTGTGTTTGATGGGAGGTGAAATAACGGTTATCAGTGGCGGGAAAGCTTTCCGTCCGGGTGCCGATCGCTGCGAAATAAACGATGATATAAGGGTGGGTACAACATTTAAGTTTAACATTCGAGTCGGCACTGTCAAGGCGATCGCAACTGAGAATCAACCCCAAAGTCGTGGTGTGATTGCCCTTGCCCCCAATCAACCCCTCTATCGAATGCTCATAGTTGATGATAATACCTATAACCGCCAACTTTTGATTAAGCTGCTCCATCCCCTTGGCTTTGAACTACAATCGGCTCATAATGGCTATGAAGCGTTACAAATTTGGTCGCGCTGGCAACCTCACTTAATCTGGATGGATATGCGAATGCCAGAGATGGATGGGTACGAGGCAACTAAACAGATTAGAAAGGCTGAAGCCGCAAAGCTAAACGATGAATTAAATTCTACCGTGGCTGCTTCATCCTCACTCGATCGTCGTTCTACTGCGATTATTGCCATTACTGCCAGTTCCTTACCAGAAGAGAAAGCGGCTGTTTTGGCGGCTGGTTGCGATGATTTCATTCGCAAACCTTTCCAAGAACACGAAATATTTGATGCTATTCAAAAACATTTAGGTGTGGATTTTATTTATGAGGAGACTACTGCTGCGATCGGGTCTGATGCCACAGAAATACTAGCAATATCTGCGGCAGATATCGCTACTTTGCCTGGTGATTTATTGCTTGTTTTACGTCATGCGATCGTTGAGGGAGACTTGGAACAAATAACTATAATTATCGAACAATTGCGCCTAGACAATCAAATGTTGGCTCAGTATTTACTTGCTTTAGCTAACCAATATCAATTCGAGCAATTGCTTAGTTTAATCCAGGCAGAACATAGCTTATGAGCGCAACCCAAGGTCTTGCACCTAAAGCAAATATTTTAGTTGTAGACGATATTCCAGGAAACATCAAGTTATTAACTCAAATTTTATCCAATCATGGATATAAAGTGCGCGTTTCCCCAAGTGGCAAACTAGCTCTACAATCTTCTCAATCAAATCCCCCCGATTTGATTTTGCTCGATATCAATATGCCAGAAATGGATGGTTACGAAGTTTGCCAACATCTCAAAAAATCTGAGCAAACTCGCGATATTCCAGTTATTTTTATCAGTGCTTTAGACGAAGCCATCAATAAAGTTAAAGCTTTCGGAGTCGGTGGAGTTGACTATATTACCAAGCCATTTGAGCCTTCAGAAGTTTTAGCTCGGATCGAAAATCAACTTCGCCTTCGCGAACTTCAATTGCAACTGATAGAGCAGAATGAACTACTGCAAAAGCATCTGGAAGCACGCCGACAAACAGAATTGGAAATTCGTTTATTACTGGTAACAACTCAAGCAATTAATCGCCATAATGATATTCACTCTGCTTTACAAGCTGTCTTGCATTTAGTCTGCATAACAATTCAATGGGACTATGGAGAAGCTTGGATTCCCAGTGAAAATAGAAGCGTTTTAGAATGCAGCCAAGGTTGGTACAGTAATGACCCGAAATTTTTAGAATTTAGGAACCAAAGTTTAACGGTTACTTATGCTCCAAATGTTGGATTTCAAGGCAAAATTTGGGCTGACAAGCAACCGCAGTGGAGCGAAGATATTTCATTTGCCAAAAATTTATTTTTTCTGGATTCGCAAATGCGTGATGCGGGCTTAACATCTGCATTTGGTGTTCCCATATCGCTGGAAAATGAAGTATTAGCAATTATTGTTTTTTACAACAAAAAGTTTACCCCTAAAAATTCACGAGTAATCGATTTGGTTACCGCAGTAGCGGCTCAGTTAGGTTCTCTAATTCATCGCAAAAAAACTGAAGAAATCCTGCGAATTACTCAAGAACGCTATCGCAGTATTGTGGAAAATGCAGTAGAGGGTATTTATCAAACTACACCAAACGGACGTTATCTGAGTGCTAATCTAGCGCTGGCAAGGATTTATGGCTATGATTCAGCGGAAGAGTTGATGACCTGTTTGCAAAATATCGAACAGCAGCTTTATGTCGATCCTCACCGCCGCCGCGATTTTTTGGCGGAGATGGAAAAAAATCATGCTGTACTTGGATTTGAGGCGCAAGTTTACCGGAAGGATGGCAAAATTATTTGGATTTCGGAAAATGCGCGTGCGGTGCGAGATTCTAAGGAAAAGTTACTTTACTACGAAGGGACTGTTTCGGATATCACTGCCCGCAAAATAGCTGAGCAGAAAACAGAAAAGCTACTATTGAATATATTGCCAAAGCCTGTTGCCGATCGCTTGCAACAAAATCAGCAGGTGATTGCAGATAGCTTTGCTGATGCGAGCGTTTTATTTGCAGATTTAGTAGGCTTTACTAATTTGGCATCGCAAAAAAATCCTACGGAGATTATACAGCTCCTGAATCAGATTTTTAGCGAATTCGATCAATTATCCAAACAACACGGTTTGGAAAAGATTAAAACTATTGGCGATGCTTATATGGTAGTCGGCGGTGTGCCAATTCCGGGTGCCGATCGCGTTGAGGCGATCGCGGAAATGGCACTGGATATGCACGCGGTTATTGTCAAATTTAATACCGAAACACGCGAAAATTTACGCCTGCGTATCGGTATTAATATTGGTCCTGTAGTCGCCGGGGTGATCGGTTTAACCAAATTCATCTACGATCTGTGGGGAGATACCGTCAACGTCGCTTCTCGTATGGAGTCAACGAGCATCCCAGGTGAAACGCAGGTTACAGCAGCAGTTTACGATCGTCTCAAAGCAAAATTTCTTTTTCAAGAAAGAGGTACGGTACAAATTAAAGGCAAGGGCGAGATGACGACTTATTTTCTGACAGGCAGGAAATAAACATCAAACAATTTATCAATGGGGATAAAATTATAGAGTAGGCTGAGTTAACTCAGCGTCATATCCCCCTTTGTACCGATAATTTACGGTGCAAAAAATTTTACTATAGGTAAAACTGGTGAAGACTAAGTGCCTAACGCACCCTCAGAAAAATTAATACTAAAGCAGCTTATGACTCAGAGGCAGTCTTTCCCGTCCAAAGCGAACATCTTAGTTGTAGACGATACAGCGGAAAATCTGACTTTATTAAATCAAATTTTGTCAAATCAAGGCTATAAAGTGCGGGTAGCTCCTAATGGCAAATTGGCTCTCAAATCCGTACTCTCAAGTCCTCCCGATCTGATCCTTCTGGATATCAGAATGCCAGAAATGGACGGTTACGAAGTTTGTCGGCATCTCAAAGAGGATGAGCGAACGCGGGATATCCCCGTAATTTTCATCAGCGCTATGGATGCAGTCATAGATAAGGTAAATGCTTTTACGGTGGGTGGAGTGGATTATGTGACAAAACCATTTGAGCCGATCGAAGTTTTGGCGCGGATTGAAAATCAATTGCGCTCGCGTCATTTTCAGTTAGAATTGCAAGCTCAAAATGCCCAGTTGCAATTTTTATTGACGACAACTCAAGCGATTAACTCTGCTGCCGATGTAGAAGAAGCATTAGAAGTAATTTTGGCAAACGTTTGTCAGACGCTCGGCTGGGATTATGGGGAAGCTTGGATGCCTAATGCAGAAGCAACTACACTTGAATGTCGTCGCTATTGGTATGTTAACGATGTCTATCTCGATAAATTTCAACACCAAAGCGAGACGTTTTGCTTTGCTCCCGATGAGGGTTTGCTGGTCAGGGTTTGGCAAACCCAAAAGTGGGAATGGATTGCCAATATTTCGTGCGATAACCATCAGGTTTTTCATCCTGCGGAAATCGCCGCAGCAAGGGAAATTAAAGGTGCGTTAGCAATTCCAATTGTATTGGAGTCAGAAGTGCTAGCAGTTTTGGTGTTTCTGCAAAAGCAGGAAATGAAACCTGACGATCGATCTCTCTCTCTTGTCAAGGCAGTTGCCAGCCAATTGGGGTCGATGATTCAGCGCAAAAAAGCACAAGCTGCTCTTGTACAAGCGAATTTGGAATTAGAACGCCTTGCCAACTTAGATGGCTTAACTCAACTGGCGAATCGACGTCGTTTTGATGAATATTTATTTCAAGAATGGCAGCGTGGGCTACGGGAAAAACAGCCTTTATCTTTAATATTATTAGATGTAGATTATTTCAAATTTTATAACGATCGCTACGGACATCAATCTGGCGATGATTGCCTGCGACAGATCGCACTAGCGGCAAGGCTTGCAGCCAAGCGTCCGGCGGATTTGGTCGCTCGCTACGGAGGCGAAGAGTTTGCCGCTATTTTGCCCAACACGGAGGCTCAAGGAGCTTTAAAAGTGGCTCAGGCTATGCGCGATCGAGTTCATCAACTGCAATTACCCCACCCTTGCTCCCAAGTAAACAACTGCGTTACCGTCAGTTTGGGAGTTGCCAGCGCGATTCCCACTGAGGATGATGTGCCGACAACTTTAATTACCAATGCAGACAAGGCACTTTACGAGGCAAAAAACCAAGGGCGCGATCGCATAGTATTGAAATGGATAGGGAACTTTTGATCTGAGGAGCGGAGGGGGAGGGGTCAACGCTCAAAAATATGGCCTCTCAACCAATCAGTAAAATCATCTCGCCCTAACTCACCAGAAGCGACGCGCAAAATAACTTGTTCTTGCTCGTCAACTGTCGCCTGAATCTCAAAACCGTTCAAAACCAAAAATACTTCTATCGCAGCATGACCGATTCTTTTATTACCATCTACAAAAGGATGATTTTTAATTAAAGAAAAACCCATAGCGGCAGCTTTTTCTACAATTGTCGGATACAAATCCTCACCGCCAAAGGTCATGCGCGGTTGAGCCAAAGCTGACTCCAATCCACCGAAATTGGAAATGCCTGTTGCTCCACCCGACTGTTCGATAATGCGACGATGCAGTTCAATTACTTCCTGGATGGTAAGATACCGCATTACGCCAACCGCCGATAAAGTTCAGCATTTTTCTTCAGCACATACTCCATCGCATTTTGAAATTCTGTTTCTTGCCGATTCAGTAATTCTTCTACGCTCATCAACACCAATTCTTCCGGCGAAATTCCCAGGCGATTTGCCGCTTCTTGCAACTTCGCCCAGCGGTCATCGGAAATAGTAATAGCGATCTTATTCATCGGGATATTCTTATTTCTGAGCTAAAAATAATATACACTATTGGCAAGTCTTATCATGTCCGTTCAATAGACATGAATAAAAATTTACCTGCGTCACCGCGTCAGTTTTAACTAAGGGTATTCGACCGGACACGGTATTAGAGCCAAGTTTTCAAGATAGCTCGATCGCGCCCTTGGTATTTTGCCTCATAAAGCCCTAAATCGGCAACATGAATCAGCCGTTCGGGAGAAGTTTGCAGCGTCGGAACCGTGACAGCAATACCTAAACTTATAGTGACATAGGGACTGATTCCAGAATTAGCATGGGGAATTTGTTGCGATCGCACTCGATCGCGAATTTCTTCTGCCACTACAAGCGCCCCTTCAGCCTTAGTATTTGGCAGAATCACGGCAAATTCTTCGCCACCGTACCGCGCCACCAAATCCGCAGGACGCCGTACAGCCTGCTTAATAGCGTTAGCAACCTGCTTCAAACAATCATCTCCCGCTTGATGACCGTAGGTATCGTTGTATTGTTTGAAAAAATCAATATCGCACAGAATCAAAGCCAAAGGTAATTGCTCGCGGGTAAGCCGACGCCACTCGCGATGCAGATATTCGTCAAAGCCTCGACGATTCGCCACTTGAGTTAAGCCATCCAAACAAGCTAAACGGTTTAGCTCTTTGTTTGCCGCTGCCAGTTTTTCAAATAGGGAAGCTTGTTGAATAGCGATCGCCAACTGAGTAGCCAATTGCTGCAACAAATTGATTTCAAACTGTTGCCATTCACGCACACAAGTGCATTGATGGGCAATCAAAAGCCCCCAGAGTTCTTCCCCATGAGTCAAAGGCACAACCAGTTTAGCTTTGACTCCAAATTCTTTTACAAAGTCAGCCAAACAAGTTGCTACATAGCTATTTTCTATATCTGCAATAGCGCATACCCTTCCCCGTTTGTACAGCTGATGGTAACTTTGGGGAAAGACTTCTTCGGGAAAAGTTCTGCCCAGAATCGCTTCACAATGGGAAACGACTGCTTCTGTCACCACGCTCCCCGTTCCCTCCGGCCATATGCGATAGATAACAACTCGATCGCACGAAAGTAATTGCTGCACTTCCAAAACAGCAGTATTGAGAATTTCCTCCAGATTGAGCGTGCCGCGAATGCGTTGAGTTATAGTCGCAACTACTCGCTCGCGATCCGCCTGCTGTCGAATGGCTTCTTCTACCAATTTGCGCTCGGTGATATCTTCTGAAATACCAGCTAAACGGTAAATTTGTCCAGAACGATCGCGAATGGCAAAACAGCGAGCGTTAATCCAGCAAATTGAACCGTCAGGACGGACAATGCGAAACTCATAACTGTGCCGACTCTCATCCCAGGCATTCATTCGTTCGTTGATACGTCTGACTACAAGTTCTCGATCGTCTGGATGGATACCATCGATCCATGAGAGCGGCTCTTCGTACAAACTTTGGCAGGTGCGACCCCATATTTTTTCGTAAGCGGGACTGATGTAAAGAATCTGACGAGCATCAGCTGT
Source organism: Aerosakkonema sp. BLCC-F183 (assembly GCF_041929145.1). NCBI lineage: Bacteria > Bacillati > Cyanobacteriota > Cyanophyceae > Aerosakkonematales > Aerosakkonemataceae > Aerosakkonema > Aerosakkonema sp. BLCC-F183. The sequence continues at coordinate 56,057 of NZ_JBHFNU010000102.1, read as the reverse complement.
GCATATCCAAAAAACTTCCTTGCTGTTCTCTGTCATTTGCCGAAATCGCTCTTCCGACTCCCGCAGCGCCTCTTGTGCTTGCATTCGCTCGGTGATGTCCAGAATTATGCCATCCACAAGCACATCGCCATTGCTGTCCCTAGAAAAGCGGACGCTATCTTGAATCCACTTTAGTTGGCCCGATCGGGTAACGATCCGGTACTGTTGAAATAAAGGCTGAAAGCTTTCTATTGAAGCTGCGATCGACTCTTGAAATTTTGTGCGATCGTCCGGATGAACGAGTTGGCGTAATAGTTCTGGATGCTCTAACAATTGCTCCGCTGTCAAACCCGTAAGTTCGTACACTCCCGCACTAATAAAAACTAAATTCATCCTGCCGTCCGCCTGCAAAACGGAGCGAAAAACGCAACCTGGAATATTGGCAGCGATCGCAGATAAACGCTGTTCGCTTTCGCGCAATGCTGCTTGTGCTTGCTTGCGATCGGTAATGTCTTCCGAAATACCTAATAAATACAGCGGTTTTCCCGATTCGTCGAGAATCGCTAACTTCTTCGTGTGCAGTATTCTGATCCCCTTGTTTTTTGTGTGGATACGTTCCTCTGGAATATCCACAAGTTGCTTTTGTGCCAATAATTGGAGATCTTTTGCTCGGAAGAAATCTACTTCTTCTGGTGGGAAAAAGTCATAGTCACTTTTACCGATCAGCTCTTCTCTGGAATAACCGAGCAGTTCCTCACCGGCTTTGTTAAGACGCACAAATTTCAAATTTTCAGCATCCTTGACAAAGATCGTGTTGGGAATATTTTCCACAATCAAGTTAAGAAACGCTTCCGTCTCCCGTAACACTTCTTCCGATCGCACCCGCTCGGTGATATCTTGAACTAAGCAAGCAATACCGATGACATTGCCGTCTGGAGCGATTAACGGCGTGCTGTACCACTCGCAAACGATCGTTCTACCATCTTTAGTCAGATTCTCTTTGGTGGTGCGAATGCTTCCTCGACTGACAAGCAGTTGCTCGATCTCGCAGTTAACCCGATCTTTTGCACTTGCGGGTAAAATGATATGGCCGGAAGAACCGATCGTTTCGCTTTTGCTGTAACCAAAAATTGCTTCGGCGGCTGGATTCCATTCCACAATTTCAAAATTTACGTTCCACTCAATTACAGCTAGGGGAGTTTGCTGTATGTGAAGCGAAAGTTTTTGTTCGGATTTAATCAAATCTTCTTGCGCCTGTTTGGTAGCAGTAATATCAACACACGAGCCGATATAACCAATAAAAGTGCCATCCGAATCGAAACGGGGAACGCCTTTATCTAAGATCCACCGATATTCCCCATCCGCTCGTCTGAGGCGGTACTCGATCTCAAAATTCTGGCGAAGTGCAAGAGCGGAAAAGTACGTATTCCAGCAAAGTTGAAAATCTTCTGGATGTACGCCTTCCATCCAACCATTGCCTATTTCTGACTCCATAGTGCGTCCGGTAAAGTCCAGCCAACTTTGATTCAAAAAGTCACAATTTCCATCTGTGCTGCTCGTCCACAGCAACAAAGGCGCACTATTTACTAAGTTGCGAAAGCGCTCTTCACTTTTGAGCAACTCTTTTTCCATCTGCTTGCGATCGGTTATATCAATGTAGCCGATCGCAACACCGTAATTTTTCAGAGGAATAGGAGCCGCTGTTACACTAATCCAGCTAATCTCACCACCTTCTTTCAAAATCCCCATTTCTACATTTTCAATTTTTTTATTTTCTGTTAACGCTCGCACGCTGGCAAATTCGGCTGGTGGCATTGGCATCCCATCCGGGCGAATAATCTGCCATGCTTCGCTATTAAATTTTCGCTGTTTATGTTCTGTCTTTGATAATCCTAAAATTTTTTCAGATGCTGCATTAGCTTCTATTATATTTCCCGTTTTATCTGTTATCGAAATCCCCAGCGGGAATGTATCAAACAATATTTTGTACTTTTCTTCGCCTTCATTTAAGGTAATATCCCGTCCGACAAACTGAAATTCTACCAGACAATCTCGTTCATCAAATATAGCTCTGTATTTCCATTGCAGCCAACATATTTCGCCGTTTGAGTTCGCGCTTCGGTGTGCGATCGTTGTCACCGGATTGGCTCGGTTTAGAGAAGCAATCTGCTTTTGGAATTCTTCTCTGTCCTCCTTTAAAAGGAATTGTATAAACTGAGTTCCGATTATCTCTTGGTGCTGCTTACCAAAGTAGCGACAGTAAGCTTCGTTGACGAAAGTAATAGTTCCATCTGGTGTAAATCGCACAATTTGTTCGGTGCTATCTTCAACGATCGCACTGTAGCGTTGCTCGCTCTTGTACAGTTCTTTCTCTAATCTTTGAAGTTCGCTTGGGTCAATGTCCAGTTGTCGATCGATTTTGAGGAATTCGCCGGCATCGTTTCCTACCGATTTCTCTAGATGGCAGCAGTATTTCTCCATTGAGAGAGTTTTTTTAGCCACCCCTACACATTCCGTAATATCGCGCCAAACTACACCTATTGCCCCAGGACTGCCATCAGGATTGCAAATAGGCACTTTTTTTACCTCAAAAGTTTTAGTTGTACCGTCCGAGATGGCAATATCTTTCCAACTATAGCGGATGCTTTCTTCCCAAGTATCTCCTCCATATGGCTGGATATGGTTAAAAAATATTTCGCGATATAATTGGCTGCGATCGGCTAGCTCAACGTCTGTTTTCCCTCGGTAGTCTAACCCTTCCAGCCCAAATAATTTCAGTGCCGATTCATTGGCAATTAGCCACCTGCCCTCGCCATCCTTTACGATACAAAGCTCGAAAACGGCATTTAGCAAGGAATTAAGCCAGTATGCTTGATTTTGCTGCATTTCTGCGCTCTGTTTGCCCATATCTTTTTCAAAACAGCCATAGTTCTACTAAGGTTAGTATTTCGCTGTACTCTCACAGACGAAAGCTTCACACTGGAGAGTCTGCCTATACAATTCGCCAAGGAAAGGCTTTTGTTCAGATATTTATATGTTAAAAATTATACATATATTTAAATAAACTTAAGATTAAAATATATAATACTTAATAACTATTTTTATTTTCTGGCGTTATTATTTTTCCACTCTGGCACTAAAAATTGCTTTTTAAGTGCCAAAATTATCACTTGAAACAAAGACTTCTAAAGCCTCAAATTAAAGGCAATAGAACTTCAAATTCCGTGCCGATTCCGAGTTGCGATCGCATCAAAAACTTACCTCCATGTTTGGCTGTCACAATTCGATAGCTCAGAGCCAAACTTGTTTCTTTTTCACCACGTCTTTGGATCGAGAAAGATTCCATAATCTGATTTTGCGCGTTCACAGATAAACCGGGGCCATTATCGGCGATTTTAATCAAAACCCAGCGGGATGGAGCTTCATTTCCACGATTTGCCGAATCGAGAGAACAAACTTTAGTGATAATTTCAATTCGAGGTTTGGCAGCGGAATCATCTTGCAATTTCCCTTGAAATTCCATTGCAAAATTTTGGTGAACCGCCTCGTTAAGCAAAGCATCAACAGCATTAATGATGATATTCATAAACACCTGGTTAAGCTGCCCTGCGAAACAAGGTACAGGCGGTAAATTACCGTAATTTTTGACAATTTCAATTTCACTACTGAGACGACTTTTGAGCAGTAACACAATACTATCTAGCAAAGCGTGCAAATCGGCAGGTTTGGGATAAACTTCATCAATATGGCAGAAGTTTTGCAGACTTGTTACCAGCTTTTTTAAACGTTCGGCTCCGGTTTTGATACTCTCGATCGCTCGCGGCAAATCCTGCTGTAAAAAATCAAATTCAATGTCTTCTTTTAGTTCCTCAATTTCGCTTGGTAACTCAGGCAGATATTTTTCGTAAGCAGAAACCAGCTGCATCAAGCTGTCGCCATACATCGATACGTGAGTTAAGTTTCCCCAAATAAAACCCACCGGATCTAAAATTTCGTGAGCCACCCCATCCACCAAACGCCCCAAACTAGCCATTTTCTCGCTTTGAATCATCTGCGCTTGGGTGCGTTCGTAGCGTACCTGAGTTTCGATGCCGCGAATTTGCCAATAAGCGATATTTAATTCATGGATATCTAACAGTTGATAAGTGTTGGGTTCTGTTTTGACTACAATCGGTTCTCCCAAAAATTGCGGCGATCGCCGCAGTGCGTGCGGCGCTGCTGCTAGAATTGGTGTGTTATCCGACAGCACTAAAACATCACTGCGAGTGTAAGTGTGGAGAACGTGCAGCGGTTTGTGCAAAAATAGTTCCAGTCTGTGAGGACGGATCAGGTACTCCAACAGTCGCAGCCTGGAGATCATTCCGGCAAAGTTGCCGTTCTCCAGTAAGATAGCTCCTGGCAATCGGGGATATTTATCAAAAACGCGGGCGATTTCTGTACCCAAGCAGCTAGTTGGTACATCGAAACTGTACAGAGGCAGTTCGCAGAGGGTTGAGTCTATAGAGAGGTCTCGATCGCTCCCTTCGGATAAGCGTGGTGCAGAGACAAAATTGTTTGACACAAGGCATCCCAACCAATAACAATGCACTGGAGGAGCTGTAGTGAGCTCCTTAAATAGCCTATCCTCAATTAGCCGATCATTTCCACCACTGCGGGTGGTTTATGGCCGATCGGACAACCCAACTTACCAAACTGGCATCAAAAACACTTTAACTCAGCGGTAGCAAAATCTCAAATTCTGTGCCGATACCCAGATGCGATCGCAAATTCAATTTGCCGCCATGCTTTTCTGTCACGATTTGATGACCGATCGCCAATCCCAGTCCCGTCCCTTTCCCAACAGGCTTAGTGGTAAAGAAAGTTTCAAAAATCCGCCCCTGAATCTCTGGGGGAATACCGGGCCCGTTATCGGCAATGCGAACCGCAGCCCAAAGACGGTTCTCTAATTCTACAACCTCCGAGACAATTTCAATTCGAGGTTTCCACTGGCTGGCCGCTTTGGTGTTCGATTCCTTCTTATCCATCAGTGCGTCGATCGCATTGCTGATAATATTCATGAATACCTGGCTCAACTGACCTGAGTAACAAGGCACTGGCGGCAGGTCTCCATAATTTTTCACCACTTCAATCGTGTATTTTACCCGATTATGCAGAATCAACAGAGTACTTTCAATACATTCGTGCAGATCGATCGCTTTTTGATTTCCCTCTCCCATATGGGAGAAATTTCGCAGGCTATTGACTATCTTGACTAATTGCTCTGTCCCTATCTTCATGCTGTCAATCAGCTTCTGCATATCTTCTTGTAAAAAATCAAATTCTATTTCTCTTCTAATTTCTTCAACTTGCGGTGGTTTTTCTCTAATTGTTGTATCGTAAGCTGAAATTAACTTGATTAAATCTTGGCTGTAATTTGATAGGTATTCTAAATTTCCCGAAATAAAATTAACTGGATTTAAAATTTCGTGACCTACCTCAGCTACCATCTGTCCCAAGCTTGCCATTTTTTCAGTTTGCATCATGTGCAACTTTGTTTGCTCGTGCAGTAGCCGCGTTGTCAGCTCGTGAATATGCGATTGGGCAATCAGCAATTCATGAACGTCTAATAATTTGTAAACTGTCGGCTCAATTTCCACCACAATCGGTTCGTATAGCAGCTCGGCAGGCCGCTGCAAAGAGCGCCTCGCCGCCATCACAATTAGAGTATCGTCAGGAAAAATTAGCACATCTCTATGAGCCAATACATATAAACACTTTATCGGTCGCTTTAAAAATAATTCCAATCCGTAAGGTCGGCTCATACATTCTAAAAAACGCCGCCGGGAAATCATACCTGCAAACCGACTTTGCTCCACCAAAATCACTCCCGGCAGCAGCGGATTATCTTGAAATGCCTGTGCTACTTCGCTACCCGGACGCTCGTTCTCTACACTGAAATCATACAGAGGCAAGTCTTGAAGCCTTGATTCCAGACTGAGGTCTTTTTTTTGGGAAGTTGGTTGAACTGGCATTTCCAGGGATGATTGTTTGAGAGCGAACATAAGCCTATGCCTCAATCAGTTCTTTTAATTGGGATAGCAAGATTCCCATTCTACTTTATCATTATATTTTTTATTTAAAAAATCTCCTCTTTAAAACTTAATAGGCTCGGAAAATTAACCTTTTAAAAAACCTTTTTTAACCTAAACTTAACCGAATCCAAAAATTTTCTATTTTAAGTATTGATAATTAATACATCAATTAATGGGAAAGTATAAATATTTGTGAATAACGCATAAAATATCGATATCTGGCATTCCCAGCGATGAGATCGACTTGAGGCAGAGTAATGGCAGCAGCGCTTAAGCGCAGACGCTAACGCGATCGCGTCCGGATGCTTTAGACTGATAGAGAGCGCGATCGGCTGCTGCAATCAAGCCGATCGGAATCGATCCCGGTTCCGGAACCATAGTAGCTACACCCACACTGAGAGTGACATAAGGCTCAACACAAGAATTGATGTGGCGAATCTGTAACCCTTTCACATTCATTCGGATTTCCTCTGCTACGCGAACAGCACCAGCAGCCGGGGTATTGGGTAAAATCACCGCAAATTCTTCACCTCCGTAACGCGCCACCAAATCCGCCGGTCGCTTCACCGCCGCGCTAATTGCATGAGCGACTTGTTGCAAACAAGCATCTCCGCCTAAATGACCGTAAGTATCGTTATAGCCTTTAAAACAATCGATATCGCACAGAATTAAAGAAATTTGTGCTTGTTCGCGAGCGAGTTCGTGCCACTTATTGTCCAGGTATTCGTCAAATCGACGACGGTTAGCCACTTTTGTCAAACCATCAGCAGTGGCGAGACTGCGTAATTCGTGGTTGGCTTTCTCAAGTTCTTGATAAAGTTGATGAATTAGCTGAGATGCTAATTCGTGAATATGCGATTGAGCTACCAGTAATTGATGAGCATCTAATAGTCTGTAAACCGTCGGTTCAATTTCCACCACAATCGGTTCGTACAGTAACTCTGCCGATCGCTGTAAAGAGCGCCGTGCCGCCATCACAATTAAAGTATCGCTTGGAAAAATTAAACTATCGCTATTTGCTAAAAGATATAAAGATTTAATCGGTCGCTTCAAAAACAATTCCAATCCGTAGGGGCGACTCATGTATTCCAAAAACCGCCGCCGGGAAATCATACCTAAAAGGCGATCGTGTTCTATCAAGATTACTCCCGGCAGCAACGGATTGTCTTGAAACGCCTGCGCTACTTCGCCTCCACGCATATCGCTGCGGACACTAAAATCATAAAGCGGCAACTCTCCCAGCGTTGACCGCAAACTTAGTTCCCGCGCCTGGGATATGGGTAGAACTGATAACTCGGAAGAGATCTTTTTTGCAACAACCATTAAGCAATTCCTCAGTCAGTTCTTAGAGTCTATATTGCCAGATGCTCAAAGTACCCTTTTACACCCCTTTTTCTTTGTTTTTCTGCACAGAGGTAGCAGCTCTTTGCTTGCTCCAGCACAAGATGGCGTACCTATTGCAGATTAATGCTGAAATGCTATATTAGCGTATTCTTACTTTTGCTTAAGTAAAACTATACACAAAATAATATATACTAAAAAAATTAAACAAATAATAACTTTTCATTAAAAAGAAATTAATTATTTCTTAACAATGTTACTGTGCAACGAGAAACTGTTCTTTGAGAATCGCTAGGCAAAAGTTTACATAGGAACATTTTGTGCCCGTTCCCCCGCGACTCCGCCAGGAAAAATTGGCATACTAAAAACTAAATGACCAAAATAAACAGATCGTTTTTGAGGGGAATTTAATTCATCAAAAAATCTCACGCATTGAAATTTTTACTCTCAAGGCATTAGCGCAAAAAAGAAATCATCCAAAGTAAAAGGTACACAAGAGTGAAACTCGACTTTAGCAATGCCAGATCGGTTTAAATCTAGCTGCTGCGGGCGAAATTCCGATTGTTCATCCGGTATGTTGGCTCCCTGACTGACAGTGCTAGTCTGGCCGAGGAAATTCCCATCCCGGTCATAAGCGGTTAAAACAACAATTCTAGTACTGCACACAAAAGCACCGACCCAGCTGCTGGGTTTGTCAAAAAAAGCATTCAGGCTCATCATATTTCCCATCGGCATGAGAAGTTTAGATCCGGATTTAGGTGTAAATGCTGGGTTAGAAGGCTCTATGGCGATCGCACTGCTGAAGTGAACGCCGAAGTGCCGATACTGGTCGGTCAGACGCTCAAACGGCCTCAAATTCTCGAAATCAAGCCGTATCAACTTTGGACTGACAAGTTCCATCTGGGCTAGTTGCAACATAATAAGCTCAGTCTAAACAGCCTCAGTAAATGACTACAAATTCCAAGTCAATGATTCCCTCTAATCTTTGGGCAAAATTTATGGCTATCTTCATCATCTCTTTACAGGCTATCCGTAAATTCCCCCACTCCCTTCGCCCGTGTGGGTGAAAACAGCGGTGCAGTCTTTCACCAGTTGTGATGGACAGCGATTAGACATCTCCAAAAATTCTTGTGGGGTAGGCATCCTGCCAGCCCTTTGAGATTCTTTTGGAAAAGAGGTCTATTGAACACTCTTGAAGGCTTGACCGATGCTCTGACAACCTACTACTATGACCGCACGCAGAGAAAAGAAAGGATAATAACTCCCCCAAACCCCCTCAAATAGTTAAAATGACTTCACAAAGGCTTAGAGATTGCGGCTGCTGGGGCGGCTTAAAAATATTGCCCCCCACGAGCCAACTATTAGAAAACGCTGCTTGCCACGAATCGAATGAATCAATTCCAGAATGCTTTTACCCTATTCCTGAGTTTGCTAGTAGAGGCAATACCGTTTCTGCTACTGGGAGTTCTGTTTTCAGGTTTGCTGCTATTATTTATCGATGAACGCTCCTTAAGTGCAGCTATGCCTCGCAATCCTTTGCTGGGAGCTTTAGCCGGAAGTTTAGCGGGCTTTCTGTTTCCGGTTTGCGAGTGCGGCAATGTGCCAGTAGCGCGGCGGTTGCTGATGCAGGGGGTACCCGCACCGGTAGCGATCGGATTTTTACTCGCAGCGCCGACAATCAATCCGATCGTGATTTGGGCAACTTGGACAGCATTTCGAGATCAACCGGAAATAGTCGTGCTGCGCGTAGTATGTTCCCTATCTATAGCCACCATTATAGGCTGGATATTCAGCGCTCAAGCTGACTTGCGACCGCTGCTACAAAAATCCACCGCCTGCGCTGTCCCACCCCCCAAACGCGCTTGGTCTGAAATACCTAACCTAGAAAATGCCAGTCCAGCTTTATTGCAATCCGGTACTTTTTTACTTAGTGGGCCCGGTAAAGTCCTCCGTATGGACAGCGCTTCATTCCCCATGACCGCAGCTCCCGCCAAGGTAACAAAACCGATGAAATATCGCCTGCGTCTGTTTCTGGACAATACAGTGCAGGAACTGCGCGAGTTAGGCGCAGTATTAATCGTAGGAAGTGCGATCGCAGCCTCTATTCAAGTCCTGGCTCCTCGCGAAACAATCCTCAGCTTGGGTCAAAGCCCGATTACATCGATCTTAGCCATGATGGTATTGGCGGTAGTGGTATCTATTTGTTCGACAGTCGATTCGTTCTTTGCCCTTTCCTTTGCTTCTGCATTTACCAGCGGTTCCTTGTTAGCATTTCTGGTGTTTGGCCCGATGATAGACCTCAAAGGTATTGGGTTGCTGCTGTCAGTCTTCAAACCAAGGGCGGTAATTTATTTATTGGCTCTCGCAGCTCAACTTACCTTCTTGTTTACTTTGCTTTATCAATTGGCTTTTGGCTAATTCCTGTGTGGCAAAGCTAACAAAATTCCAAATTGAATTTGAAATCTGAAATCTCAAATGTGAAATTCCGCTCTTTTCACCGATGACAATCCCAAATCGCAAATCCCAAATCCCAAATTCCTTACTGCGCTGGTTAGATGTATTTGCCATCATTGCCTGGGGCATACTGCTCCTGAGATATTGGCTTACGGGCAAGTTATATTTGCTCATTCATCCCGATTACTTTTGGTTGGTAATCGCAGCAAGTTTTATACTGTTGGCGATCGGCTTTTTAAGAGGGCTTTCGCTCCTATTGAATCGACAAAGGAGCAGATATCAACCTGACACCGTACAAAATAGTTGGCTCGTCGGGCGACTGGAAAATATTGCCGCCCCACAAGTCAGAAAGACATTAATTGCCTCTGTACTTTGGTTAGTAATTATAGCTGGCGGGCTGATGCGCCAACTGTTCGGTTTCAAGAAAGACTCTTCATCGCGGCGCGATCGAACTAAAGAAAATCAACCCTCCACTTTCCCTTCTCCCGTCTCCAATTCCCAAGCCCAACACATTTCCTTATTTCCCCCAGGTTGGAGTACCGCTTTGCTTTTAACAGGGGCGCTGTTGGGTTTTATAATCGCACCCCGACCGTTTACCAGTCAAACCGCATTATCTAGAGGCATAACCGATTCCTTGACGATGACCCGATCGCAACCCCAAGAATTTCGGAGTGCCAAACGTCCCGAAGAGCGATCGCTCATAGACTGGGTGCGAACTTTAAATGCCTATCCAGAACCCGATGCTTATACCGGACAAAAAGTGAAAGTGCAGGGTTTTGCCATTCATCCTCCAGAATTACCGCCAGAATACCTTTTACTTTCTCGCTTTATACTTACCTGCTGCGCCGCAGATGCCTATCCGGTAGGTTTACCAGTTAAACTGGGCGAACAAAGCATCAACACCCAAAGTTCTGGCTCAGAATCTGGGTCGATCGACACCGATACTTTGTCCCAACTCCGCAGAGACTTCAAACCCGATACTTGGTTAGAAGTGGAAGGTGAGATGATTACCGAAAACTTCGGCGGTAAACGCCAGTTGACTATCCAGGCAAGCTCGGTCAAACTAATTCCCGAACCTAAAAACCCCTATGATTATTAGTCGTTAGCCATCAGTCAACAGCTATTAGCAATTTGTGAAAAGCTAATGAGCAATGAGCGATTACTAACCAATTACCGATCGCCAATGACCAATCAGAAATTCAAAATCCCAAATTTAAAATTCATAGAGCCGCTTGACCGGGTTGCTATTACAGTTATGCTCGTCCTGACTGCGCTCATTGGGCTACTGTTATTCCAGGGTGATGGATCGGCTCCCCGCGTGCGCGATTTTAACTGGCAGGATAAACAAGTCGGCATTGAAGATAACCGCTTTATCCTGACTTTTAACCGCCCCATGAACCATTCCAGCGTCGAAGCAAATTTGCAAATCGCTCCACCCCTACCGGGAAAATTTAGTTGGGCGGGACGGAAAATGGCATATACTCTAATCGCACCAGCCCCCTACGGCACCGAATATAAAGTGCAGTTGCTAGAAGCAAAAGACAGATTTGCTTCGCCAGAAAAAGGAACGCCAATCCAACCTTTTACAAGTAAATTCCGCACCCGCGATCGCGCTTTTGTTTATCTGGGTGTAGAAGGAAGTGAAGCCGGACGCTTGATGTTAGTCAATCTCAGCGCCCCAGAACCAAAACCGATCGCCCTGACGCCAGCAGATTTATTGGTGAGCGATTTTAAGCCTTATCCCGACTCAGGTCGCATTTTGTTTTCCGCCAGCGATCGCAGATCCCCAGGTCAAGCAGCGCTGGAACAAAATATCTACACGGTGACAACCGGTATAAACCCCCAATCTCCAGGCTCCCAAGCGACAAATCGAGAACCAGCCGGTAAAATTAGGCTGATTTTAGATAATAAAGAGTATCAAAATCTCAAATTTGACCTATCGCCGGATGGAAAAACAATTGTAGTGCAGCGGGTGAATCAGCGCAATCCGGGGGATTTTGGCATTTGGATAGTGAAAATGGAGCAATCGGATCGTCCCATAGCCAAACCCCTGCAAGGACAACCGGGAGGGGATTTTTTAATTACGCCTGACAGCAAAGCTTTAGCGATCGCGCAAGCAGAAGGATTGGCGATCGTACCCCTAGAAGCGCCCCAGGATAAACCCCTCGATTTTTTGCCCAAATTTGGTACAGTGGCTAGTTTTAGCAGAGATGGTACTCAAGCGGCGATGGTGAAATTTAACACAGATTACACGCGATCGCTGTATCTAGTAACCAACCAAGGAATCGAGAAAGAACTTTTGCGAATTACCGGCACAATTTTAAGCGCCCAATTCGATCCTACCGGACAGACTCTTTATTGCTTGCTCACCAAACTTATCTCCGGCGAACAGTACCAAGAACAACCATATATTGTCGCCATTAACGTCAAAACATCTGAAATGAAACCCCTCGTGGTGCTGCCAAATCAGCGACAGGTGCAAATCAGTCTATCACCTGATGGCATTGCCCTCCTATTTGACCAACCTGCTACAACGCCCATACCAGTAGGACAGCAGTCCGATGCCCCCCGAACGGATAGCGGCGAAGCGGTTACTTCCAGCAGCATCTGGCTACTACCTGTGATTTCTGCTGCACCTACAGAAGCAACGCCTGCCCAAATGCAACCGGAACAACTTCCCCTGCCTGGTTTTCGTCCCCGCTGGCTCCCATAAGAGGGGTTAGGGGTTAGGGGTTAGGGGTTAGGGGAAGAGGGAAGAGGGAGGAATTTTGACTTTTGACTTTTGACTTTTGACTTTTAGCTCCCCGACTCTCCCGCTCCCCTGAATGTGGGTAGACTAGGGGTGGTAACTGGAATATAGTTCTGAGTTCTCAGTTTTGAGTTCTGAATTAGATTCTTCTACTCAACGCTCAAAACTTAAAACTCAAAACTTTTATTCCCGCTTCGGGTAGCTTTAGACAAACGTAAAACAGCTGTAGGCGATCGCTTGCATTTTAGCTTGTCTGTTTGCGGATTTTCTTACCAAATGCGTGTAAAAGGTTATCTGTTGCTACTGCAAGCTTATCGGAGAAATTAATGATAAAATAATTGCCAATTTTTAACAAGTACCGATTTCAGATTTCCTAATGCCTCCGGCAAGCTGCGCCAACACCCACGCTTGTGCAAGGTATTAACCAAAAATTTAGATTTGAAATTGATTTCGCCCACGTAAGGCGAGGCATTAGCCAAAAATCTGCCCTTTTAAATCAAAAATCTGAAACGATCGGTAAAACCCGCCTCTACAATCCGTCAAATCGTTAGATAAACAGCTGCCACTTCTGCCTAAAAATTAAGGGCTGCGATGCAAGTACAAGATTTTCTGGCTCGATACAAACAAGGAGAGCGGGATTTTGCCCATATTGACCTCAGTGGAGCTATTCTCACTGGTGTCAACTTGCAGGATCTTGACCTCACCGGGGCTAACCTCACCGGCGCTAATCTCAGCTGGTCATTTTTGAGCCGCAGCAAACTTCACGGTGCTTGTCTTCGCCAAGCTGACCTCCGCCATGCTAACCTTACCGGTGCCAATCTCAACCAAGCGATTTTGAGCGGTGCAAATCTTACCAAAGCAGATTTGCGTCTTGCCAATCTACAAGAGACTGATTTGAATTGGGCGGTGTTGGAGGAAGCAGATCTCAGCGGTGCTGACCTGCAAGGAGCTAAGTTGGATCAGAGCAATCTGGAACGCAGCAAACTCAACGATACGCAGTTGATGAGAGCGGAATTGATGGAGGTAAATCTGCGTCGTGCGAGCTTGATTAGCGCCAATCTCACGAATGCCAATCTCCGGGAAGCAACTCTGGAATCGGCGAATTTGCGAGAAGCAATTTTGATTAGAACTAATTTAACAGAAGCAAATCTAACAGGTGTTTGTTTGCGATCGGCTAATCTGAGTCAGGCAGACTTGCATCGGGTCGTGCTTACTGGTGCCGACTTGAGCGAAGCAAGCCTCCACAGTGCTGACTTGAGTCGAGCTAATTTGGCAGGAGCTTATCTGCTCAAAACCAGTTTGAGAAAAGCCTATTTATTGCGAGCAAATCTTCAAGATGTGTTGCTGTTACGAGCGGATTTGAGCGAAGCAAATTTACGCGGTGCTTCTTTGCGGCGAGCGGATTTATCGGGTGCTTATTTGAGCGACACAACTTTGAGCGAAACCGATTTGAGTGAAGCTTATTTACTGGAAAGTCATCTCATCCGCACGAATCTGGAACGGGCGCAAATGACAGGCGTCTGCATTGAAAATTGGCATATTGAAGATGTGGATCTTACTAAGGTTGAGTGTCGGTATGTTTATACTGATTTCAATCATGCCAATAAAAGCCCAACTCAGCGCTATCCTGTGGGTCGGGATTTGGCACCGGGAGAACTGGCAGAACAGTATCGAGAAGATTCATCGAATATCGAAATCGATTTTGCAGAGGAACCGAATTGGGAAGTGCTGATTTTTACTCTGGCTCAAATGGAATGCGAGTCTTCTGAGCTTACTCTCACAGTTAAATCTTTTGAATCGGCAGCTGGTCAGTATGTGCTGCGACTCGCATCGAATCGCTTGGTAAATGCTAAAATCCTGCGATCGCGCTTGTTGCAAATATACCCGGAAATGCTCCATCGCTTCTTAGGTCGTCGCCATCAAATCCTTGGTCTGCTCGGTATCGTACCTCGTCAGGAAGATGGATCGCCAACGCCAGATACAACACAATCACCTCCGTCAAAAGCACCGCTAGCAAAGGATAAACAGGTGCAAATCTATCAAGAAGTTGTGCGTCAAATCGAAGCAATTCTGATGTCGCAAGCTCCAGAACAGATTGTTGATAGCGTGCAGCGATTGCTCGATTATTTAAAGCGTCAAGGTATTTCAACTGAAGAAATTCAAAAGAAAGTTATCGGTCAAGCGATCGCACGAAGAGCCAAGCGCGATCGGACATTTCAAGATAATCTTTTGCGCTGGGAAAAAACAGCCTCCGAGGCAGCTCGTACATCTGCGGTCGGTTCGGCTGTGCGCTTGGCGATCGCCCTTCTTTGGCAACAACCTCAACGACCTTAATAGCAGGGGGGTCAAAAGTCAAAAGTCAAAAGTCAAAAGAAAGGGCGTCGGGACTAGGGGCTAGGGGCTAGGGAAAGTCACTCATTCAAAAGTCACTTATTCAAAAATCCTCCTTTTCCCTCTTCCCTTTCCCTCTCCCTCTTCCCTTTTCCCTCTCCCTCTTCCCTAGCCCCTAACCCCGACGCCCTAACCTAAATTAAGGAGTCAGAAAGTCTAAATGATCGCCAGGGAGAGAGCGCAATTCCTCCACGCAGCCTTGCATTTTCAATTTTCCTTCCTCCAAAAATACTATCCAATCCGCTCGATTAATTACTCTGGGGCGATGGCTGATTAAAATCGTAGTTTTACCTTCCCGATGATGTAACAGGTTATCCAGAACTTGCGCTTCGCTCACCGGGTCTAAACCAGAAGTTGATTCATCTAAAATTAGCACAGGCGGGTCATTGACGATCGCTCTCGCTATTGCCAGTCGCTGTCGTTGTCCGCCAGACAGATTCGCGCCAAATTCACCCAATATAGTTTGATATTTATCCGGCAGGTTACTGATAAAATAGTCAGCTTCGACAATTTGACAAGCTTTTACGATCGTATCAAAAGTGACCGCATCTCCACTCAAGCGAAAGTTTTCCACGATCGATCGACTCCAAAAGTGCGCTTCTTGAGGAACGAGGACAACCTGTTGCCGCAAACAGTCCAGCGAGAGGTCTTGCTGGTTATAATTACCAAACCGAATATTGCCAGATTGAAGTTGATACAAACCGGCAATTAATTTGGCTATGGTACTTTTGCCGCAGCCAGATTTACCGATAATCGCCACAACTTTACCGCCGGTAATCTTGACAGAAAATTCCTCTAGTAACTCAACTCTACCTGTATGATGAAAATTCAGATTTGTGCAAACGATATCCGCATTATCGGGAATTTTGACAAAGTTTTTTTGAGACTTGCCTCGATCTTCTGGGGTCGTATCTATGACTTCTCCGATCCGCTCAGTCGCCGTTTTTACTCGCGTGAATTCCTCTACAAATCCAATTGTAACGATAATGAATGCGAGAAAATTACCATTCATGGCGTTAAACGCCAATAGCTGTCCAATAGTTAACTCTTCTTCAATTACTAAGCTACTGCCAAACCAAAGCAAGCCAATTACACCTAGACCGTAAATTAGTTCGGAAAAAGTTTTGTTGATAATCGCAATTTGAATAGTACGGAAGCTGACGTTGGCTAAGCGACCGAAGCGACTTTGCAATTCTTCCCAAAATTGCGGGGCAGATGAGGTGGTTTTCAACGTCAGCGCTCCTTTGAATGTTTCGACTAAAACCCCTTGATTTTCTGCTTCCAGGACTAATAAATTGCGAACTTTTTGTTGCAGGGTAGGAAGTAAAAACAACGGCGTTAGGATCGTCAACAGTGCAATGAAACAGCTACAGATTGCCAGTTTCCAGGAGTAAAAAACCATGAATCCCAAAGAAACAAGCGCAATAAACAACTGACTGGGCAAGCCGATAACTACTTGGGAAACTAGCTGATTAATTTGTTGAATATCTCGCAATCTGCTGACAATTTCACCGCTGCGACGCGATTCGTAGTAGCTGAGGGGTAAGCGCAGAATTTGTCGTCCGAATTGCAAAACTAAATTTAATTCCAGACGTTGTGCAAAGTGTGCGACGAGGTTAGATTGCACTAATCCCAAACAGCTGCCGATGAGGTTCATCGCTACAACTGCGATCGCTACACCCCCAAGCAGCTTGCGATCGCCCCTCACCAACACATCATCAGTTAAGATTTGGATTAAAAAAGGTAAAGCGATGGAAAGCAAACCCAAGACAAAGTTGATGAGCAGCGCTTCCGCCAAAATGCCTCGGTAAGCCCAAATCGGCTTGAAAAAACGCCCAAAACCACCTACCTTATCGTTAGGTTGCTCGGAAAACCGAACTGGATCTGGCTCTACTAAAAGCATCACCCAATCCGTCCAGCATTCCGTTAACTGCTTCTTAGAAAGATAAAGAATACCAACTGCCGGATCGGCAATTACATACTTTCTGCCCCGCTTACCGTACAAAACAACCCAGTGATAACCCTTCCAGTGAATAATTGCTGGCAGGGGTGCTTCTTTAATTCTGTCTAAAATTTCCGGTGAAGCTCTCACTGGGCGAGCATTGAAACCCAGTGCATCTGCACCCTGTTTTAACCCCAGCAATGTCGTCCCCAGTTGCCCAGTACCTACAGCTTCCCGGATGCGGTTAATCGCAAAGGTACGTCCGTATTTTTTAGCAATAGAAGCAATGCAGGCAGCTCCACAGTCTTCTTCATTATGCTGTAGAACATTTGGATATTGCATGGTGAAAATTGATATGCAAAAAGTAAGGCATCTGTATCTCCACAGATGCCTATTTAGCTAAGTTACCCGAGCTCTCTCCATCGCGTTTAGTCCACAAATCTAAACGTTTTGGACTTAGCAGGCATCCTGTAATTATTTACCACGGCTACCAAGTTTGGCAACATTTTGACGGCTGTGAACGCACTGTGCTTCGCATCCACCGTTGATAGAAGCAGCTTCTTTAGCTACGATTTCGGTAAATAGAGGTGCTTTCTTGTTCTCTTTCATTTTCTCTACCTTTGATTTTGCTGACAGAACTACTTATCTTTGTTCAGCATCAATCCTAGTAGCTTTAGTCAATTACTGTCAAGAGCTTTAATGCTTATTTTAGTCGGAAAAGTAGGGCATATCCCTTTACCACACCTTAATTCTGGCGCTGACAGCTTAATCATAAAGAATCTTAAATCAAGTAACTTTATGTTTGACAGCCTGTCAAAGACAAATTAACAACAAATGATTATAATAAACGGTTCTAAGTAATAAGAATGTGAGGATTGAATAAATGCGTGTGCCACCCGCGAACAAATACCTATTGAAGATTCCGACAGCGCTAGCAGTTGCTAGCCTACTAAACATTAACCCTGTTCTCGCTCAAACCTTGTTCGAGCGAGGTTCTGGTATATTGCAAACCGAACCTGAGAACGCACAGCCAATTCTGGCTCAGCGGCATTTAAATGATGATTCAACTGTCACCATCCAACCGGAACAACTACGAGCAGCCTTAATAGAAGCTAAAATTGAGCTTCTAGAATCCCAGGAATTTTCGTATAAAGCGGCAGATTTGTTGCCAGAGGGTAATAATACTGGCTCTATTTTTCCGACAAATCCTACCAATCCTACCTTGAGATCTCAACCAATAGCGCAAAGCGAAACACCTCGATCGAATTCGATCGCTCCACAGCGATGGTACGTGCAGGCGGAAGCGCTATTCCTCAATCGCACCATCCCGCGAGGTATACTAACTTCAGAAGTTGTAGACCTGAGCGTTGCAGAGACAGGTTCTCCTGAGAGAGGAGGCACTTTACGTACTGACGATGTAGCTTTTGATTACGAGTTGGGAACTAGAATTACAGTAGGCTACAGTCGCAATCGCAAAGATAGTATCAGTTTTTCTTTCTTTGGTTTGCAAGAATACAGTTCGTCAGCTACCCTTCTTTCTCCCGAACCCGGTCTGCCCAGCGATGTTGTTGTGGAAGTACCGACCGACGATACACCAATACTTGACCCTAGCGAATCTCTGGGAGACAAAATTAACATTCTTAACCAAGAGCCGCCTCTAGGTCTAGGTAATGGCAGTTTCGCTATCAGTCAGGCTTTTCTTCTCAGTTACGAACACCAGCTAGATTACAGTGCCAACCTCTACAACTTTGAGGTTAATTATCAGCAAGAGGTAGCTTCATCGAATAAGTTTCGTCCCTCTTGGTTGGTGGGAGTGCGGTATATCAGCGCTCCAGAAAAATTTAACTTAGCGACATTTGGTGCGGCTGCTCTTCCGGAACAAGGTCTGCGAGCTTATCCCACAGGAGATTACAACATCGAGACTAAAAATAACTTGTTTGGTTTTCAAATTGGAGGCAACGCCAATATTGGAGTAAGTCGTAACTTTAGTATAGGTTTGGGAGCGAAAGCAGGTGTGTTTGCTAACAATGGCGATCAGGCAAGTACTATTAGCGCCTATGATTTTGATACGGGAGAGCTACTAGAAAGAATTAAAGGAGTTAAAAGTGAATGGGGACTTTCTCCTGTTGTGGAAGGAAGTATTTCTGCGAACTGGCAGGTTACTCCCAATGTGAGCTTAACCGCAGGCTTTAATTTAGTGTATTTATATGGCTTGGCATTGGCTCCCAGACAGTTTAGGGATTTTTCTGAGTCGGGTGAATTTGGCAGGCTGGATATGAGTGGCGATACACTGTATTACGGCCCTTCAGTGGGAATAAGAGTTGTTTTTTGATCTGATATAGCAACTACCAACAATTAGGATGTTGTTAATTCCACCAACCCTTCGACCGGACTCCTTCTTCCCCTAGCCTCGACGCTCTTTTTTTCTTTTGAATTTTGACTTTTGACTTTTGACTTTCTAGCCCCTAGCTATATGTTTAGCGATCGCAATCCAGAATTTCTCCGCCCTGTTACTAGCGACGAGTTTCTCCCTCCCATCGGTCGGTGGACAACGCTAGGGGGACTGTTTTTAGTGGGAACTGTTGGCGCGGCTGTAGCTTTGGCTGCCGTCACCGAGTACAATGTGACGGTAAAGGCTCCCGCCACAGTTCGTCCTTCTGGAGAAGTGCGGATAGTTCAAGCAGCAACGGAAGGAACGGTCAAAAGCATTTCTGTGACAGAAAATATGGCGGTAAAAGAAGGAGATGCGATCGCTACTATCGACGACTCCCAAGTGCAAACTAAAAAAAGCCAACTGATCGGCAGTATTCAACAAAATCAACTGCAACTCGCTCAGATCGCCGCTCAACTAAACTCCCTGCAAAACCAGCTAGTAGCTGAAAGTAACGCTACGGAACGTACTATCGCTTCCGCACAAGCAGATTTGGAGGGCAACGAAAGGGAATATCGCGATCGTCAAATTACTACCGTCACGGAAGTTCAACAAGCGGAAGCCAACTTAAAAATAGCCCAAGCGGAGTTGCAAAAAGCTCAGGAAGAATTGCAAAGAGAACAGGCAAATTTGCTTTCAGCAGACGCTAATTTAAAGGGAGCGGAAGCCAACTTAAAATCTGCCATTTCCAGGCGCGATCGCTATAAACCATTGGCAGAATCGGGAGCAATTTCTAAAGATAGATTGGAGGAAAACGAACTAGCTGTTGAACAGCAAGAACAAGGCGTTGCGGGACAAAAAGCAACCATCGAAGCGCAAAAAAAAGCGATTGAAGGACAAGCACAAACAGTTGAAAGACAAAAACAATCTGTGGAAGTAGCTGCTGCCAAATTGCAAGCAGTTAAAACTGCTCTCAACCCTACTAAAGCACCAATTGCGATCGCCCAACAGCGAATTGCCCAAGAAAAAGCTAAAGGTGAAGCAACTTTAGCTACGTTGAAAAAAGAACGAGAAGCTTTAATTCAGCGCCGCATCGAAATCGAAAATCAAATTAATCGCGATCGCAAAGAAATCCAACAAATCGAAACCGAACTGACAAAAAGCGTTGTGCGTTCGCCTGCTGATGGCACAATTCTACAATTGCATCTGCGAAACGCCGGTCAAACAGTGCGATCGGGCGAAGCAATTGCCCAAATTTCTCCCAGTAATGCCCCGATTGTCATCAAAGCTCGCCTTGCAGCTGAAGATATCGGTAAAATTGCGTTGGGTCAAAAGTCTCTGCTGCGAATTTCTGCCTACGCCTATACAGATTACGGCGTTTTGCAAGGAAAAGTGAGTGCGATCGCTCCCGATGCTATCACATCTCAAAACAATAATTCCCCCTACTACGAAGTCACAATTCAGCCAGAAAAAGCTTATTTGGTGAAGGGCGATATTCAGTATCCCGTACAACCGGGAATGGAAATTACAGCAGATATTATTTCTAGAGAAGAGACGGTTCTGACTTTTATTATGAGAAAGGCAAGATTGCTCACAGATTTGTAGTTTGGGTGATTGATATCATGCTTTTGTTAGATTGGCGATCGCCCTTCTTTGGCAACAACCGCAACGTCCCTAAGCTATATAACCGCATTTGGTAATACCGCTTCTCAAAATGGCTGTGACGTGACGATTGCGATCGCTTTAGCTCATCTATTTGTATATTTGTGCATAGCTTTACCCAACAACTTAGCCTGATAAGTCGAGTTTTGTTTTCCCACCCAACCGATCATCTTGCTTGATTTTATTTTTCAATTTCCTGGATAATCCAAACTGGCCAAAAAGCGGCGATCCAAAGTTTAGTCGATTCTTTGAACAAAAGCTTGTCATTAGGTTGAATAACACATTTGCTACTGCCTAATGAAGCAAAGTAACAAACTAACCCTGAAAAAAAGTAAGCAGTTGTTGAAGATGCTAATATTAATAGTGTCATTGTTCCAGTTTCTAACTTGATAACTGAAGGCTAATCAACGCTTTTATTCAAGCAAGGTTGTAGATGCACCCTGGATAGCAGCTTTCTTCTATCCGGAAGTTTAACCACAAGTACTGCACTATCAGACATATCCCTTGTTTGCGATCGAGCGATCGTGACTGGGAAATTTGTCAGACTGCACAGCATTGGTAAAAAACTCCTCCAGAATATAGTGTGGACACATCTGATTGGTTATCTAGTTACCCTTTTACAGAACGTCAGCGCTAAGCAGTAATTTTTCTGACGCTCTTTGTCTGTTTTTTCGGGCCACTGGATAACTACATCTTAAGATAGATGAAAAAAGTGAAAAACTTGTGAATTACAAAATTTTTTTAAAAAAGAAAGCTAAACTTAGAGATCGAGTAGTCAGCTTCGCAATCTGACAAGCTTTTACGATCGTATCAAAAGTGACCTTATCTCCGCTCAAGCGAACGTTTTCTACGATCTGCTCCAAAAGTGCGCTTCTTGAGGAAGGAGGACAACTTGCTGCTGGAAACAATCCTGCGATAAGTCTTGCTGGTTATAATTACCAAATCCCATATTGCCAAATTGAAGTTGATACAAACCGACAATTAGTTTAGCGATCGTACTTTCACCGCAGCCAGCTTTTCCGATAATCGCCACAAGTTTATCGCCGGGAATCTTTTCAGAAAAATCCTCTAGTAACGCAACTCTACCTACATAGCAAAAATTTAGGTTTGTACAAACCATATCCGCATCATCATCAATTTTGACAAAGTTTTTTAAGAATTTCGTTGCTTATGCTGTAGAAAATTTGGATATTGTATGATGAAACTCGATATGAAAAAAGTAAGGCATCTGTATCTGCACAGATGCCTTTTTAACTAAGTTACCTGTGTTATCTCCATCGCGTTTAGTCCACAAATCTAAACGTTTTGGACTTAGTAGGCATCATGTAATTATGCGCCGCTTTTACCAAAATTGGTAAACTTTTGACGGCTGCGAACGAACTGTGCTTCGCTTCTAGCGTCGATTTCGGTGAAGAGAAGCACTTTCTTGTTCTCTTTCATTTTGCCTACCTGATATTTTGCTGACAGGACTACTTATCTTGGTTCAGCATTAATCGTAATAGTTTACTTAATTACTGTCAAGAGCTTTAGGGCTTATTGTAGTGATAAAAGTAAGTTATATAGCTTTACCAGAGCTTAATTTTGGGACTCTGAGATTAATTATAAAGAATCTTAAATTAAGGTACTTTATGTTTGACAGCCTGTCAAAGACAAATTAACAATAAATGATTATAATTAACCTTTTTAAGTAATAATAATGTGAGGATTGGATAAATGGGTGTGCCACCTGCGAATAAATGCTTACTGGTTATTCGGACAGAGATAGCAGTTGCTAGCCTACCGAACGCGACCCAGTTCTGGCTTAAACCTTGTCACGAGCTCGATTGCAGCGATTACCGGAATGAGACCGATATACCGTTCGTTAGCTGCGCGATCGCATTTGAAAATTACCCACAAAAATCCTGCACCACTTATCATCACTAGGCGATCGATCAATTCCCCGCCTCATCGATCGTAACCAATGGACTAGATACCGCGAAATACAGCCCCACTAAAATTACAGCAAATGCCAATAAATTCAGCCAAGCCAATGTTTCTCCAAATATCCACCAAGCAAACATACCCGTCAAAATTGGCTCTAGCAAAAAAACTAGAGCCACAAAAGATGCAGATAATTTATGAAGACTATATATCGTTAAAAAGTGTACTAGCATACCATTAATACCCAAAAGAATAAGACCATACCACCCTTGCCACGATATGGGGAATAGTTGCTCTTGGTTAATCAAAGCAAGCGGTAAAGTTAGAACAGTTCCTAACCCGTAACACCAGATAATTGTGGTGTCAGCACTCACTTGAGATCTTACTTTTTCTAAAGTTATTAAATACGCCCCAAATACCATACTAGAAACTAGGCTAATAAAATCTCCTTGGATTTTGTCAGTTTCTAATTCCAAGTCATTCAATCCAAGTAAAATCATTCCACCTATAGCTATAGCAGTACCGATCAGGAAGTTTTTATGAAAGCGTTTCTTGAAAAAAAACCATCCCACTATTGTAGTAAAAAAGATGGATAAATTATGAATCAAGGCAGAGTTAGCAACATTAGTCAGAGTCAGAGACCATGACCATAAAACCGACATTGCAGCTAGAAAAATTCCTGATAATAATAATAGTAATATTGTTTGATTAGTATAAGATACTGCGATATATTTCTCCTCATCAAGTTGACTGGACAGATTTGGAGATTTAATCCAAAAGCGGCGTGCAGTTGCCAAGCTATGCCATAATAGTAAAACTGTTGTGGCTATCCAGTAGCGGTTAAAGATGATCGCATCTGGGCCAATTTCGGTTTGACAAAACCGCATCAATATTGGTGTGAAGGTACAAATTATAACAGAAACTAATATAGCTGCATTCGCCAGCAAATTTGATTCTTTTGTGACAATGCGTGGGGATTGCTCTAATATTGACATGATGAAAATTGCAGTTTCTTCAAATTTAAATATTCACCTCTGCTATTTTAGCACATTCCATTAAATATACTAAAATAATGTTAGATTATTTATAATTGTACAAGCTTAAAAGCAATATGGCCGCAATAGCTTAATTTCATCAGACTCATTCCTGTCCCTTTGAAGTTAAATAACTCTGTATGAACTCTTTCTAGAACAGGTAAAGGGAGAGCGCTAGGGCCAGCATAAAAGTTTAGCAACCGATCGTTTGAGATTGATAAACAACAGATGGTAGATTCATTGTTACTTCTGGGTTTCCTCTAAACATCTTAGCCGGGAACTTATTTTTTTTGTCCCACGGAGCATTGGATTTGAATGTGCTGAACTAGGATTATACGTTACTGCGTGCAAATCCTCCCACACTTCCACAGATAATTCCCCAAGACGAGACTGTAATTCCCCATCTAGCACACCAAAGCGGCGCGTCAGCGGACGCATGACCATCTTTAGCGCTTCTTATTGTTTTTCCTCTTGTCTTCGCCTTTCGATCGAATCATCAAGGGCATATTGCATTTGTTAAATAAAAATTGCGATCGCCTTTTGATTCAGAACGCGATCGCATTTGAAAATTAGCCACAAAAATCTTGCATCTGTTGTCATCAACCGGCTCTTAATCAATTCCCCGCCTAATAGCGAAAGTCGGATAAATCCGACTGAATACATACATAAATATTTTCTTCAGTCCACTTGAGTGGACTTTCGCTATGAGCCTGGGGTTTGAACCCCAGGCGGGCCGAAAGCGCAACTCCAAGATTTGTCTGGATGAAAAAGATGCGATCGCTTTTCTGAGGAAATGATAAATGCGATCGCACCCGATGCTATTACATCTCAAAACAATAGTTCCCCCTACTACGAAGTCACAATTCAGCCAGAAAAAGCTTATTTGGTGAAAGGCGATATTCAGTATCCCGTACAACCGGGAATGGAAATTACAGCAGATATTATTTCTAGATAAGAAACTGTTCTGACTTTTATTATGAGAAAGGCAAGATTGCTCACTGATTTGTAGTTTCGAGTGATGGGTATCATGTTTTGTTAGATTTGCGATCGCACTTATTTGGCAACAACCTAAACAACGGTAGTTTGATTTTTAATTGCAAATATGAGATTTGAAATTTAACAATTAATTCAATCTATAAGGAAAAAGTTTCTAATAACTTTACAGCCCGATCGTATTCTTCAGGGCTATCATAATGCTCTTCAAAGAAATTACTATCTTTATATCCAAATAAGATGCTATTAGAATCTATTCGCTTGTATAAAAAATGCGAATAGCTGCTTTTTATCTCTTCAAAATAGCCCTGGATATAACCATAAAAGTAGGTGATAAATTTATTGATGTCTTGCCGGGAGAATTCTTCTGGAAACGGTTGATGAATTACCCTTGCGTCATAGCGCTCGTGAGGCTGTAATTGTTTGCCAATTCCGAAATTTACAGAGCCTCTGTGGTCGTAGATATTCAGCAAGTAATCAAATTCATGTCCGGCTTTACTGACTTTTAGGAAAAATGGGAAGGAAAACGATCCTTTCCAATCGTCAAAAAATTTGCCGCTTTTTTCGCATAAATTTTCTAGAGAAACATAGATTTGGGCAAGATTTAAGCTTTCGGCTCTGTCTCTTAAATAAAGATAAAAATCTATATAAAATCCATAATCATCGGCGATGGCAAGGCTATTTTTCCAAAGTTCATAATATTTACTGTCATCGAGTCTTTCAAGTCTGTAATGATTGCCACTGAGATCGATATTGATAACTTTATTTTTTATCGGGTGCATCATGACTTTGAGCGTGATAGTTCACTTGTAAGGATCTGGTGTGAGCGAACGAATAAACCAAATATAGCGGATCTAAATGAATTGCACAACTCTTCTGCCCCAAGATTTTTCGGCCAGATACTTACATAAGTTATCAAACTGCATCCGATGTTAAGTTAAAATGACTTTTTCCTATTTTATTTACTCACAATTCCCGACCACTGCACTTTTTTCAGTTTATTTCTGCGATAGGAAAAGAAATATTCCGGTTGCTGATATGTACAATAAGGTGCGATCGCAATCCGTTCTCCACTTATCCCCATTTGTAGCAATTGCAACTCGTTCACCCGCCGCACATCCAATCGCACTTTTCCCTCTTCCGGATCTGGCAATATCGGTGCATTGGGTATCTCCAGCAAAGCAGACAAAATCGCTTCATTCGTTTCTTTTTGTGGTATAATGCTGACTCCTACTTCAACAGCAACTTCCACGGAAACTTGATACACCTCACCTGCGATCGCCGGCCCCATCGCAATGCGAAGATCTTCGAGTTGGCTACCTTGGGCAACAAGACGTGCGATCGCCTGCGGTACAATCCTCTGTGCAGTACCGCGCCAACCCGCGTGAACCGCCGCCACCTGTCCGGTTCTTTCATCAGCAATCAACACCGGCGTACAATCCGCCGTACAAACCCACACCGCCTGCTGCGCCCGATCGCTCACAATACCATCTGCTGACGGCAGGAGCGTTTCTTCTGCAACCGCAGAATTGACAAACTGTTCAATTTCCGAAGGTGTCAGAACAATATTCCCGTGTACCTGCTTCACCCGATAAACTTGAGCATCTGGCTGTAGCGCCGCCACAAATTCTACCGGATAGCGAGGCGAAAACTGTTGCGTAAAAAAGCCGTGCGGCCAAGATTCCAGCAGGCTACAGGTAAGATAGGGCAAACCTTCCCAAGTGCGCCATTCCCAAGAGTGGATAGCGTCGATCGAATTTTTCAGTTCGGGTTCAGTCGTGTGTGGAGGAATCACGCCGGCTACAAAACTTTGCAAAATAACAATGACTTCTATGCTAACCTAAGCCACGATTGTGCATAAATTTGACCGAAAATAATGGGTTTCAAGCCTCGCCCTAGAAGGGCGACTTTTCCACTTTTTCCAGGTGGGTGTGCTATAATAATGCCGTAGGTTTTTTCCACGTCAAATGATCGTTCTAGAGTTCAAGGCTAAAGGGAAAACAACTCAATACGCTGCTATAGATGATGCGATGAGGACGGCTCAATTTGTCCGCAACAAGTGCATCCGTTTCTGGATGGATAACCGAGGCGTAGGACAGAAAGAGTTATATCGCCACAACACAGCATTGAGAGCAGAGTTTCCCTTTGTCAAAGACTTGAACTCTCACGCCTGCCAAGTTGCTGTGGAAAGGGCTTATAGTGCCATCGCTAGGTTCTATGACAATTGCAAAAAATCTATCTCAGGGAAGAAGGGCTATCCAAAGTTTAAAAACAACTATCGCTCGGTTGAGTACAAAGTCAGCGGGTGGAAACTTTCCGAAACCCGCAAACAGATTACTTTCACCGACAACAAGGGGATAGGTAAGCTCCGACTCAAAGGAACGTGGGATTTAAACTTCTACCAGTTAGACCAGATAAAACGAGTTAGGTTAGTGCGTCGGGCTGATGGCTACTATGTCCAATTCTTAGTCAAAGTTGAGAATAAAGTAGAGTCTCCACCAACGGGCAAAACTATTGGCTTAGATGTGGGACTAAAAGAATTCTACACTGACAGTAACGGTCACACTGAGCCTAACCCCAGGTTTTATCGAACAGGACAGAAGCGTCTTACGTTTAGGCAAAGGCGTGTATCTCGCTCTCGTGAAGGCTCTGCTAACCGGAAGAAAGCCGTTAATCGACTAGGACGAGTACACCTCAAAATAAGTAGGCAACGTGAAGAACACGCTAAGAGAGTAGCGCGTTGCGTAATCCAATCTAACGATTTGGTCGCCTACGAAGATTTGAGGATTAAGAACTTAGTTAAGAATCACTGTCTCGCCAAGTCTATTAATGATGCAGGTTGGTATCAATTCAGGAAGTGGCTAGAGTATTTTGGGGTCAAGTTTGGCAAGGTAACTGTCGCGGTTAATCCTGCCTACACTTCCCAGCAATGCTGTAACTGTGGTGCAACGGTCAAGAAATCTCTCTCCATGAGAACCCATGTTTGTCAGTGTGGTTTTGTCCTAGATAGAGACTGGAACGCTGCCATCAATATCCTGAGATTAGCCTTGAGTACCATAGGGCATATGGGAACTTGGGTCATAGACCCGAACGCTTCGGGAGATTCAACCTCTACTCGGATTGGAGCAATCCTGTCAGAGCAAGTTGGGTCTGTGAACGAAGAATCCCCACGCCTTTAGGCTGGGGAGTGTCAAATCGTGGAATTCGATCGGCAACAGTTTGCAGCAGCACTTGAGTCAGTGCGAAATCACTCTGTCGCACAAGAGCGATCGCTTGTCAACCTTTCACAAAGTCAACACTTAGATATTTCACTTCATCTTTTTGAAACTCTGCCCTCAACTAATGAGAAGGTGTGGGAATTGCTCGATCGAGGCGCTGAAGAAGGCACCGCAGTCATCGCCATTGAGCAAAAAGCCGGACGGGGACAATGGGGAAGGCAGTGGCATTCTTCTGCCGGTGGATTATACTTATCTGTGGCCTTAACTCCCAACGTAGCCGCTCGGCAGGCTGGACAACTGACTATGTGCGGAGCTTGGGGAATCGCGACAATTTTGCGCGAGTACGACCTACCGGTCTCGCTCAAGTGGCCCAACGATCTAATACTTTCAGGGCGCAAATTGGGCGGCATACTTACCGAAACCAGGGTAAACAGAGAGCGCATTAGCAAAGCAGTAGTTGGCGTGGGCATTAACTTGACTAACCAAGTTCCAGAAAACGGCATTAATCTAGTATCTTTTCTCACAAATCATCCCAGCCCAACCCTTTCATTAGAAACATTAGCCGCCATTACTCTAGTAGGGTTGATGTCTGGATACAAGTACTGGCAACAAAAAGGCATAGATTCCGTGTTGCCGTTTTACCAAAATCTACTCACAAGCATCGGGCGATCGATCGAAGTCAACGGACGCTCAGGAGTAGTCGTGGGTGTTTCTGTCGATGGCGACTTGCGAGTTTGCCTCCACCCAACGGGGGTTGCTCCCTCTTCAGAAATTTACCTCCCGCCCGGTACAATCAGTCTGGGCTATGGAGAGATGGGACTGGGAAATGGCTAATGGGTAATTGCAGATGCAACAAATTTCATCTGCAATCTCAAATCTGAAATCTGAAATCCTGACCGAGACCAATCCCTATATTAAAAGTGTTGAACAAAATAACGGTGTGATGGAGATGGTGGAACCAGTTTATCCCGACAAGCAAGTAAACTATTCGTCTACAGAAGATCGGCAAATTGACACAACCGCAGCTCGATCGACCGGGCACGATCCTAACCCCTCCGAAAGAAGCGCAGGCATCAGCTTTTGGCATCGTTTCCTGCTGGTACAGGGAATTGGTTGCGTCAGCGGTTTAGGACTTCTGAGTGGTAGCATGGTTTGGGCAAAAAATCAAACATCATCCGATGCGTTTGTCATCGCCCAAATTCCCGATATTATGCCCAAAGCCGTATCGGCAGACCCCGCACCGGAGCCGCCCAGACCAGCCGCACCAGTAAATAGAAGACGCTCTCGTGCCGGATCGACGCAGCGATCGCGAGTAGGACAAAGGGCCACAACCTCGCAATCGACCGGCGGTAACTCTTACATTGACCCAACCGATTACAGCATCGGTGCCACCAGGAGACGGGAATCAACCGCTCGCGCCTACGAACCACCTACCTCTGTTGTACTGTCGGAACGTTCCACAGGTTGTCAAACAGTTTACCGAAATAGAGGAGTTGCAGGCAGTCGCTGCGGTGGCCCAGCGGCATCGGTTAGAACCAGCGTGAGAAGAACCGCCGTCGCCAGCAATAGCTACAGCACTCTTCGGCGTCAAAGAATACGAGATATTCCCCGTTCCTACCAGACCGATCGCGTGGGTTACGAAACCCAACGCCCATCTCGTTCTTACCGCCAAAGTCGTGTAGCGCGGAGCGAACAAACCCAACGCTCATCTCGTTCTTCCCGCCAAAATCGCGTAGCGCGGAGCGAACAAACCCAACGCTCATCTCGTTCTTACCGCCAAAGTCGCGTAGCGCGGGTCGAACAAACCCAACGCTCATCCCGTTCTTACCGCCAAAGTCGCGTAGCGCAGATCGCGCAAACCGAGCGCTCATCCCGTTCCTACGAAACGAGTCGCGTGACACGTTCTCCTCGCAGCGAGCGATTAGCCCGTTCTTATCGCCAAAGTCGGGTGGCGCGTTCTACTCAAACTAATCCCTCACCCCGTTCCTCTCAACTGCGGGTGGCGCGATCTACTCAAGTCGAACGCTCATCGCGTTCCTACTACTTAAGCCGCCTGCCCCGTCCCATTGAAACCGAGCCACAGCAACGTTCCCAAAGAATTAATCGTTTGCGCTCAACACCCCAAAGGGAGGAACAACCTCGTCAATATAGAATCAGTCGTTTGCGCTCAACACCTCAAAACCAAGAACAACCCCGTCAATATAGAATCAGCCGTTTGCGCTCAACGCCTCAAAACGAAGAACAACCCCGTCAAAACAGAATTAGTCGTTTACCCTCAATAGCTCAAAACGAAGAACAGCCGCGTCAAAACAGAATTAGTCGTTTGCGCTTAACACCACAAAACGAAGAACAACCCCGTTCTTATCGAATCAGCCGTTTGCCCTCAGCACCTCAAAACCAAGAGCAATCGCTGGAAAAGTTCAGCCGTTCTTCCCAAAAAAATCGCCTCTCTTCTTCATCTGGGAAAAAACGTCAGCCTCTTCCCGATCGAACCGCCTCGAAACCCAAGCCTCAAGAGGTAACGCCGCCAACAATTGGACATATCAATATCAGTCCGGCCAAGATCGACTCCGGCAATGTTGGTTTGGGCAGACAAAATAGTTTGAGCAACGCTCCCAACACAACCCCTCACAACCAAATAGATACTGAGATAACAGGTAATGAAACGCTTCCCAATCCAACATTAAGCTACAACTACAAACAGCCCCAAACATCACCAGCCGAATCGGAAAACAGTAAATTACCGATCGCCTTTCCCCTAGCTGTTCCCGCCCAAATTACCTCCCTGTTTGGCTGGCGAATTAATCCCATCAGCGGCGATCGTCGCTTCCACGCTGGGACAGACTTAGGTGCGCCAATGGGAACCCCTGTTTTAGCCGCTCACGCCGGCAGAGTAGCGATCGCAGACTTCTTAGGCGGCTACGGCTTATCCGTTATTCTCCGTCATAAAAACGACTCTCAAGAAACCCGTTACGGTCACCTCTCAGAAATTTTAGTCAACCCAGGAGAGTGGGTTCAACAGGGAAGTGCGATCGGTTTGGTGGGCAGTACAGGCAACTCCACCGGCCCTCATCTTCATTTTGAAGTGCGGGAAAAAACATCCGAAGGGTGGATTGCGATGGACCCACGCGCTCAACTGGAGTATGGTTTGGCTCAATTAGTCAAAGCCTTGAAACCTAACCAACTCACAGAGGAAATCAAGCCTGAACAAACACAAACCCAAGTACCCGAACCCCCACAAGTTTACTCCCAGCCACCTCAAAGTGCTATCCCCAACACTTCACCACAGTTACCGCAGTTGCCTCCTTCTGGGAACGAACTCACCGATTCCCAGTTACCCGAAGTCCCAATACCCAACACGCCGCCATCCCTGATGCCGTTACCGGAACAGCAATCCAGCGAGAATGAGTTACCGGAAAGTGGGATACGCAATGTACCATCACCTGAAGTACCTTTATCCAGCGCTCAACCGATTAATTCTCAGTTACCTCCAATTCCGGTACTTCAAACACCAACAGAGGAAGTTCCCCGATCGATCGCTCAACCGATTAATTCCGAGTTACCTCCAATTCGGGTACTTAACACACCAACAGAGGAAGTTCCCCGATCGATCGCTCAACCGATTAATTCCGAGTTACCTCCAATTCCGGTACTTCAAACACCAACAGAGGAAGTTCCCCGATCGATCGCTCAACCGATTAATTCTCAGTTACCTCCAATTCGGGTACTTAACACACCAACTGAGGAAGTTCTCCGATCGAGCGCTCAGTCGATTAATTCCGAATTACCTCCAATTCGGGTACTTAACACACCAACTGAGGAAGTTCTCCGATCGAGCGCTCAATCGATTAATTCTCAGTTATCTCGCATTCCCGTACTTAAAACACTAACTGAGGAAGTTCCTCTATCGAGCGCTCGGCCTATAAACTTACCGTTACCTCGGATTCCGGTACTTCAAACACTAATTGATGAAGTACCCCGATCTAGCACCAGACCAATTAATTCCGAGTTACTTCCGATTCCCGCAATCAACACACCAACTGCGGAATTTCCCCGATCTAGCACCAGACCAATTAATTCCGAGTTACTTCCGATTCCCGCAATCAACACACTAATTGATGAAGTACCCCTATCTAATACCAGACCAATTAATTCCCAGTTACCTCCGATTCCAGTAATCAACACACCAACGGAGGAAGTACCCCTATCTAATACCAGACCAATTAATTCCCAGTTACCTCCGATTCCGGTAATCAACACACCAACGGAGGAAGTACCCTTATCTAGCGCTAAGCCGATTAATTCCCAGTTACCTGGGATTCCCGTACTTAAAACACCACCCTATGAAGCGCCGCTATCTAGGACTGTGCAAACCAACGATCGGTTAACTTCTGCCCAACAAGTTAACTTCCGACCGCCGGAACTCCCCATTTGGGTAACCCAAGAGTCTGCTTATCGTTTACCTGAAGTTCCCATTCTGCCCCATAAACCATAAGCCAAAAGTCAAAAGTCAAAAGTCAAAAACTCTAGGGAAATGGGACATGGGGCATGGGAAAAGGGAAGAATTTTTGCTTGACTCTTCTTTCTTTTGACTTTTGACTTTTCAAGGCCCCTCAAAGATAACCGTGTTCCGTCAAAAAGGCTGGTGTAATTTCGTCTTGATGTGCAAAAACGCCATTAGAACGGGAAAGCAGCAATTTTTCGATGTATTTGCCCAGAATATCTCCTTCTAAATTCACCCAACTGCCGATTTTGAGATGGGAGAGATTGGTTTGGGCAAAGGTATGAGGAATCACAGCCACTTTAAACCAAGTGCCAGCCGAGTTACAATCTGCCACAGTCAAGCTGATACCGTTGACGGCAATACTGCCTTTCGGGACAATGTAACGGGCGATCGACTCAGGCGCTGTAAAACTCATCTCCCAAGAATTGCCGGCAAGCTCTACAGTTTGCAGGCAACCAATACCATCTACGTGACCTGTAACAAAATGGCCGCCCAGCTTAGTGCCTACCCGTACAGCCGTTTCTAAATTTACCCAGACATCTTCTTCTGTCCTTCCTCCCAATGTCGTCCGCCGCAGTGTTTCCGGCGAAGCATCTGCCACAAACCCTACTGGCAAAATCTCCTCCACGGTCAGGCAAACCCCATCCACAGCTACGCTGTCGCCCATCGCTAGATCCTGCAAAATCGGATCTGCGGCCCTGCCAGAGCAAGATATCCGTAATTTGTCTTCTGCTTGCAGATGAATCGTTCCTAGACTTTGGATTAATCCTGTAAACACCGTTTTTTAGCTCAAAAAATCGCTTTTTGCACAATCTGGTTGATTTTCCCGCTGATGCAACTATTTTCCCAGAGGGAAAGTCTAAGTTTTCGATCGAATTGCGGGATCTCTAGTTAGAATCGGCTTCAAGTCAGGGCATACTGGGATGTAAAGACCCTCTTAGTTAAATAGCATCGGTTGACTTAACCGAGTCTTGACTGTCGGTCGGTTAATCGATTTAGTGTTAAGAAACATAAGTACTTGGTCTCTGTCCACAGCTGCCCAGTACCAGTTTATCCTTTAACTTTAACCACCCTTTGCCCAAGGTATTTTAGAGGCCAAGCCGATGATTGAAATGAAAGTCGCTGGAATTGCACTGGATGCAATCACACGCAGCCCAATAGTGCTTCTGAAAGATTCGACAGACCGACGGGCTCTGCCGATTTATATCGGTCAGGATCAGGCCAAGTCAATTATTGGTGCCCTGGAAAACCAAACCCCTCCTCGGCCCCTCACCCACGACCTTTTTGTCAATCTGTTAGAAGCTTGGGGTATGACCTTGGAGCGGATCATCATTCATTCGCTACAAGACAATACGTTCTATGCCATTATGACTGTACGACAGGGCGAGGTCAAAAAAGAGATTGATGCTCGTCCCAGCGATGCGATCGCGATCGCCCTCCGCACTCGCACTCCCATTTGGGTGATGGAAGAAGTAGTTGCCGATGCTTCTATTCCAGTCGATCGAGAAGCTGATGAGGCCGAAAGGAGAGCTTTCCGGGAATTTGTTGATAAAATTAGGCCGGAGGATTTTATCCAGCGCGGTGGCTTCAGTAATGGCGAAGCCTAGCAATATATGAATTTTGGATTTTGGATTCATCTCGAATCGCGCTTGTGTTTCCAGACTGACCGTGGCAACCTCAAAATCTAAAATCTAAAATCTAAAATCGGCAGATGCGATATCGACGGTTTGGCAAAACTAATTTATACCTCTCGGTGTTTTCCCTGGGTATGATGCGTTGCTTGGACTCAGAAGAGAATACCAGGCAAATTGTGCAGCAGGCTGTGGCATTAGGAATCAATCACTTGGAAACCGCTAGCCGATACGGTAAAAGTGAGGAGTATCTTGGCGCAGGGCTCAGATCTGGGTTGGCGCTGCCGCGCGATCGGCTCTGCATCACCACCAAAGTTCCACCCACACCCGACCCGGACGCCATGAGTCGGTCTATCGAACAGTCTCTCAAAAACCTCAAACTAGACTCCATAGATTGTCTGGCAATTCATGGGTTGAATACGTGGGAACACTTAGAATGGGTACAGAACGGTTGTATCAAAGCTATACAGCAAGCTGTTAGGGACGGTAAGGTGCGATACGTTGGCTTCTCTACCCACGGCTCCTTAGACTTAATTCTGGCAGCTATAAATACAGATTTATTTGAATTTGTCAATCTGCATTATTACTATTTTTGGCAGCGAAATGCCGCAGCAGTCGAACTGGCTCACCAAAAAGATATGGGCGTGTTTATCATATCACCAGCTGATAAGGGAGGACGCCTCTACACACCGCCGCCAACTTTGAAAGATTTATGCCATCCTTTGTCGCCCTTAGAGTTAAACTATCGGTTTTTGTTGAGCGACCCCCGCATTACTACCCTCAGCTTGGGTGCAGCTAATCCAGCAGAACTGAGCGAGCCTCTGAGTGTTGCAGACAGCGATTTCCCTTTAACATCTTTAGAATTGCAGATTTTAGAGCGTTTGCAAACCCATCAAGATGATGTTTTGGAAAAGGACAAATGCAGCCAATGCTATGCCTGCCTTCCATGCCCGGAAAACATCAACATTCCGGAGGTCTTGCGGTTGCGGAATCTTGCTGTTGCCTACGATATGACAGACTTCGGTAAGTACCGCTACGCTATGTTTGAAAATGCCGGACACTGGTTTTGGGGTGTCAAAGGCAACCGCTGTACCTCGTGCGGCGACTGTTTGCCCCGTTGTCCAGAACAGTTAAGTATCCCCGATCTGCTCAAAGAAACTCACCAGCACCTCAATGGCGCTCCTGGTAGGCGTCTTTGGCAATGAGAAGGTGCGGTTATGAAAGTAAAAAGAAAAAAGGTTATTGTTTTTTCGCTTTTACCTTTGGCCTTTTCCCTCTTATCACCTCAACTATTGCTGGCGCAAGGGGTGCCGGTCAGAACTCCTATTAGCCGACAAAGCGGATGCCAAAATGCGATCGCAGAAGATAGCATTTCTCAAATTAATCTGAGCAATCCCAGTTTTTGGTGGGCTTCGGAACGGTTTGGCGGTCAAGTGCTGGACACTTGGTACGCTTGTCGGGATGCGCGTCGCCTCGATCTTGTCGTCGATCGACAAATTTGGACTCTACTCGATTATCTGGAACGCTATGAATTTGTCAATCACTTTGGCCAAGTAGCCAGAGGTTATGGCTACAACCTTCGAGTTGTCAATCAGCAACAAACTGTTTTGGCTACTTATACCTGTGATTTCAGGGTCACTCCAGCAAGCTGCAATCTTCGGATCGACACCCTTGGCAGACAGGGCTTTCGACGCTCTCTAACTGCAAATTGAACAAAAAATTGAACAAATTTTGTAGGTTGGGTGGAGGGAAGCGAAACCCAACTTTACGCAGCCCCTACCCCCTTATCCCGAACGCCTAACCCCTGAAAACGAACTTCCGTCCATAGAGATTGATACTCCTGACGTACCTTTTCGGAAAGGGGCAGCAGGAATTCGCTTTTTTTGATAATTTCGGGAGTTGACAAAACTAGCTGATTTCTATCTGGATTAGAAAATTCGGGTGGATTTTTGCCTGCCAATATCGGTGAAGCTGCTGGGGTAAAGCGAGACAGCAAACGAGCAATCTCTGGCTGCCAACAGAAATCAATCCACTTTTGCGCCAAATCCAAATTAGAACTGTTACCCAAAGGACGCACCCACAGGTCTGTCCAAAGTGCGGTGCCAGATTGGGGCACTACAGCTGCAATGTTGCGGTAACGTTGTATAACTGGCAGAACGTCGCTAGACCAACCAATCGCTAAATCGGTGTCGCCCAAGATCAGGGGTTGCAAGTAGGTATTGGAACTGTAGAATTTGACTTGCTTGTGTAAGGTTAGCAGTTCTTGTTTGAGGTTGGGAATTTTTTCTAACTGTTCGGTGTTGTAAGAGTGACCGAGTTTTTTTAAAGTTAGGCCAATAACTTCTCGCGGTTGGTCGAGTAAGGAAATGCGACCGCCTAACTCCTTTCGCCACAAATCTGCCCAATCTGTAGGTGCTTTCCAGCCCTTTGATGCAAATTTATCGCGACGATAGACTATTACCGTGCTACCCCATCGGTAAGGTGCGCCCCAAATTTTACCTTTCGGGTCTGGTTTGCCTCGATCGTTCCGCCTCACCAGTTCTTGCCACGCTTGGGGTACTTGCTGCCACTGACTTAGCTGTTTTGGGTCTAGTGGTTGGATCAGTTTTTCCGCGATCGCCTGTTCTAACCAGTAGTCGCCCAATGTTACCAAATCTGCAAGCGGAATCGTCTTTTGTTTGCCAAAGGGTAGCGGCAGGTTTGACCACCAGTTACTTGCCTCCGCTTTCTGCTGCCAGTTTTGCAGTTGGGTGAATAAAGATTGCAGCTGGCTTTCGGCTACCAAATCCAAAGAGGCCGATCGTTGGATCTCTTGACTAAATTCATTTAAAAGCTGGATTGGGATAGAATTTTTCAGCAGTCTGACTTTCAGAACAGCTTTTTGCTGACTGCCACACCCTGACAGCAGCCCAGAAACAGCCAGGGTACTGCTGCCGACTATGAAGAACCTTCTTTTCATCTAAATGTCAGGATTTCGGACTGATATTTCAAATCAAAGCGATCGCTACCAGATCGATGATACTTGCTATCTGCCTCTTTGACCCTTTCTCTCCGATCCCCGAATTCTTTCCCATGAGGGCAGCACTTTCCCTAATGAGGAAAAAAATTTCGATGATTCTTCCACACTTTTCGTGTGGAAAAGGGGTTTTTTTGGGCATTGGGCATTGGGCATCCGGAATGGAAATGCTTAGGCAGCAAGAATTAGGATAACCAATTAGCTTTCCTTATCACACTATGTACGGAAGAGCCTAGTGTTTTTTCCTCGTGGCGGCGCAGTCCGGAAACTTTTCTCTCTTGTACATTTTTCTTTCATGAAAAACTGTCAGTGACTGTTATATTTTGAGGAAAAATTGATTTGCTTTTATAAATTACCAGATTTTGCCCGGTCTGCTATCTATTCCAGCGCGATCGCAACTGTGCAATCGGTAGAGACAGAATTTAGGTATTTGTGCTTTATTTAGCTTGGCGAACCTATTTAAATAGATTTAACATAGGGTTAAGCTCAAAAATGTAACTTTGCGAGCAGACAGATCTTCTTTTTTATGTATAGTAATGTTCACCACGAACATTCGATCGGAGTTGGCAGCTGCAAGCCCTAGTAGCAATACGCTAAAATTGGTATCGATTTGCTAACTAATCTCCTATTCTACAACCATTCGTTTCTGGAAGAGTTTGCGTACAAGCTTTGTATAAGAGGGGATGAGTAAGCTGTTGGGCAATCTCTTCCTTGAGCTTATAACACCTTCTTCAGTGTGGTTAGTGTGGTTTATGTTTACCCTGCATATGGCTTGGAAAGTCAAATTTATGCCAAAGCAAACATCCATCCGCGCCATAATTCTTAATAGAGAACGTGTAGAAATGTATTTTTATTCAGCCAAGCCATATAACTTGAAGTTTTTTGACAATGTATAGAAGTGTTTGTTCAGCTAGTCTGCATCAAAAATTAAATGATTCTATTGTTAGAGAAAGTTAAACTCGTTGTTGCGTAGGATGAAATAATAAACTAGGAAAATTGGGGATTGGAATGGAATCTATACGAAATCAAGTCGTCGCCGTGAATAACAAAGTCGATGCCCTCTACCAAATGGTAGAGGATCTGAGTAAGCAGCTCTCGGAAGTTTTATCACAAACAAGGCAGACATCCGGTGCGCTCGCGGATACCTCCAGCTGGAAGCTCAACGATATCCGTTATTCATATAGAAGTAACAAAGTGGATGCGGCGCTGGCGCACAAGGATGTGCTGGCAGATACTGGCTATGTAGACACGGGTTCTCATAACCGCGAAAAAGAGTTGGCACCAGAAATTCAAATTCAGCGACTAACGGCACAGCTAACAGCAGCCTACAATCGCATTGCAGCGCTGGAAGAACAGTTGCTGGCGCAAAGAGTACATTAAAAAAGCAAACCGTGCTGCTCGATTATTAGGCGCAGTAGCGCTCTACCAATGCTTCAACGGCCTGGAGAAGTTCAGCTTGGTTCCAACCTGCGTATAGATGAGCCGCGATCGCACAACCACCGGCTCCCATACCTTCTTTAACGTAACCTTGTTCGTAAGCCTGCAATTGGACGTAACGAGAAGTGGCAAAACTCAGCTGAGTCGCCAGTAAGGGCACCGAGCCAACCATTTGCGCTAATCCAACCGTGTCGCCGCTGGAGTCATCTACCACCCAACGGGTCGTTCCCACAACTATATTTTCCGGTTGCCAAGCTAAAGAATATTCTTTCGCTATAGCTTGAATTAAAGCATAGACAGCCAGCATCTGAGTTCCACCGGCAAGCATGACGCCACTGGTGCAACTGGCAGCTAGAGCGATCCCAGCTACCGCAACTTGCATAGGGTCTCCCACGGCGGCAACAACTTGTAGGGGATCTAGGAATTTAGGATTTAGGATTTTGGATTTTGGATTGACGATTCCTGCGTCGGTGTCGATCTGCCACTCTCCCTGACGCCAAAAACCGGCGCGTTCTAACCCAGTCTGCACTAGCGCCCACTTTTGGGCATGATTGCAAGTAACATGGCTGCTGTTGACTTTCCCGGCAGCGGAAATGCCCAAAGCGGTTAAAACAGCGAGTGCGGTGGTAGTTCCCCCCACCACGCACTCGCCGATAACAATTAAGCCCTCACTAGATACAGCCGCTAACTTTTCCCCCCAAATTAACCCCAAATCGAACAAATGGCGTACTTTTGCCATTTCTAAGGCGTTGCCCGAAGTTAAACAGCGAGCCCAAGCACCGCCTAAATCGATCGTCGGTACGGATGGAGGTTGGGGCAAACCAGCATTGAATAAATAAAGTGGTAGTGAAAGTGCCTCCACCACCGCACGAGAGATGAGTACCGGTGAGGCACCCGCGTGCAGTGGCGGTAAAGGGTATTTCGGATCTGGCGCAGGGCCGCGATCCAAAAATTCCGCATCTGCGATCGCTGTAAATTGGCGATCCTGCGGTGTCCGACCCGCCGCAGAAATCCCCTCGATCAGGCCGGTTTCCGTAAATCCCAACACACAAGCAAATATAGGCTGACGACCCCGATATTGCTGCAACCACCGATGGCCTTGTTCCGTTTGTGTGTAAATCTTTATCATCGGATGCGTGAAAATTTTCTCACCGCTCATCCCCTCTGCCCCTCAGATCTGCCTTACTCATCGTAATCCACCAGCACTTGTACCCAATTGGGAGGCGGAGGAATGGGATTGCCCAGACGTTCCAAAAGTAGCCATGCGGCCAGATGCACGACGAACAGGTAAACCAAGTTACTCAGAAGCACCATCCCCACGGCGATCGCCTGAATTACCAGCAAACTCGGCTCGATCAGTAACCCAAGCTTCACAAATACCCACTCTAACATCTGTGTCACTTGAGTGATGATGTACACCCAGACGTCTTCACCCAGCAGGATGGAAAGCAACCAAAACCGAAAAAAGAATCCAATGCTTCCCAAAAGCGTACCCAAACCAATGGATACCGCCCAGCTGGTTTGGCGTCGCCAACAAGCTCCCAGCAGCACGCCCAACAACCCATAGGGTATAAAAAACTGAATGCTGCGCGGTGGGCCCATCAGGACGGACAGCAGCAATCCGGAAACTAAAGCTCCCATCCAAGCGGCTCGATTGCCCCAGCGCAGGTAAACCAGTGCGATCGGCACCGAGAAAAAGATCCGCAATAGGGGGCCAAGGGGAAAATAGTAATTCACCAGCCAAATCAGACTGGCAGTACTGGCTAAAAAAGCTGTTTCTACAAGCGCTAAGGGAGCCTCGGCCCGCACCTTTGGCTCGGACAAATCGGGACTGGAAGTAGAAGAAGCGATCGGCTCGTTTGCGCCAGATTCTGGGCTTTCTTCAAAAGATTCACTCATTACGATCTTCTCGTGCAAAAGTTTGACTTTGTATTTTTTTCGCTCTCCAGTCCCCTGTCGTTCATCCCTACTCCGCACTCACTCTCAAGCAGACCCCTCATCCGCTCCTATATCTACAGATTGAATTACCAAAACCGAACAGGGAGCGTGGTGCATTACGTAATTGCTCACACTTCCCATTAAAGCTTCTGTCAATCCACTTCGACCCCGCCGTCCCAGCACTAACAAATCTGCTCCCCAGTTTTGAGCGGCTTTACATATAGACTGACTCGCTTCCCCAAATTGACAATCAAAATCAGCCGTCACTCCCTGCTTCGATGCAGTTTGGCAGAAGTTTCGCAGCATAATTTGCGCTTCTTCCAAACGCTTTTCTGCCAGTTGAGGTTGAGCGCGATAGGAGTAACCTGCAAACTCTGGGTAAAAACCCATTTCTACGGGAATAGGCCCGATCGGTTCGCCGATCGTGTCGTTCGTCATACAATGCAAAAGCCTTAAACTAGCACCTGTTGCTTGTGCTAACTCCAGGGCGCGATCGAAAACGGCCCTGCCTAAAGGCGAGTAGTCTAGTGCCACAAGGATTTTTTTGAACCCCATCTAGACCTCCCTCATTCTCGAAACTCTTTCACTTTCAAATTAACGCATAGAAGAGCTTTTGCCTTATTTTTGTTGCATTACGTTAAATTATCAAGCGTTCTAGGGCGTTCACATCCGGGATGCGAAGGGTATCCTGCTCGCGCTTGATCAAAGCTTTCTTTTCCAGCTTAGTCAGCACTCGCGTTACCGTCTCCCGTGCCAGTCCGCTCAAACTGCTCAGTTCGCGATGGGGTAAATTGGGAATTTCCGTACCCTCGGAAGTACGCTTACCTTGCCCATCTGCTAAAAACAGTAAAGTATCTGCCACCCTCGACATACTATCGGATTCCCGCAAGCGCAGTCGGCGATTGACTTGACGCAAGCGACGTCCCATCAGCTGCGCCAGACGGACTCCTGCCAT
Source organism: Aerosakkonema sp. BLCC-F183 (assembly GCF_041929145.1). Classification (NCBI taxonomy): domain Bacteria; kingdom Bacillati; phylum Cyanobacteriota; class Cyanophyceae; order Aerosakkonematales; family Aerosakkonemataceae; genus Aerosakkonema; species Aerosakkonema sp. BLCC-F183. The sequence goes on along the minus strand of NZ_JBHFNU010000102.1, from coordinate 14,451 downwards.
CGGCTCCGTATAAATCAAATTGACAAAATCCTGAGCGGGCAGGTTACCGATCACCGTGGGAGCTAAGGTAATCACATCTGTAGATCTGGGCACTTCATCGAGTGCCGCCATTTCGCCAAAAATTTCTCCCTTGCCCAAAATGTTCAGCGTTACTTCTTTACCATCTAGGTTATAGGTGCGAATCTTCACCCAACCCTCCAATATAAAGTAAACCGAACTACCCCAATCGTTCTCCAGCAGGATCACCTGATTTGCTGGATGGTTGCGCGTGACGAGGTGGGCTGTTGCTTTTTCCACAGCCGCTTCTGGTAAACCTGTAAAGAAAGGAGTAGAGCGAATTAGTGTATTCACATTTGTATTTGTATTCGTTTCGTGAGGAGGGAGTCGGTCTTGCATGAGGCCATTGTGTGATTAACAGTATCTATTAAATTTACTGGGATCGACAGAGGCCCACTGGATTGAAACTGGCTGATTGTTTTAAAACAAATCGCTATGCCAGTAATGCGGAACGATCATAAATAATAGACCACGGAAGCTTATCTTGATAGAGCTGTTCCTCAAGCAGTTGACGATGGCACTTGACACTGGCTACACGGATCGGGTTGGCGATCGAACTAAAGGTACTGCCCATACACCCATTGGCAAGCATCGCTCGCAGTACAGGCTCTTGCCCCACACTTAGTTGGGGACTTATGGCTAAAGATAGCACCTCATACGTTTAATCTTGTGGCCATACCAAACTTTACAGAGCGTAAGTGGAAGGCACGGTCTAACCTCCAGAGAAACCAAGCAGCCGTTAATTTTGATTTGGCTGTCTATTCTTGCATTTCCTAGCATACACTTTGTCCAGCACGACGGGAGTGTCAGTTTGAGGATTTCCCTAGAGTGGCTACTTTGTGAGATAATATTGTTAAATCGATGACCGCAGGAACGATGAGGAAACAGGTTTAACGTCCTACTCCGCGATCCGGAAATGCTTAACAGTCAATGGTGTAAAAGTAAGTCCAAACTGTAAGGTCGAAAAAGCAATTAAATACTGTGGGGCACACAGAAATTTACGCTTGGGGAGTAGTCCATAAGAGCGCTTGCTGTAAAAGGTGTAGTCGGACTAGACATGAAACTGTAAGACCCTCTTTGACACGGGTCAATAGAGGCATGATTCAGCCCAAGAATCACCGCACTTCTAGGACGGTGAGTGTCAAACCCAAATTTCCGATGACGAATGGCCGAAATAAATGGGATTCAAGCCGGTTCTGCTAGGAATTTAAAGGAGCGGTTTCACCGTGAAGTTTCACACGGATCGAATTCAGGCACTGATCGCAGAGATTGATAACGTACTTGGCAAAAGCAGAAAATCCGGCCTGGGTTGGTTTAAATCTGGAGAAGAGGCCGATCGGCGTCGCGTTTTAGAACGAGTTCGCAACAGCCTGGATATGCTCCAGCAAGAATTTGCCTCCACAAGCCAAGTTGAGATCGGCCAAACCACAGAATTGCCATTGGCAGGTGAAATGGCATTGGTACAGGCTCCATCAGTCGATCGCCTTGAGTCTCTGGCAATCGACTCAACTCAAAAAAAGACGCCACAAGAAATTTTGCAAGCAGTGGTAGAAGAAATGGCTTACCTGCGAACCTTCTACGAACGCGCCAAAATTCTGACCGAGTTGACTCAACAGTGCCAAGCAGACTTAGAAGCCTTACAGCAAAAACGTCAAGCTCTCAGAGCAGAAATAGAGCAGCTCGAACAACAGCGACAAAATTATCTTTCCCAACAGCAAGGAGAGTTAAAACAGAAAACTTCGGAATTGCTGTTGGATACGGAAACAACTTCCCCGACTCAGCAGAGTAAACTTTGGCCAGATGAGGAAGCAGAGCCAACAGCAACCCAGATAATCTCTCCTCAAATACCAAACATCCTCAGCGAAGGAGATCTACCGCTACCATATGCGGGTGCTGAGTTAGTGACTCCAAATATACAGCAGTGGGAGAGATCGATTCAGGCAAACCAACAAGCTGAGGCAACAAATACTGACGAGTCGGCAAGTAAAGAAAACGACTCAGTAAATTCAGATTACAACATTCTAGATATCGTCGAAAGTTCACCACCAGCCTGCCGTATTGAAGATGCACCCCAGTTTCGGGAAGTTGCTCCCGCAGCAACAAACAGGTATGAAATAGCACAAGATGAGGAAGATTTCGCTCGGTCAATGCGATCGACAGATGAAAGCGATCGCATCGCCGCCGCAGACGATCGGCAACTGGTAGATTTAGAATCGACAGACATTGTTTCTTTTCCCCAAGACTCAGGAGAGGGAACTGGGGAAACGAGCGCATGGGAAAGCACCGACACAATAGCAGCTCTGACCGATTTAATAGACGAAACAGCACGTTTGCTTGGATCGGACTCTCTGGAAGATGAATTGCTCAGCGAGCCGATCTCGATCGAGGAGATTGCTGAAAGCGTTCTTAAATCTGCCGATACAGAAGCAGAAAGCTACTTACCAGCATCACCAGAAGAAGATTTGCTGTCAACAGATCGGTTAGAGGGGAAGTCCAATGTGGATCTTTGGGTCGGCAAGAATATGTTGGAGCAGTTGAGCCAGGATCTTTCCGGTTTGGAGGGACTCGATTCACCACAGGTTCAAGAAGAAAGCGATATTTTGCAGCGTCGGGATAATTCAGAGCAAAGCGCGATCGAAAGGACACAAGCAAACCGGAATACACAACCAACAGCTACAGCATCGGCTTACCAAATTGCCAGCAGCGATAATAAAGACGAAGATGCTCCTGTGGAACAGGAAACTGCTTCGCAAAGAGAAGCAGTCTTACTAAACATTGACGAAACAGCAAACTCTTCCAGCGACGATCGAGAAATTGAGGATCTCACGCCCCAAACAGAGGAGAAATATGGCCTGATTGGGTCAGAAGAAATACCTTGTACGATTCCAGAAGAAATTTTGGCCGAATTTGACGACCTTTTTGGCGAATCTCTCGAAACAGAGCTCGAATTACCTGTAGCGGAACCTGATTCGCAAATAGATCCACTCTCATTATCGAGGCCGAATCAAGAAGAAGTAAAAAAAAAAGTAGCGAATGCAACAGAACTGACTCTAAGTGAAGATTGGGAAAGTAAAAAAGTAGAACAAGAACAAGACGAACAAGACACCTCAACGCTCGCGACTTTCGATCGAGGAAATGAAGAGAAGCTTGACGAAGCAAAGCAGGAAGAAAAGACAGAAACAATCAATTTTTGGCAAAAACTCACCCCGCCGCCTCGCATTCCCTTTTCTAGGCCATCCTCATTCACCCCTACACCCCTTCCGCCACTACCTCCTTCTCCTCCTCCCATCTGGTACTTGGGAATTGATTTCGGGACAACAGGGCTTTCTGCGACTTTGTTGAATCGCTTAACCCGCCAGATCTATCCGATTGCCTGGTCACCCGCAGGACATTCGGAGACAAGCGAACAAACCTTTCGTTTGCCTGCGGCGGTTGATGATAACGGCATATTGCTGCGGAACTTTAAGCCATTGTTAAAAATCGGTCTGCCCTACTATTGCGCCCAAAGGGATAGATGGGAGCCTGTTTTGCAGGTTTCTTCCAGAGACAGGGTTCCGCTTTGGCAGGCGAAGCAAGCGCTGCAAGCATTGTTAACTAGCCTCAATCCTGCCAAAAATGAAGTACGAGAAGATAAGGAATTAGAGATCCCAGATAGTGATTCCCATCTCGAACCGGAAATCTTAAGTTTGGAATTACGAGAAAACAGTTCATTTTTGGATGCTAATTCTCGATATACGATCGCCGCCATTGGTTTGGAGGAAGAAACCCTGCATTCCGCGCTCAATCAGCTAGCGGGGGCGATCGTCAGCTGTCCCGCCGAGTGGTCGGAAGCATACCGCTTTAACGTGCGGGAAAGTATTTTGGGTGCTGGATTGGTGTCATCTCCCGATCGCATTTGTTTTGTTGAGGAAGCGATCGCCACATTCCTGGCTGCATTATCAAACTCCCCTTACACGGAGGGAGATGAAAAGAGCGAGTTGCCATCCACAAATGATTCCAGACAACAGACAAAGACAAAACTAACTTGGCGGGGTACCACAGTCATACTCCACACTGGGGCAACTACTACCGAGATCGCTTTAGTGGATTTACCCAAGCATATCGAAGATTTAACATCTGCTGACTTCACACTCCGTAGTTTTCCTTATGCAGGCTCTTATCTAGACCAAGATATTATCTGCCAATTGCTTTTGAATCCTGAGACAATTTCTTTACTCAGTATTACAGACTCATTAGGTAGTAAAAATTTAGACTTGCCGCTGGCGGGCGATCCCGATTTGCCAACTCGTTACCTGTGGCAACAAAGATTGGAGAGTACTCCATTTGGGAAAAATTTATTGGCATCGGCACAATATGCAAAGCACGTATTGCTACATCAAGAAAGCTTTACTGTAGAAATTGGCGAAAACCGTTGGGTTTTGCGGCGACAAGATTTAGAAAACCGCGTTTTTGCCCCTTTTATTCAACGCCTGAATCGAGAATTGAACACTTTACTGGCTGTGCTGGGAATACCTGTAGAAGCGATCGAGCAAGTAATTTGTACTGGTGGCACAGCTTTGTTACCCAGCGTAAGCGACTGGCTGCGTCAAAAACTCCCCAATGCCACTTTAATTAAGGATGAAGGCGGAAGCAGAAAAGATCCAGTTAATCATTCTGGCAGGGTGGCGTTGGGATTGGCATCCTTGCCTCTGTATACCCAAGTATTCGATCGATTCAAACAACAGTACAGCGAGTACTTTCTACTGGCGGAACTTCTGCGCGTATTTGGAGAAAAACCGCTTCCGATCGGGAGAATTTTTCAGCTGCTGGAACGTAGGGGTATTAATACTCAAGCTTGCCAAGGACGCCTTTTGGCTCTTCTGGAGGGAGAGCTTCCCATCGGTGTTGTTCCTTCTCTAATGGATGCAGACTTGCTAAATCAGGAATCGTGGCAAAATCCTGTATATCAGGCGCTTACAGCTAGGAAACTCTTTTATAAAGAAGATAATCACACTTATTGGTTAAATTCCGAACAAGGCGATCGCTTGCGTCTATATTTGAAGGCACTGCTGGAGCAAACTCACCAAAAATTAGAGGAACCTTACGCTGTTTATTGGTTAGCACCAACAGACAACACTGATACTTAATTACACTTGACTACAGGAAATATAAAACAACACACCCATTTGGGTGAAAATACTAAAACTTTAAAAAGCAAGTTAATACTACAAAGATTCCGTAAAGTCAGTACTCTTACTCCTCTCGACGGCACAGAGCGAGGTTATATTGCGTTTAAGCTCATTGACCTACTCTTGACTGACTGGGAACTGCAATGATTACATCTGACTTATCCGGTGCTTTCTCCATCAAATCTTCTCTCAATCGTGGATACAAACTCACTTTTGCGAGAAAATCGCTGCATCCTTCGGTTAGAAGCAAAGCCAAACGTGCGATCGATATTGTCGGAGCTATAGTGGGATTGGGAATCGCTGCTGTTGTGGCCATACCAGTCGCGATCGCTACACAACTGGACAGTCCAGGCCCAATTTTATACAGCCAAATGCGCTGCGGTTTGAACGGTCGCCTGTTCCGCATTTGGAAATTCCGGTCAATGGTCATTAATGCCGAGCGGATGAAAGATGCGGTAGAAAACCAAGCAAACGGTCATATCTTTAAAAATGAGAACGACCCACGCATCACCCCCGTTGGTAGATTCTTACGTCGTACAAGCTTAGACGAATTACCCCAATTCTGGAATGTGTTGGTGGGGGATATGAGCTTAGTGGGCACTCGTCCGCCCACAGTAGATGAAGTCCTCAAATACGAAAGCCACCATTGGGAGCGGTTGCGGGTTAAGCCCGGTATAACTGGCGAATGGCAGGCTAACGGTCGTTCCACAGTCAAAGACTTTGAAGAAATCGTGCGGATGGATGTGGACTACCAACGCAAGTGGTCAATTCCATACGACATCAACCTGATTCTGAAAACCATCCAGGTGGTTTTGAGCAAAAGTGGGGCTTGCTAAGGTTTTAAAGATAGCTACTTATCGTACTATTGCATTCGAGTTAAATAGTTCCTATATTTTCAGATAACAAATGCCCAATCCCAACAGGGATGAGGTCTGACGACTCGCGAAATTCCTCTATCGCTAGCACGTATCAGCTGCACTGCTGCTGGGCAGCTATGGTGAAGTAACTCTCGCCGCAATGCCAGAGTCTTTAAATCATTCCTAAAGACAGGCAGAGCCGCACTTTCAGATTCAGGTTGCGATCGCAGCCTAAAAAAAATTTTTGATATATTGAAGCCAACCAGTAATATAAATATTCTAGTCTCCTGTGAGAGACCGCTTTAAAACGTCGATCTACCGTATAAATACTTAAAAACGTGGCTAATCAACGAGGCGACAATCCATCTAAATCAATATTCAATAGTGGGTTTTCGTTCTCGCCATCCTTGAGTGACAAAGACCGAAATTGGCAGGCATTTACAGGTGCGAATTTGGCAACGCCTACTTTGAAAGGAACAGACCTAAGAGGTGCTTACTTCAAGGGTGCTTATTTGAGAAAAGCTGACCTGAGACAGGTAGACATGAGTGAAATCTGTCTGAGTTATGCTGACTTAATTGAGTGTGACTTAAGTGAAGCTTGTCTGAGTAGAGCAAACCTCACCGAAGCGTGTTTGAATTTGGCAAGTCTTAGAAAATCAAATCTAAGGGGAGCCAATCTCAGCAAGTCCAACTTAGTTGGCGCAGAAATGATTGAAACCGATTTAAGGGGAGCTAACTTAAGCAAGGCTAACCTGGTCGGGGCTAACTTGGAAAATGCCAACCTCGCGGGAGCTAACTTGAGTGGGGCAGATCTGACAGGGGCAGACTTGAAAGGATCGACTCTGAGAAATGCCGTCTACAGTCCTGGAACTAAGTTCAGCGAAGGTATTGATGCCAGTAAAGCAGGGGCTTACTTGATTGCCCCTAAAGCATCTCTTCCGGATATCAACCTCAGCAGTGTGGATCTAAATGGGGCAGATTTACGGGGGATAGACTTGCGGAGGGCGAACCTAAGAAAAACCAACTTGAACGGGGCCAACCTGAACGGGGCCAATCTCAGTGGAGCTAACTTAAGTGGGGCTGATTTGAGCGGGGCAGATCTCAGGGATGTCCTAGTTAAAAGAGCTGTTTACTGTCAGGAAACGCGCTTCTCTCAAGGTTTTGAGCCAGATAAGGCGGGAGCTTTTTTAATCGCTCCAGGTGCGTCGCTCGCGCAGGTGAACTTGAGCGGGATAGACTTGAGCGGTGCAGATTTGAGCGGTGCAAATCTGCGTCGATCGAATCTATCCGGGTCAGACATGAGGCAAATAGACCTGGCTGGAGCAGACTTGAGAAAGGCACAGATGGAAGGAGCAAAGCTGCAAGGAGCGGACTTGCGAGGTGCAAACTTGACTCAAGTTTCTTTGAATCAAGCTTCTTTGAGCGAAGCCGATCTAAGAAAGGTAGATCTGACCAGAGCAGATTTGAGCGGGGCAAATCTTAGCAGGACAGATTTGCGAGGCGCAGACTTGACGGGAGCTTGTTTAAATCAGGCCGATCTAAGGGAAGCTGACTTGAGAGGGGTAGATCTGACGAGAGCGGACTTGAGAGGGGCGTGCCTGAGTGGGGCACAAATCGCAGAGGCGGATTGGACTGGTACAACTATGGATGGTACGAATCAGTTTGAGGTAAATCTGGGTGAGATAAATTTGAGTCAGGTGACGAGATAGAGGTTGGGGCGGAAGATATCGCCGATCCTACGCTTTCTGGAATTACTGATTAGGTGTTCTAGCTGTAATTGTCGATCGCCAATCGATCTACAGGCTCGCTGCGCTCCATAGTTAGGGATTTGGAGCGTTTTTTTATGTGTTGAGTCCTTTTGTAGCCCTACTCAATTTAAAATCTAAAATCGAAATTCTAAAATTGCTTAACTCTGGCCAAATCGGCTAATCTACCAAAACACTGCTTCAATGAGATTAACTTGCGATCCTCCCAGACCTACTGATTTTGTCTTGAAGTTTATCGTTTCTGCGCTTGCGATCGCCACAGCAGCAGCTCCGAAAACTAGCCTCGCTCAACAGACACTCGCCCCAGAAAGGGATATAGCTTTAGTTTTTTGTAGCGTTTCCCAACAAAACTCCTGCGAGTCATTGGACTGGTTTGCAGATAATATTTTTGCCCAAACCCCTGAGATACCAGATCGGCAGGCAAGTCCCGCACAAACGGGCACTCCCAGTTTACAAACTGAACCGTCTGCATCTCAAGAAAAGCCTTTTGTACCGCAAAACTTGCCACTGCTGCCATCGTCAACGCTGCTTGCGCCTGGTAGATACAGTATTGCTCCCAACATTTCTGTCATTACACCCACAGCTTATGGTAAATCATGGGGAAGTATCAGCGTTGGTTTGGGTTTACAACCAAGAACTCGTTTCACCAATGAAGCTGATGGGGTTTTGGGAGTTGGTTTTGGATTGGGTGATGCCAGAAAAGCGGTAGGTTTGGATATTGGTGTGTCGATCGCTGACTTGGATACGGCAGAAGATGGTAGTATCAGCTTCAAGCTTCATCGCCAGTTACCTGATGATTTTGCCGTTGCTGTGGGCACCCTCAATGCGATCGACTGGGGTCTTACGGATAGCGGTACAAGTGTTTACGGTGTGGTGACAAAAAGATTTCGCCTGCGCGATCGAGTCGATCGGCCTTTCAGTCAATTGTATGTTTCTGCTGGCGTTGGTAGCGGCCAATTCCGTTCCGAATCTAACATTAATAAAGATGTCAATTCAGTTAATTTTTTTAGCAGCGTTGCCGTGCGAGTAGCCGAACCTGTAAATTTAATAGCAGAATGGTCAGGTCAAGATTTGACGATCGGATTATCTGTTTTACCGTTCCGCAATATTCCTTTGGTGGTTACGCCTGGGGTAACCGATATTACTGGCAGTGCTGGTGATGGGAGCCGATTTATCTTGGGAGTAGGTTATTTAATATCATTTTAAATACCCAGGATAATGGGGCAGAGGCAATGATTCAATTACCGATTAGCATAAAAGATGAAATTGATTAAATCTTCACTATATGTTGTGCTGGTTATAGGTTGTCTTTTTATTTTAGCCAAACCAGGACTTAACCAATCGGGAACGCAGTCGGATGTGACTGTTCCCAACCCAGGAGAAATTAATCCCCAACCTGTGGAAAGAGGTAGCGAACCGCCGCAAAATATAGGCGGAATAAGAGTCGATCGGAGTGGTTTCGATCGAAATTTACAGCAAGCAGATTTTGGTCGGTCAGTGCAGATGTTTGAAGAACTCCAAGCAGTAGAATTTGGTCAATACTTCGGCACTAATTTTTTCGGCCAAACTGTTTCCCCTGAAGAAATATCTCAAAGTCTCTGTAACTTGGCTGAAACGACAGGAAAAAAAGCGGCAGTACTTTACGTAATATCTCTAGAAAAACAACTGGAATTATTACTTGTTTTGCCCAATCCGAGACGTTGTACTGAGACAAGTTCTAAACAAAATGACAATTCTACTTTATTCGTTCGCAAGATTGTCACTGCCGCCAATCGAAAAAATCTCCAAACAGTTGCCAAACAATTTCGTGCAGAAGTAACCAATCCCAATCTTAGCAACGATTACCGAGCTTTTGCACAAAAACTATATGAATGGATAGTCGCTCCCGTGCAACCAGAACTTGCAGCTAACAAAATAGACAGTTTGATATTTTCAATGGATGCAGGTTTGCGATCGCTGCCAATAGCTGCTTTTTACAACGGGCAAAATTTTCTGATCGAGCAATATAATTTGGCTTTAATCCCAAGCTTTAGCCTCACCGATACTCGCTATATTCCTGTTGCCAATTCGCGCATATTGGCAATGGGAATATCTAAAAGTACCCAGTCACAATCTCCTTTACCCGCAGTAGCTGTAGAAGTGCCGACTTTAACTAACATTCTTTGGCAGGATGGTCAAAGTTTTTTAAACGAAGAATCGACATTGGAAAAACTGGAATCTCTCAGTCGCCAACAACGTTTTGGCATTATCCACATAGCTACTCATGCCGAATTTCAACCAGGAAAAGTAAGCGAATCTTACATTCAACTTTGGAATTATAAACTCAAGTTAGATCGACTCAAAGAAATTTCGCGCCAATTGGAATGGCATAAATCTCCAAAAGTGGAAATGCTTGTTTTAAGTGCTTGTAGAACTGCGCTCGGAGACGAACAAGCAGAATTGGGATTTGCAGGTTTGGCAGTTCAGGCCGGTGTGAAAAGTGCTGTTGGCAGTCTTTGGTATGCTAGCGATGTAGGTTCCTTGGGGCTGATGACGGAATTTTATCACAAGTTGCGAACGGCACCAATAAAAGCAGAAGCTTTGAGAGAAGCTCAATTGGCTATGTTGAAAAGACAAGTCCGATTGCAAGGGGGAGATTTATTATTATCCGATGGTCGTCGGATTCCTCTCCCTCCAGAAATAGCTAGCGGAGGTGAAACAATTATTTTATCTCATCCCTACTTTTGGTCGGGTTATACGATGATTGGAAATTGGAATTAATTGGCGAAGTGTGGTTAATTTCGCAGGAATTAAGCTATTTGATTTTCTCCGATTATCGTTGGTTAAATTTTCATCACAGATGAATAAAGATAAACACAGATGAACACAGATATTATTTCATTGATATTTAGTAGGGTGGGTACTGCCAACCAAAATGCCTGTAAAGTTTGAGATTAGATAATAGTGGGCACTGCCCACCCTACGTTTAATTATACTACTTGTCGGATGGGCATCTTGCCCGCCTCTTTATTCCATTTAAATGCGTAGCTGCCGATCAAATATCCAAACCTTCTATTCTGAAATAAGGGGGATGCTCTACTGTAAATTGATAGTATATTTCCTGCTTTGACTGTGGCGGTAAAGTTAGCGACCATTGTAACAATCCCATCTCACTTGGTTGAATTTTAGGATTACTTTGAGTTAGATGTACTTTTAGTTGTTCGTTCTTACTAATTGGCAATTGCTCTGTTAGCTTCAAGGTGGTTTCTCGCTCTTGTAAGTTGGCAATGTTTAGCCGATAAGCGTAAGTTGTGCGACGCCGATCGAATATTATCTTTTTATCTACTTTTCGTTCCACTAAGTCGCGATCGATCTTCAATCCTTCGTCAATTCCTAAGTTTATCTTGAACTCTTCCCCTGGTGAAACGTTTTCTATTTGGCTTGTACCGACAAAAGTTTCATCGCGGAAAATATTGGCATTTCCGGGTAAGAGGGTAGCACCGTTTGGCGGATTGGTAACATTCGCTTGCAAGTAGGCGAAACTAACCAATTTAGGTATGGCGATGTACTCTTTTCGACAAGGATAGTTTTCGTTAAAAATAGTAATTTTGTGCGGTGTTCCATCGCTGGGAATGTCGCTGTTACCGCCTATTTCAAATGTGACAACACCGCCAGAGGTAGAAGCAACTGCGGTAACAGTTTCAGCTTGTACTGAAGGTGCCGATTCTGATTCTTCAGCGCGTCTTTGATTTTCGTTTAAAAGTGCGAGGTCGTAGTCGTCGTCCCCAAAAGTGTTAATTTCATCAGCGCTTAACTGATTTTCAGCCTTTACCTTACCTCGTCCCCGCGCTCCTTCCCGCGGTTTTCTTAGAAAGTCAGGTACATTATAAGATGGCTTTTGCACATTAATATACCAGGGATCGAGCTTTGGCGGGAGTGTTCCCAAACCGGGTTTAGCAGTAGAAAGAGTGAGGGAAACACCCAACCAATCTTCGCCAGTCTTTTGTTGAACTTCCGCTAAATAGCTGAGATTCAAAGTATTTGCTGTTGTATTGACGCGCAAATCGTACAGAGGAGTCCAACTGGCATCAGTAACGATGTAGGAAACTTCTAACTCGAAATTACCAGCGCCAGATGGCTCGATCGCAACGATAATACTAAAACTTTCTTGGGGGCGAAATTTTTCTATTTCCCACAACTGCTTGCCCAGCGCTAGTGTTTGTTTTTCTAATTGTTGACCTTGCTTTTCTAGCTGCGCCATTGCATTTGAAAAATCGCTATTTCGCTGACCTAAAAAGCTCAGTAAATCTCTCGTTTCATTCAGTCCAACTTGTTGCTGAGACAGTCCTATAGAAAATTTTTCCACCGATTTTTCGCCCAAATTTTGCACAAAATTACGTTGCAATTCAAGCGACTTCAATTCATCTCGAATCCGGCGTTTTTCTTCTTCCAATTGTTCGATTTGCTGGTTTAGGTGGGCTACCCGCTCTGAAGTTGGTTCGGGGGAGAAAATGCCTTCTGTCCGTACTTGGATCAATCGCACCGGTACTGTACCAGAACCTGTTGCGCGTATAGATTCTGACAGGACGTTGACGGGTAGGGAGGCGATCGCTAATTCCCTTTCTCCGCCAGTCAGCGCCACAACACCGCGCCGCGTCACCCTCGCCCGGTCTGTGTAAACCGTTACTTCGGAAATGCGAGTATCTAGTGTCTTACTCGTTGTTTGGTTTGGTGTTTGTGAGTCAGTCACTGCCACTTTCTCCTTTAAGCATTTAATAGCATATTGTAGGGTGCGTTACGCTGTGGCTAACGCACCTGAACTTTAAAGTGATTCGGGCAGAAAATTAGCATCCAAAACTTCTGACGAACTGTAAGGAGATAATTGCGGAAACGTTTCCACTGAAAGTCCAGTTTCCGCACTCGCAATTTCTACCGCATCCGCATAACATTCAGCAAATACTTCTTCTAGATAAGGTTTCAAACTGGGAGAATCTTTCAGTCCTTCCCGAATGCGTCGGCGATGTTCGACAATGCTACCTTTCCAGTTACCGCTTCTGAATTCTGGTTGATACTGCCATTTGAGCAAGTGAGTGAGGACTACTATAAGATTACTCTTTAAGCTTTTGCGCTCACTCCGCCCCATATCTCCTAATTCCTCAATCAAGTTTTCCCAGTCGATGTTTGAGTAGTCGCCAACTCGCAAATTTTCTATTGTGGTTTCAATCCATTTCAGGTAGTCTGTTTCGTACAAATTTTTTTGGTTAGTTTCTATTTTTGCTGTCATACTTCCACCCCACTTAGGAACCATACCATTCTAAACCTCCCGGTAGTTCCTCTGCCGCAAATTCAATATGAATGACGCGCCGATGACTTGCTTGTTTTGCTGGTTGGGAAGCGTGAACTAACAAAGGTTTCATCACCAATACGCCGCCGGAATAAACAGGACAATTAACAGTATTTTCTTTCAATTTTTGGATATTTTCCGGTTTCACATATCCGTGAAGATGAGATCCGGGAATAACCTGTAGAGGTGCGTTATTTGCCAAGGTATCATCCAGATGAATGCGTAAAGTTAACATTCTTTCCAAAATAGGAATGGGAGGTTGGACGTGGTGAATGCCATCTTTAATTGACCAAGGCCAAAACCCGGATATATTAACACGTTGCTTAACGGCGATCGTCATATCTTGATGCCAGGAAACACCCCAATTAGCTTGAGGATTTTTATCAAAAAATATCCCTCGCACGGGAAAAGCATTTTTGCCGAGTATTGGTTCGACCAAATTGCGAATTGGAATTTCCCAACAAAGTTGTCGCAGCATCGGAATTTCTTCTAATAAGCGGCGCATCCCATAACCTTTGGCATTGCTATGCTGAATTGCCGATTGCAACAAACTTTTGCAAGTAGCGATTTGGTTAGCATCAATCGCTTTTTCTAGTATACTAAATCCATCTTTTTGAATAGATTGAAGTAAGTTTATCTTGTCAACACAATGCCTGTGAGAGTTTAAATTAGTTGACATCTTTGTACACTAATGTTACGATCAGCGATTGAGTATAAAGTTTCGGAAGCTGGTGGGATATTTGTAGAAGTTCCTACCCACAAAGTTAAACCGAGTCAACGTTGTCCAAAATGTGATTACGTTAAACCTAAAACTTTATCAGAACGAGTTCATAAATGCCTTCAATGCAATTATACTTGCGACCGTGACTTCGCTTCGGCTCAGGTTTGTGCAGAGTATTTACGCTTTCTTGTTGGGAACCAGCGTCGATAAACGTGGAGAGGGAGCCTCTACTTCTACCTACTGGGGTGGGTTTAAGCAAGCTCCCTCTGCGAAGCGTCAGAAACTTCGTCCAAATCTTTGATTTGGGCGGAGTAGTTCATGAAAAATCGGTATTTTGAAGAGATGCGATCGCTCTACAGCACGCCTATGCAACGAGAGACATTTCCCAAACTCCCAAAAGAGTATTAACAAAATCGGCGTAAGTCCCCACCGATACGAATGTTAAGTGGGGATATAAGCCGGACGACGAAGAAAGCATCTCCGACCAAAATCAACCATTAGGTTGATGGGGGAGTGGGGTGCTTGAGGAGTGGTCAAATTGTTGACAAATTACTGCAAA
>NZ_JBHFNU010000101.1:0-18105 GCF_041929145.1 Aerosakkonema sp. BLCC-F183 | reverse complement strand
GTATAGAAACCTCGGCAGGGCGAAGCAAGAGGACATAAAAATTGTTGCTTCTGGCGATCGATTGTCGCCCTCTTGCTTCGCCCCTACACAATACATATTTCATTGTTTTTGTCAATTTATTCTAGTGGACTGGCGCTCTAGGGGTTAGGTAGGGAAAGAGAGCGGCTTCAGGGCAGAATTAATTTATTTTTCTTCTCCCTCCTCCCTCCTCCCTCTCCCTCTTCCCTCTTCCCTCTCCCTCTTCCTTCTCCTTCTTTCCCCTAATCCTTAGCCCCTAATCCCTAACCCCTAACCCCTTCTTCAGCGAATAGTCAACAGATAACGACCTCGACTTCCGGCTTTATAGGTGTTAACTACTGCCCGGTATACACCCGCACGAGGTAAAGTGACGGTAAGCACAGAATTGCGATCGTTCTGAGTAACGTTGTTATTTTCTGCCAACTTTTGACCGTCAGGCCCTAAAAGAGCCAGATAAGGATCGAAATCAGCACTTTCCAGCGTAATCGTCACCGATTGACCCGCATTACCCTCAAAAGAATAGACCCTGTAGAAACTGCCGTCAGAAGGCAGTACCGCCGTACCTGGGCCAAGCACACCTTCTTGCTGTAAGATAAAATTTTCTCCCCTATAGCGATTCCGGCGACCGGCACCAGAAGCTAAGGCGCGTAAAATGAAACTGCCCGATTCACCTGGCTCATAGGAGTTGGCCAGCAACAAATAAGTACCTGACATAGGCAATGTCACGGCAATTCTGGCATTTTTGCCGCCCGCCGAGTCATCATCTTGCGCTATTTCGCGACGATTCGGGCCAATCAGAATCAAAAACGGATCGATTTCCCGACTGATCATTTCGATCGCCACTTGTTGACCGACAGTTCCCTGAAATGTGTAAACTTTAAAAAAACTATTATCCACCGGCAAGATGTTGTCGCCTGGGCCAAGCCTATCGTTAATGGGTACACCATTCAACACCAAACTCTGGGGCTGATTGCCAGCAGTTCTGGGTCGCTGTCGCTGAGTCACGCGGGGGGCGCGTCCTTCCCGCACAGCTGCCAAGAAAGGCATTAAACGATCTACAGAAATGGCAAATCCGATCCCAATGTTGCCACCAGTACGACTATTAGTAAAAATCGCCGTGTTGACGCCGATTAATTCACCTTGGCTGTTCAGGAGTGGCCCTCCCGAATTGCCCGGATTGATGGCAGCATCAGTTTGAATCAAGCCGCGTTCTCTGTCAAGACGACTGACGATCCCAACAGTGAAAGTGCCGGCAAATCGACCGAACGGATTGCCGATCGCAAATGCCCGCTGTCCCACTTGCACCGCACCGGCACGCGCCAAACGAATGGTAGGCAGATTGCTCGCACCGCGAATTTTGAGGACAGCTAAGTCAACGCCGTTATTCCCAAAAGCAATCACATCTGCTTGAAATCGCCTGTTATCGGCCAATACGACCGATACGCTGCGGCGGGAGTCTTGTACCACGTGAGCGTTGGTCAAAACGAGGCCGTCTGGACTGATGATGCTGCCACTCCCAGTCCCGTTCCCCACGATTACAGATACTACTGCGGGACTGGCGCGTTGATAGACTCGAACGTTAATTTGTTCGTCAACATCTTGGGCTTGTGCTGGCGCACAATGGAGGGATAGCAAACTGGTGATGCCAATAGCGTTAATGCCGCTAAGACCGATCGCGGCTCCCGCACTTAATATCCCTGATGTAATTAAAGATAGAAGTTTTGTATTCATCCTTCAACTAGGATGTGATGTTGATTGCGATACTTGAACGCGGTTATAGCTGATTCTGTTCCCAGGATGGCATCACCGCATTGGATGGATTTAACTAAAAATTTTTATCGCTGTTTGATTTGTCGATCGTCTGAGCAGCAATTGCTAATTTCAACGAGGATCTGTAGGTACTCCCAAAGGTTTTCCATACCGATCGTAAACTAAAATATCCCATTGTCCATTGACGCTGGTTTCAAAAGCAATTATAGTACCATCTCCATTAATTGTAGGATTTCGTACTTCTGCTTGCAAGTTGGCCGTGAGGTTGCGTAACAGGCGCGTTTGGCGATCGTACAGAGCAATGCCCGATCGACCTTGGCGAACGGTGGCGAAGACGATGTAACGACCATCTTGGGAAATAGAAGGATGAGAAGCGATCGCATCGAAGGAGTTTAGTTCGGGCAAATCCAGCAAACGCCGCTCCACTATATCGTAAAGATAAATATCCTGACGCCTTCTGCGATCTGAGCTAAAGACAATGTAGCGACTGCCGATTTGCGGTTCCATATCGGCAGCAGGACTGTTAATAGTCTCTTCTCCCGCATCGAAGGGAAGTTGTTGGATGGTGGGATAAGTACTGCAAGCAGTTAGACTTAGGGTAGTAATAACCGAGAACAAGATAAACCGCTTCACAAAGGCGACCCGTTAACGAAGAATGAAAAATTGTCAATTCCGTTTTTTTATTTTGAGATTCTAATTTTTAATTTCTGCCGATGGTGGACTATCGGCCATATCTAACTCAATATTTGGCCCTCGATCGATTACCTCGATATCCCATTGACCGCGACTACCAGTTTCGTACACGATATATCGACCGTCGGGACTAATACTTGGATGTCGTACTTGACCTCTATACCATAATGTGAGGGGTTGCGATCGCTCAATGGCGCGATCGTATACTGCTACGATCCCTCTACCTCGATCGTCAGCGATGTAAGCAATATAACGACCCGTATAACTGAGGCTGGGATGTTCTGCGATTTCCCCCGGACGATTCAATCCCGGTAAATCCATCAACTGCTGCCTCTGCACATCGTACAGCAGAATTCCCCGCCGGCCATTGCGGTTAGATACAAATGCCAAAAAGCGACCGTCTCCACTCAACGACGGTTGCTCTTCGCTGTATCCGCTGTTGAGAGAGCCGAAGCTAAGGGGATTTGGCATCGTACTACAGGCAACAAGCCAGCCAGCCACAGTCAAACTTATTCCCCAATGCAGCCAGCGCTGGGCTGGGGTTTTAGGCATTAATTTCTTAATATGCTTTCTATTTATCGAAATTGCTGGAATTATCCTCCTCATCCTCATTCGGATCGATCGGTTGGTAATCCACATAATCGCTTGTAGGTTCTACATTTCTGGTCGAGCGATCGTAAGTGGAATCTTCCGCAGAACGACGACGGTCACGCGATGAAGCGGTTTCGGGACGACGGCGTTCGTCGCGAGTCGGGCGAGTGCTGCTGCGAGGGGGTACATCTTCCACATTATTACCCGCATCTCCCCACTCATCGGTTAATTGAGAGGATGGTGCTTCCGGACGGGGGCGACGTTTGCGGCGTGTTTCTGTAGTAGTCAGTTTATCTGAATTGCTGCTCCGACTTGAAGGGCGGCGACGGCTTTCAGTACCGTAGCTTCCTCCATTACGAGAACTTCTGGAATCTCGATCTCCTCGCAGGCGGGGACGCATCAGATCTTCTTCATCGGGTACGAGTGCATCGAGTTCCGCATCCTGATAAACTCTGTAGTTCCTGCTCACGGGGCGCTCTTCATCTACGATCGGTGTATTGCGCTTTGCTTGCTCTGTAGAAACTCCCCGCAGTTTAATATTTTCCAAAGCAAAAAATATGGTAGCTCCTGTCAGCAAAACCTGACCGAACTGCATGATCGGATCGAACCGCCATCCATAAATAAGCAAAATCCCGCCACACAGTAAAGACACTGCCGAAAAAAAGATGTCCGAGTCTCGCGATAACTCCGGACGCCAGGTTCTCAGAGCATATAGGGCAGTTCCGGCAAGCGCCAGAACAATGCCCGACATACTCGCTAAGTTAAAATTTACGTTGATCATGGCCTCTTGCTTGCCTCAGTCAGTCCTATGGTAGCGAGTTTGTTTGCGAGTTAAGATCCACAACTCCACTCTAGCTTGGCATGATAACTAATTTTTTTGCTCAAAGAAGCTATAAATCCCACAAGCTGCGGGAGGCAAAGTATCGGCAAACGGTAATCTATATGCAGCGGCTCGACCGTATTTATGGGGATAATCAGATCTGATTTAACTGTAGGGTGTGTTAGGCAGGGGCGAAAAATTGAGTATTGCAACCAATAATTAAATTGCCGTGCCTAACGCACCATCCACGAAATTAGTAACAAAAATGAACATTTTACCCTATCAACCCGAAACAACCTATGCAGCGCTTGCTCGTGGATAACGATCTTGGCGATCGACATCCCTTTAGGCCAAAGTTTAAGGTTTTTGCCATCTAACATTTAGCCAAATTTAACTGTATTTTGCCAAGTTAAATCAGCGCCATCGGTCTTTTCAATTTCTATAACAAAACAAAACTACCAAATGTCTCTACTCAACTGCCAATAAAAAAGCGGAACGGACGCTTTTATGTTCAAATCTGGTCAAGCGTGCCGTTCGACATTATTCTACGGTTTACATTCACAGCGATAGTATCGCTAGCTTGTCTGTGGGGTTTTGCAGACAGCAAGATGCGATTAAGAACGCTGAATTTTATCGCTCTGGCTAATAAAGATTAGTCCCACAACTACGGGGATGACGACAATCAATAGACCTGCGAGCAGACTGTAGAGAAAGTTTGCTAATGAAGGAGTCATGATACCAGCCTCTTTTACAAGAATTATCGTTTTCTCATTTTAGCGATCGCACGCCACCTTGAAAAGCCAAGCCGGACGCCAGTTACGGCAAGGCGGTAGCAGCGAATCGCTCCGTGTTTAATTATAGGGGTGGCTCAAATTTTTCACAAATCTTAAAATTATAACTAGTGCAGAGGCAGGCATTGCCCCTGTGACAGAAGACCTAGAAGCTTTTCGATCGCACCCGATACCTTTTATGACCGCGACTTCCCTTGCCAGTTTGATTCTGGGCTCCTTGCTAGGAGTAATGATTCTCCTATTTATCTTTCGGATTGTACTGACCTGGTATCCCCAGGTAAATTTGAATAGCTTTCCGTGGAAGACGATCGCTTTACCGACCGAACCTTTTCTGGTGGTGACCAGAAAGCTTGTGCCACCGATAGGCGGCGTGGACATTACCCCGATTATCTGGGTGGGAATCTGTAGCCTGCTGCGAGAGATCCTCATCGGTCAGCAAGGTATTTTAACCATGATGGCGCTTAAGGGCTAGGAAAGTCAAAAGTCAAAAGTCAAAAGTTAAAAAAGGGACTAGGGGCTAGGGGCTAGAGGCTAGGGAAGAGGGAAAAGATTAATTCTTCCGCTCCCCTGCTCCCCTGCCCCCCTGCCCCCACTCCTGTGCCACTACTTCTTACCTTTGCCTTTCTCGTCGTTTCGCATAATTTGTTCGACGAAATTGGTATAGACCTCACCGCGCAAAAAAGCCTGCGTTTCGAGGATCTTTTGATGAAAGCCAATCGTAGTCGGCAATCCAGTGATAGCGCATTCCCGCAGGGCGCGTTTCATACGCTCGATCGCCCCTTGGCGATCGGGTGCCCAAACGACTAACTTCCCGATCAGGGAGTCGTAGTAGGGCGGTATTTCGTAATCAGTGTAAACGTGGGAATCCATGCGGACGCCTGTACCTCCCGGTGGGAGGTAACCGCTGATCCTTCCGGGAGAAGGGCGAAAATTCAGATCCGGGTCTTCTGCGTTGATCCGACATTCAATCGAATGACCTCGCAAAACCACATCATCTTGAGTCAAACGCAGTTTTTCTCCCTGCGCGATGCGGATTTGTTCCGCTACCAAGTCTAAACCGGTAATCATTTCCGTGACGGGATGTTCGACTTGAATGCGGGTATTCATTTCCATGAAATAGAAGTTACCCGATCGATCCAAGAGAAACTCAACCGTACCAGCACCAACATAGTCGATCGATTTAGCAGCCATAACTGCCGCCATACCCATTTTGTCGCGCAATTCCGGCGATAGAGCGGGACTCGGCGCTTCTTCGAGCAATTTTTGGTGACGTCGCTGAATAGAGCAATCTCGTTCGCCCAAGTGAATCACATTACCGTAACTGTCGGCTAAAATTTGAAATTCAATATGTCGGGGACGTTCGATAAATTTTTCTAAATAAACGCCGGGATTTCCAAACGCAGCTTCCGCTTCTCCCTGTGCTGCGTGGAAGAGTTTGAGGAATTCGCTTTCTTCTGGTACCAGACGCATTCCCCGTCCGCCACCGCCAGCGGTAGCTTTGATCATCACAGGATAGCCAATTTTAGCAGCGATCGCCATTGCTTCCTTCTCATCTAAGAGCAACCCGTCGCTACCGGGAACTGTAGGCACACCCACCCGCTGCATAGTTTCTTTGGCAGTCGATTTATCTCCCATTGCCCGAATCGCTGCGGGAGATGGCCCAATAAAAACTATCTGGTGATCGGCGCAAATTTCAGCAAACTTGGCATTTTCGGCCAAAAATCCATATCCAGGGTGAATTGCCGTAGCATTGCGCGTCAGCGCTGCGGCAATGATGTTGGGAATATTGAGATAACTTTTGCTGCTGGGAGGTTCGCCAATACAAACCGCTTCGTCAGCAAGTTGGACGTGGAGAGCGTGGCAGTCAATGGTAGAGTGAACGGCAACCGTAGAAATTCCCATTTCTTCGCAGGTGCGGAGAATGCGTAGGGCAATTTCGCCGCGATTAGCAATTAATATCTTAGAAAAACGCATTTTCCAGCTTTCGGATCGACGAGCGGTAACACTAAACCTCGGCAGCTTCTTTGGCGGCTTGTTGATGGCGACACCGACGCTTGAGGCGAAGCAGCTTTTTGTCTTCGGCTGTTAATCCTATCACGGTGTTGAGGACTACTTGCTGATGAAGTGTTCCAGAACCCGGCTTTTGGCGTGATTCCTTAATCAATCGCAACATTGGCGAAAAGTCAAAAGAAAGGGCGTCGGGCGTCGGGGTTAGGGCGTCGGGAAAAGGCGAAAGGCGAAAGGGAAGAGGGGAGAGGGAAAGGAATTTTGACTTTTGACTTTTGACTTTTGACTTTTAGCTCTCCCCGACGCCCTAGTTATACAGTTGCCAATGCGAACAAAAGTAAGCTAGTATAGTTAATGGGTTGCTAAAGTTACCCCAAACGCGGATGTGGCGGAATTGGTATACGCGCACGTTTGAGGTGCGTGTGGCTTGTCCTTGTGAGTTCGAGTCTCACCATCCGCATTAAATAAATACTTTCGTATTTTCTGCCTCGTGCGGCGTCTTATAAATATTGATGCTGCATGAGGCAAAATTTATGTTTGTCAGCACAGATATTCAAATGTGCATTCTGTGGCATTGAACTAGATAGAGACTTTAACCATTGTTGCAGATCTGCTCGACCCGATCGACACAACTGAGCATAAGCCAACCGTTTGGCAAGCTGCAAGGCTCTTGGGACAAATCGAGCCAGGGAACAAGTATGCGATCGCTGTCCTGATAAAGTTGCTTCAGACTTAATCTACTCCTCACAAGTCAGAGAACTGAAATCCCTAACCAAGCCGCCGATTGCTTGAAAGCCTTTCTTGACAACAAACGCTTTCCGATAATAGTTTCCAGCTTAAAGGAAATTTTCTTTAAATTATCTCAAAAATTTACACGGGAATTTCAATTATAAATTCAGTACCCTCTCCTGGTGTGGAAATACAACTTAACTTACCTCGATGTTTTTCTACCACAATCGAATAGCTAGTTGATAGACCCAAACCAGTACCGCTACCTACTGGTTTAGTCGTAAAAAATGGATTAAATATTTGATTTTGCACCGACTTACTCATGCCTATACCGTTATCGATAATGCGAATAACGATAGTTTTTGCTTCCGTTAATTCCGTCCGAATTATAATAGTCGGTTGGTAATTTTCCTTTGATGTATCCAATGCGTCAATGGCATTGTTGATGATATTCATAAATACTTGATTTAGCGCCGAAGCATAACAACTAACTAAAGGTAATCTTCCATATCTTTTGCTGACTGTAATTTCGGGACGTTTACTATTACTTTGAAGTCGATGCTGCAAAATTAACAACGTACTTTCCAGACCAGAGTGAATGTCTACTTCTTTTATTTCTGATTCATCCAAGCGGGAAAAATTTCGCAGTGACAGCACTATTTGACGAATTCTTTCTACTCCTACATTCATAGAAGATAGGATATTTGGTAAATCTTCTAATAAAAAATTAAAGTCTATTTCTGCTTTTTTTTGAGCAATTTCTGGAAAGGGAGCGGGATAAAGTTGCTGGTATAAATTATTTAATTCAATTAAAGATGTTACATATTCTTTGACTGGTTGTAAGTTGCCATAGATAAAATTAATTGGATTATTAATTTCATGAGCAATTCCAGCAACTAACTGTCCCAAACTAGACATTTTCTCAGCTTGAATGAGTTGGGCTTGCGTTGAGTAAAGTTGAGAGAGTGTTGATTCCAACTGAGTAGCTTTTGCTGTCAATTCCTGGGTGCGTTCTGCTACTTTTTGTTCGAGAGTGTGGGAATAATCCTCTAATTGATGATAAAGTTTGGCATTCTCTAGAGAAATTGCAGCTTGAGTGCAGAGTAAGTTGAGTAGTTCGATGCGATCGCTTGTAAATGCTCCCACTGCCAAACTATTTTCTAAGTACAAAATGGCAATCAATTTGCCTTGATTGAGGATTGGCGCACAGAAAATACTCTTGGGTCTATGGTGTAGAATATAAGGATCGGCAAGCAAAGTTGGCTCGACTATGGCATTTTCCAAAACAGCCGCAACCAGAGTATTTTTAACTCGATTAATTAAGCTAACAGAGACTATTTCTTCACAGGGCAGAGATTGTAAAATTATCGCAGGTTGTTGCAGTTGGGATAATGCCTCAATTACCCAACAATCACCTTTTGGTATGAGTAACGCACATTTATCGGCTCCAGCGCTTTCCAGGATTACTTTCAGTAAAGTTGAGAGTAATTTCTCTAACTCAATTTCGCGGGAAAGCGATTGAAAAGCTTTGAGAATAGTTGCCAAATCGAGAGCTTCGGAAATGCTAGGATGACTGAGGTTAGAACCTTGAACTGTGTGAGAAGAGTTAGAAATGATTGTTTCTGTTGGTTTGAAAGTCGGTTGTTGTTTTTGCAGAATTGATAGAAGTAATTGGGGATAGCGGCTTTCTAAATCGATAACTTTGGCTTTGGCACCCCACCGCGCATAACAGTAGTAAGCCTCCATCATGTAGGTTTGAGCAATTTTTGTTTTGCCCCAATCAAGATAAAATTTGGCAGCAAGTTCGTTAGCTAAGGCTTCTTCATTGAGGAATTGGTTAGTTTTAGCCAGGGTAATGGCTTGTTCGTAATGCTCCATTGCCGCTAATTTATCACCCGAAACTCGCAATTTTTCTGCTTCTACTAAATGCCATTTGTGTAAATAATTCATGGGAGCATCTTGCGCCGACTGGTAGAGAGTTTGTTGATGGTTTTCGACTTTGGCGAGAATTTCGGTTGTTTCTGCTTGGCTGGAAACAAGTGCTAGATTAGTGAGGGCGGTATAGAAATGGAATATAGGAACAAAAATCATTCCCGATACTGCCATTAAATAGGACTGGACTTGGGTGATATAGTCAAGGGCAGCGTGATAATTTCCAAAAAAGTAGGCAAGCGATAGTTTATAGCTATAAACAAACGCAAGTGCAGTCAGATCCCGATCCTGCTTGTGCTTTGGGAACATTACTGTTTCATCGTAGAAAATCCCAATTAAGCAGTCAGGTTGGCTGACAGGTTCTCGAAATTGCTCTACTGTTTGCTGTACCATCTGCAAATAAGTTAATGCTGAATCTTGTTTCACCTGAACGAGAGCAGCATTGTAAGTAGGTAATTCCGCCGCCAAGCTATGCAATTCTACACCAGCGAATAACCCCTTTAAGGCATACCCTTCTATGCTGTAGCCAGCGTAGAGAAAATCACCGTTTTCCATTCCCGCCAGGTAACTTTCTTTCATGGTTAGCTGCGCGGCTAAAAGTGATTGTCGGTGATGTTGTATAAAACCTCCAAACAGGTTGAGAGTGACACATTTCATCCTCCGATCGTTCAACTTTTCCAGCAAGGAGAGGGATAATTTACCAAACTCATAACCGATTTCAACTTCGCCAAAAAAGGCACACATCACCATCCCATGAATTGCATAGCCAGGGATTGAGGCGGAAGTATTGCCAAACTCCAGCGATAAGCGTACCATTGTCGCGCCGAGAATGGGCATTAAACCAGGTTGTCCCAGTAACACTGGTGGGAACAACATACTTAATATCTGGATTGCAGCTTGAGCTTGAGGTTCGCTCATCAGGGGTAAGTCAATCAGTGTGGCAATTTCTCGTTCTTGGAGTTGCTGGTTGACTGCTGCTAAGGCATTGCCAATCTGAGTTTCGTCTACTTGGCTGGGTAATTCTACTCCTAATTGGGCTAGAGCTTCTCTACCGACTGCGATCGCTGCTAATATTTGGCTACAAGATGTTAGTGCGGCAATTTGAATTTCGTAGATTTTAACTTTGTCAACAACAGTCTGTGCCTGCTGCAATACCAATGCCGCAAGTTGTTCCATACTGTCAAAATCACCATTCAAATAACTAGCTTCCGTTGCAGCTATATACAAATTCAAAGTTAATTCATACTGACTTTGCCAACAATTAATCTCTAGTAAATCTATTCCCGTATGAAAATACTCTCTAGCGGCAGTATAAGCAGTGGAATGTCGGGCTTTATTCCCAGCTTTCAAGTTGAGTTTTGCTAAAACTTCTCGTTCCTGTGGTTGATTAATTAATGCTTGTCCTTGGTTCAAATGTCCCACAATATCAAACAGTTTTTCTTCTCCTTCTCCGGCAGAAGAATTTTGCAGAAGTAACTGTCCAATTTTGAGATGTGTGACTTGCTTTTCGTCGTCAGGAATCAGAGAATAAGCTGCTTGTTGAACTCGGTCATGTAAAAAGCGATAAACTGGATTAGCTGCTGCATAAGAAGCAGATATATCTTCAGATTGAACGAAGAATTTATAAATTTCTGTATTCGGAATAATCAGCCCTTCTTGCAAAGCTTTCCATAAATTTGCTGCTGTTGTTTCTGGTATTTCTTCGGAAATAATCGCCAATGTCTGTAAATCGAACTGCGCCCCAACACAAGCTGCTAACTTGAGAATATTTTGAGTTGGCTGTGGTAATTTCTGCAATTGTATGGACATGAATTTTACCACATCATCAGTAATTGCTAGAGCTTTTATTTGAGCAATATCGCACTGCCAATGGCGAGATGCAAAGTCAAACGCGATCATCTGTTCATTATTTAATGCTTTAAGAAACTGGGTAGCAAAAAAAGGATTACCTTGAGTTTTTTGATAAATTAATGTTGTCAAGGGTTGAGCCAGCGATGATTCACAATTCAGCGTATCTGTAACTAACTGATTGAGATTAATTTCGCTTAATGCTTGGAGAATAATTTTATTGACTACTGCGCCAGCTTTTTCTAACTCATCTACAGTCAAGATGAATGGGTGAGTTGGTGATACTTCATTATCCCGATATGCACCTAAGAGCAATAAATATTTTGTATCTTGCATCAACAGTTGTAACAATTTCAGCGATGCGGAATCTGCCCATTGCAAATCATCTAAAAATATCACTAAGGGATGTTCTGGATGAGTGAAAATTTGCACAAATTTTTGCAAAAGTAAATTAAATCTATTTTCGGCAGCAGTTCCTGATAGTTCTGTAGCTGGCGGTTGATTGCCGATAATATGTTCTAACTCTGGAATGACGTCAATTAAAACTTGTCCATTTTCGCCTACAACTTCCAAGATTTTGATTTTCCAACTGTTGATTTTACTGTCCGATTCTGAGAGTAATTGACCCATTATATCGCGGAATGATTGCACCAAAGCACTGAAGGGAATATTGCGTTGAAATTGGTCGTATTTACCTTTAATAAAATAACCGCGTTGTCTGACAATGGGTTTATGTACCTCGTTCACAACCGCAGTTTTCCCAATGCCAGAGAACCCGGCTACAAGCATCATTTCGGTTGCACCAAGGCTGACTCGATCGAAGGCTTCGAGTAGGGTTTGAACTTCCGTATCTCTGCCATAAAGTTTATCGGGGATGATAAAGCGATCGCACAGATCCTGTTGTGCAATGGGAAAAGCTTCAATCTTACGTTTTGTTTGCAATTGCTGCCAGCATTGTTCTAGATCCCATTTCAATCCTAATGCGCTTTGATAGCGGTATTCGGCATTTTTAGCCATCAATTTGGATACGATTTCTGATAGAACTCCCGGAATATCTGGATTGATTTCATTCACTAATTTTGGCCGTTTAGCAATGTGACAATGCACCAATTCCATCGGCTCGTTTGATTGAAACGGTAACTCTCCCGTCAATAATTCGTAAAAAGTTACACCTAATGAATAAAAATCTGTCCGGTAGTCAATTCCCCGATTCATTCGGCCAGTTTGTTCGGGGGAAATATAAGCTAATGTGCCTTCTAACTGATTTGGATTTAAGAGAGTTTGGGTTTCTCTAGGTAATAAGGAGGCAATACTAAAGTCGATTAATTTAACTTCTTTAGTTTGGGGATTAATCAGAATGTTTCTGGGTTTGATATCTTTATGGATGATTCTTGACCGATATAGTACATCTATGGCATCGCATAAAGCTATGGCAATTCGTAAAAAATCCGGCAGGGATTTGGCTGGAAGTTTTTGCTGGGGTGGGAAATACTCTGATAAAGCGATACCGCTGAAATCTTCCATCACCAAGGCATAACCATTCTGGTAGTTTTCCAGGCTATAGGTTTGGATAATTAATGGTGAAGTGAGATTTTTGGCAATGGTGTACTGATTGCGAAATTGCACTAATTCGCTGAAACTGGGATAGGGGTTTTTCAGGAATTTGATCGCGACTGGTAGTGAGTCCGCCTCACGGTGACCGCGATAAACTACAGTTCTCGAACCGTTATATAATTCTGTCTTGAGTTGATATCCAGTCAGATTCATGATGATTTCCCTGTAACGTACTTGAATGGTTGTTTGGCTTGAAATTACTAGATTTGAGAAGATGCCTATGATGAGATCGGCAGTCGAATGCAAAATTCAGCACCTTGTCCCGGCTTTGACTCAACTTCGATACTCCCCTGATGTTTTTCGACGACAATCTGACGAGCGATCGCTAAACCTAACCCTGTGCCTTTTCCCACAGCTTTCGTTGTAAATAAATGGTCGAATATTTTAGCTTTGACTGCCTCCGTCATGCCTTTACCATTATCGGCAATCCGAATTTCTACCAGTTTATTTACTAAGGATGTTTGAATGCTAATTTGATTGGTACTTGCCTGAATTTCCGCAAAAGTGCGTCCTATATTTGATTGCTCTACCGCATCGATCGCATTCGCAATTATATTCATAAACACCTGATTTAATTGACCGGGAAAGCATTTAATTTCAGGTAGGTTACCATAGTTTTTTAAGACTTCAATGGCAGGACGTTGTTCGTTAGCTTTCAGGCGATGTTGCAGAATTAAAATTGTACTGTCAATGCCTTCGTGAAGATTAAATGGCACTTTGTCATCTCTGTCAGCACGAGAGAAAGTGCGTAGAGAAGTGCTGATATTTTTTAGTCTGTCGCAGGCTACAGACATGGAATCTAGCATTTTGGGCAAGTCTGCTAAGGTATATTCTAAGTCAATTTTTTCGGCATGAATTTGGATTTCTTCAGTGGGATTAGTCAAACTTTCTTGATAGAGTTTTAAGTGTTCGAGCAGCTCTACGAAAGTGGGTTTCGCTTGTTGGAGACTGGCAACAATAAACCCTAAAGGATTATTCATTTCATGGGCGACACCAGCGACTAAGTTGCCCAAAGCGGACATTTTTTCACTTTGGATGATTTGTAGTTGCGCTTGTTGTAAGTCTTGTAATGCTTGTTCTAAATCTTGAGATTTTTGCTGCAAGGCAAGTTCTGCTTGTTTGCGATCGCTAATATCCAACAACAATCCATCCCACATTAACGTGCCATCAGCAAGTTTTTCGATGCACGCTTCACCGTGAATCCACTTAATCATTCCAGAGGGGGTAACAATTCGCCCCTCCCACTGCCAGGGAGTTAAGGTTTGAACTGAATCTGCAATAGACTGACGATGAGATTCAGCATCCTCTGGATGCACCATATCCATGAGGATCTGCACGTTGGCGATCGCTTCAGAGGCGGTGACTTCATAGAGAGCGTAACAGTCGCTACTTATGTAAGGCATTGATACCGAACCATCGGTCGCCATCAGGAATTGATACACTACCCCAGGAACGTTATCTACTAGATGATGGAAGCGGGTTTGGGCAATTTTTAACTCATGGAGCGATCGGTGTAACTCTTGGGCATATTCCTGAGAATGTTGATAAAGTCGGGCATTTTCTAAGCAAATAGCAGCTTGAGCGCAAAGTAAATTCAGTAGTTCGATGCGAGCGCTAGTAAACGCTCCCTTGGCTAAATTATTTTCTAGATATAAAATCCCCAGTAATTTTCCTTGGTGTAAAATCGGGCTGCACAAAATACTCTTTGGCTGTTGACGGATAATATAGGGGTCATTGGCTAAGGTGTTATCTGCGGTTGCATCCAACAAGACAACAGTTTGTTGAGTGTGCTTGACTTTGTAAATGAGCTTTTGGGGAATATCTTGACTCTCTTCAACCGGAATTTTCTGCAATACCACTGGGTTTGTTCCCTCGGTGATTGCACCTTGAATTAGTAGGCGATCGTCTCGCAACAGAATTAACACACATTTATCAGCCCCAGCATTTTCAATCACGATAGAAAGTAACGATGACAGGAGTTTTTCTAGTTCGATTTCGCTGGAGATAGCTTGGTAAGCTTTGAGAATGGCAGCTAAATCTAAAGCTACACAAGCACTACTGTCGGATGTAGCGGAACTGGTGCAAGTGACATTCCCCAAAGCAAATATAGTTTCGTGAGTTGAGAGAGTTGAACGGGTTTGCTGTAATATGGGGGCGAGTAATTGGGGATAGCGTTTTTCTAAGTCGGCAACTTTGGCTTTTGCTCCCCATCGGGCATAACAATAGTAGGCTTCAATCATGTATTCTTGGGCTATGCGCTGTTTGCCCCAATCAAGATAAAATTTTGCGGCGAGTTCGTTAGCTAGTGCTTCTTCTTGGAGATATTCGTTGGCTTTAGCTAGAGATATTGCTTTGTCATAACATTCAGTTGCAGCAATTTTTTCATCCAAAACCCGATGACGTTCAGCCTCCACTAGATACCATTTATGCAAGTGATTCATGGTTGCTTGTTGCGCCCATTGATGCAGAATAGTTTGATGGCTTTGCATCTGAAGCAGAATGTCTCCTGACTCGGTTGGCGACTGACTTGGCAAGAGTGCTAGATGTGTGAGGGCAGCATAAAAGTGGAAAATGGGAATATGCAATGCTCCGGCTGCTGCCATAAAATAGGGCTGGATTTGGTGTGTATACTCAAAGGCAGCTTGATAATTGCTAAACAAGTAAGCAAGCATCAGTTTATAGACATAGGCAAAAGCGATAGGCACGAGATCGTTATCTTGCTGATGCTTCGGCCACATTAGTGTCTCATTGTAAAAACTGCCAATTAAGCTATCAGGTTGGCTGACTGTTTCTTGCAAATTCTCCACTACTTGACGCACTAAGTCTAATAAAATACAAGCCGCATTTTGTTTTACTTGGCTCAAAACAAGACTATAAGGAGGTAATTCGGCGGACAAAGTATTTAAGTCTACATTAGCGAACAGTGACAGATAGGCATAACCTTGTATACTGTAGCCTGCGTAGAGAAAATCGCCAGTTTCCATACCAATTGTATAGGCTTCTTTCATCACCGATAGGGTTGCTAAAAGCGATCGCTGGCGATGTTGGATAAAACCTCCAAAAATACTGGAAACAAGGCATTTCATCACCTGATTGTTGAACTTTTCCTGTAACGAAATAGCTAAATAACCAAACTCGCAGCCAGTTTCCACTTCATTAAAAAAAGCACATAACATCATGCCATGAATTACATATCCTACAGTTGAAGCGGGATTATTACCAAATTGCAGCGACAAGCGCACCATTGTTGCACTCAACAGGGGTAATAAACTCGGATTGCCAATCAATATGGGTGCAAACAACATTCTCAACAATTGTATTGCGGCGATCGCTTTAGGTTCGCTCATCGTAGGTAAGTCAATGAGTGACGCAATTTCTCTGCCGTTGAGTTGGGCTTGCAGGTCTTGTAAGGCTTTGCTAATCTTCGCTTCGTTTGCTTGTGTGGGTAAGTCTATGCCAAATTCTGCTAGTGCGTCTCTGGCGAGGGCGATCGCTTCTAACATCTGGCTGCGAGCTGTTTGGGCTGCGATTTGAATTTCAAAAATCTTCACTTTGTTAAAAATCGTCTGTGCCTGCTGCAAGACTAATGCAGCCTGTTGTTCCATGTTCTCAAAATCACCATTTAAATAACTGGCTTCGGCAGCTGCTACATACAAATTTAGGGCTAATTCATATTGTGTTTGCCAGCAGTCGGACTCCAAAAGGGCGATCGCAATTTGGAAATACCCTGTGGCGGCAGTATAAGCAGTAGCAGTTTGAGCTTTTACCCCTGCTTGGAAGTTTAATTGGGCTAGGTTTTGGCGATCGTCTGGTTGAGCGATCGATCCCAGCCCTTGATTCAGATGACCCACAATATCAAAGATTCTTTCCTCTTGCTCATGGTCTAACAATCGTTGCTGAAGTAAGCGTCCAATTTGTAGATGAGTTACCTGTTTTTGGTCATCAGGAATCAGAGAATAAGCCGCTTGCTGTACTCGGTCATGTAAAAATTTGTAATTAACAGTTTGTTGGTTTTCTGAAGTATATATTTCAGTTTCTTGCCCAACATAAAACTTATAAATATCACTTATTGGTACAATCAATCCTTCTTGTAAGGCTTTCCATAAACAGTTTGCTGTTTCGATTTCGGATTGTTCGGCAACAATTGCTAAAGTGGCTAAATCAAAAGAGTTACCAATACAAGCTGCTAACCTTAATACTTCTTGGGTTGATGACGGCAGTTTCCGCAATTGCAGACTCATAAAAGCCACAACGTCATCTGTAACCGCTTGCATTGTCACTTGGGAAATATCACATTGCCAACAGCCTAATTTAAAATCAAATTGAATGAGTCCATCTTGATGTAATGCTTTGAGAAACTGGGTAGCAAAAAATGGATTACCTTGAGTTTTTTGAAAGATTAATTGTGAAAGACTCCAGGCAAGTTCTTCTGGACATTTGAGCGTGTCAGCCACTAATTGATTGACTTTTACTTGACTGAGTGGTGCTAAAGTAATTGTGTTAATTATTGCTTGGGTCTTTTGGATTTCACTCAAAGTCAATAATAATGGATGTCCAGGTGGGACTTCGTTATCACGATATGCGCCAATAATGAAAAGATGCCCGGTATCAACCATTAATAGTTGCATGAGTTTTAGCGATGCGGAATCAGCCCATTGCAAATCATCCAGAAAGATTACTAAGGGATGTTCTTGGCTGGTAAAAACTTGGGTGAATTTTTGGAATAATAAATTAAAGCGATTTTGAGAGGCTGTTCCTGATAATTCTACTGCTGGTGGTTGCTTGCCAATAATGTTTTCTAGTTCGGGTATAACGTCAATAATTACTTGCCCATTGTCGCCCACAGCCTCTAATATTTTATTTTTCCATTCCTCAATTTGCACATCGCTTTCGGTTAATAATTGCCCCATTAGATCGCGGAATGCTTGGACAAAGGCTGAAAAGGGAATATTGCGTTGAAATTGGTCATATTTGCCTTTAATAAAATAGCCCCGTTGTCTAACAATGGGTTTATGTACCTCGTTGACAACCGCAGTTTTCCCAATTCCAGAATACCCAGCTACTAGCATCATTTCTGTTGCACCAAGGCTGACTCGATCGAAGGCTTCTAGGAGGGTTTGAACTTCGGTTTCTCGTCCGTAGAGTTTATCCGGGATGATGAAGCGATCGCACAAATCTCTTTGTGCAATGGGAAAAGCTTCAATGCCACCTTTTGTTTGCAATTGCTGCCAACATTTTTCTAGATCCCATTTCAGCCCTAATGCGCTTTGATAGCGTTCTTCGGCATTTTTG
>NZ_JBHFNU010000100.1:0-12001 GCF_041929145.1 Aerosakkonema sp. BLCC-F183 | reverse complement strand
GGAATCTCTAGATTTATTTAGTGAACAAACTGCTAAATTAATGTCTTTAAGTCCTCATAAATTACCTTATTATCAACGAGGTCATCGCGCCGAAATGCTTATCCAGTCTACCTTTGAGCTATAGTTGTCGCCCCGTCAGGGGTAAATGGGGGCACAGATCCAGAAGAATTTTCAATACAAACCTAACCCCTAGAACAGCAATTAACTAATGGTTGGTAATGTGAGAAGATTTAAGTTAAATTCACCGAACGATGCAATGTTAGCCTGACGACTGCCATCTTCCCGATAAGCAAGAGAAAGATACAGGTAGCTAGACGGCTTGTATGGCAATCGTTCCGACCATTCGATCGCCACAATTCCCAAAGGCACTTCGACCCCTTCCCAAAATGTTTCCGGGTGCAAAGAATCGACTTCTGTCGGTGACAAACGGTATAAATCCAAGTGATACAAAGGCAATCTTCCTTCTGGGTACTCATTCACCAATGTAAAAGTAGGGCTGACGATCGCATCTAGTATGCCCAATCCTTCCCCAATACCTTGAACTAAAGTAGTTTTACCAGCACCTAAATCTCCTTCCAGTAAAATTACGCTACCAGCTTGTAGAGACTGACCCAAAGCGCGACCCAAAGATCGCGTCGCCTCAGCATCAGAAAGACGAATTGCCTGCGGTTCTATGACCATTTTCTATCGAAAACCTAAAATTTAAAATTCAACTGGTTGGGATTGAGCGCGACTGTACCAGCGCAGCAACACCCGCGCTAGCCGCTGAGAATTATGGCGCACCAAAGCCGTATTTTTATCCTCATCCATCACATTCGCCAACACAATTCTACGCCCCAACTCCGCGACTGCCTCGCGATCGAGGAAAACGGGATAGGAATTTTCTTGTGCGTAGCGAATCAGAGCGTTAGCCGAGGGTGATTTCCGCTGCACCAATACTGCATTAAACAATCGCTTACCGCAGGCTTCGTCAATAGCTCGGATGTGGTCGGAAACAGTGTATCCTTGAGTTTCCCCAGGCTGAGTCATGATATTGCAAACGTAGATGCGGGGAACTTGTCGTTGTGCGATCGCTTCTGCAATTTCCGGCACCAACAAATTGGGAATTACACTGGTGTAGAGGCTACCTGGGCCAATGATAATGTAATCCGCTTCGCGAATTGCCTGCAAAGCTTTCGGCAAACCGGGAGGATTGGCGGGAATACAACCAATTTTGACAATATTTCCTTTAGCTTCCGTAATTTTAGACTCTCCCTCAATCCGGCGTCCGTCTGCTAACTCAGCCCACAAACGGACATCGCTAAGCGTCGCCGGTAGTACCCGTCCTCTGATCGCCAAAACCTTGGAACTGGCAGCGATCGCTCGTTCCAAATCCCCAGTAACTTCGCTCATCGCCGTCAGGAACAGATTACCAAAACTGTGACCGACCAAACCATCCCCAGCGCGGAAGCGATATTGAAACAACTCCGTCAATAACTTTTCCTCATCTGCTAGCGCCGCCAAACAATTGCGAATATCCCCAGGCGGCAGCACGCCAATTTCCCGGCGCAAACGCCCAGAAGAACCGCCATCATCCGCCACCGTCACAACAGCTGTAATATTGGCGCTGTAAGTTTTTAAACCTCTCAGCAAAGTAGAAAGACCAGTACCGCCGCCGATCGCCACAACTTTCGGGCCGCGATTGAGGCGGCGATGGGCCAGCAGCATATCGATCAGTTCTTCATCTCCTGCTGGTTTGAGAACTTCCGTAATAGCATTGAAACTGCGAGTCTGTCCCCACAGAATAAACAGCACACCGAAAGCTACCACGAGCGGGCCGCTGATATAGCTGGGAAAGAAGGAAGCAACCTTTTCTAAGATGTCGTTGATCAGCTGAATGAGACGATAAATGGGAGTTAGCTTTATCCAGATGGCCAACCCCAGACTGGTGAGCAAAACACCGCCTGCGCTCAAAAGCAACCAGCGTTTCACCAACAATCCAGGAGCCAACCATTTGAACCATGTATTGACTCGCTGGGGAGTGCGACTTCGTGACTCGTGGGACAGCACAAGAAGGGCTTGTTTGAATAAACTGAGGGACATAGATGATTTGGGCGAGGTATTCAAAAGGTTCGTCAGACAAGTGTATAATAGAAGTTTTGAGGTTATCGAGCTAAGATCTCCACTTAAGCAGTATGTTCAACTAGGTATTTGTTACCAGAGTTATTGGCGATCGATCAACCCTAAGCTTGTATGCCATAAGATTCATGTTGCACACAGCGATATCTGGGTGAGATTTTCTTATGGAGCAGCGAATTTTGGGATTAGACCCAGGGCTGGCAATAGTTGGATTTGGGGCCATTATTTGCCCAAAGCTACAGCAAACTCCCGCGACCCTGCTAGACTTTGGAGTCATAAAAACTTCATCCGATCTAGACATCGGAGAACGACTCAACATAATTTATGAAGATTTGCATACATTAATACAGCAGTGGCAGCCGGATCTGGTGGCGATCGAAAAACTATTTTTTTATCGCATGGGAAATACCATTGCTGTAGCCCAAGCGCGAGGTGTACTGATGTTAGTCTTAGCTCAGCATAAACTACCATTAGTAGAGTTTACGCCAGCACAAATAAAACAGGCGCTGACCGGCATGGGCAATGCGGATAAGTATGACGTGCAGCAGTCTGTGGCGCGGGAGTTAAATTTAGATTATATTCCCAAACCGGACGATGCAGCGGACGCTCTGGCAGTAGCCTTAACTGCATGGTTCGATCGGGCTGCTTAAACTCCTGCCTGAGAAGATTTTTAAGGCACTAATTGCTCCTTTTTCGCAAAAAACAGCAATCTTCTATTTATAGACACATCATATCCTTTGGTTATAAATTTGCCATATTTTAAAATTCTTCATTGCTCAGTTAGCAATATTTTCACAAATCCAAAATATAAAATTTAAAATCCGAAAAATAGGGCATACGTTTGCTTCTGTAGTTTAAATGAAGACAAACATAATTTTTATTTACAAAAATACAATATAAGCAAAAATACTTGAAATAAGTTAAAACTTCTTTAAAAACACAAAACTAATAGACAATCTGGTTTGGCTGTATTGAGCAACCTTATCAATAAAGCCATTTTTTGCCATAGATAATACGTAAATTTCTCTGAATCTAACCGTAATATAGTAGTAATAAATGTTATTGTTGCCGCTGCAATCATAGGGCCGCAGCAATTTTAGAGGTATTGTAATGGCTAAAATCCTAATTGTGGATGATTCAAGCTTATCCCGTCGGATACTAAAAGCCATACTAGAACTAGAGGGACATCAAATTATTGAGGCATCTGACGGGATAGCAGCGATCGAGCTTTATTTTCTCGAACACCCCGACTTAGTAACACTCGATCTGGTCATGGCCGGGATGACAGGAACGGAGGTGCTGGAAAAATTAATCTCCTTGGATAGGTCAGCGCAGGTGATAGTAGCCAGTGCCGATCTTCAGACTTTCACCCAGAAAACGGTTAAGCAAGTAGGGGCGCGTGCCTTTATCAATAAACCATTTGTTGCTGCTCATGTACTGGAAATTGTCAATGCAGTACTGGAAAGAGGTTCGTAATGTTACTTACAGAACAACAACAAGACGCATTAACTGAACTGATAAATATAAGCTTTGCCCGCACCGCCGCTTCCCTATCAGAACTGACAGGTTATCGCGTATTACTAGAAGTTCCGCAGGTTTATATCCATCCGATCCGGGACTTAGCTACCAATCTCGCCAGCGTCGTTGAAGGTGAAGTCGCAACCGTACAGCAAATTTTTACTGGCCCTGTTTCCGGCAACGCACTTTTGCTCTTGAACTATGAGGATGCCGTCATACTGACCGAGTTGTTAACACCGAATACTGCTTTTCTGACCCATCGCCTGGACGCATCTGCAAGCGAGGTACTGACCGAGGTCGGTAATATCTTATTGAACGCTTGTCTGAGTATGTTCGGTAATGTGCTGGAAATCCAAATTACTTTCTCAGTACCGCGTTTGCACCTCGAAGCATTAGATGGACTGCTGAATTCCCTTGTGATTGGGAAGGAAGAATTGCGTTATGGTATGGTAATTTATACAGGATTCCGCTTGCGCGATAACTCGGTCAATAGTTATCTAGTAATAGTGTTGGGTGTGGCATCGTTGGACTGCTTGATGGAAGCGATCGACAGATGGTCAGATGTTCCACTTAAAGAAAGCTAAACCTAAATGAGTCTAGCCCTAGATTTACAACTTTAGTCTTTACAAAAGAATAAAAATTTTCACTATACTTAACTTTTTTCCAAACCAGAGGACTGTTAAGTAGTTGAGAAGACAGTTTATTAACTTACACCCTGATTAAATCGATATTTGTTATTGTTCGCAGTATTTTGCCTAGTATAGTCATATTTTTGAAATATAACCAAAGTTTCTTGTATTTTAAGAATTGCAAAAATTTTAAAATCAACCTTAATTATGAACCTTAGAAATCAAAAATTACAACAAAACGAAGTCATGCTGCAATGGTTAAACGATCAAGCAGACCAAGGTATTTTTACAACCGATGCCAAACTAAAGATCTTAAGCTGGAACCATTGGCTCGAAATCCACAGTGGCACGAGCGCTCAAGAAATCATAGGACGCAATTTACTAGAGGTGTATCCCGAACTAACCCAGCGTCGATTAGATCGTTTTTACGATCGGGCTTTGGATGGTCAAGTAGTATTGCTATCCCAACGATTGCACGGTTATTTACTACCCATATCACCCAGGATCGACAACAGCATATTAACTCATATGCTACAAAGCGCTCGTATCGCACCTTTGATAGAGCAAGGTCGCGCTATCGGTACAATCACCGTTATAGAAGACGTAACCGAACGGGTAGCATACGAAGCAGAATTGCAACACCAAATTGAGGCTCTCAAACAAACGGAATTAGCACTTCTTTCAACTTACGCACGCTTACAGCATTTGCTTTCATCTAACCCAGCAGTGATTTACACCCGCAAGTTTTCTCAGGCTCAAACCATTACTTTTGTCAGCAATAATGTCAGTACAAAACTGGGTTATAAACCGCAAGATTTCACTGAAAATAATAACTTCTGGATAGATTGCATTCATCCCCAAGATGTATCGCGAGTTCTGCCACTTGCACCCGAAATGTTTGAAGATAAATACTGCGTATTGGAATACCGCTTCCTCCACAAAAATGGTACTTATCGATGGCTGCGGGATGAAATGAAACTGGTGTTGAACTTAGAAGGAAACGTGCAAGAAATAGTGGGAGCTTGGTACGATATCACTGAGGATAAACAAGTTCAAGAAAAATTACGAGAGCAAGCAGCGCTCATTGATATCACCACAGACGCTATTTTAGTTCGAGATTTAAATGCCAAAATATTATTCTGGAACAAAAGCGCTGAAAAGCTTTATGGATGGACAGCAGCAGAAGCAATCGGCAAAAATGCCAATCAACTTTTATTTGAAATTGCCTCTCCTCAACTTGAAGAAGCTCTGTCAACAATTATTGAAAAAGGCGAGTGGCATGGCGAGCTGCATCAAATTACTAAATACGGCAACGAAGTAACTGTAGAAAGCCGCTGGACTCTTGTACAAGATGAGAGACAAAATCTGCAATCAATACTTGTTGTTAATACCGACATTACAGAAAAGAAACAACTAGAAACTCAATTTTTACGTATCCAGCGGATCGAAAGCATCGGTAATCTTGCTGCTGGTATCGCACACGATATGAATAATATCCTCACCCCCATCTTGGCAGCTGCTCAACTTCTTCTAAAAATGGAAGTTCCACTGGAAAAACGGCAGCATTTGCTGAATATTGTCGAAGCAAGCGCTAAACGTGGAGCTAATCTAGTTAAGCAATTGCTGTCCTTTGCACGCGGAATGGAGGGAAAACGTACAATTTTAAATATAGGACACCCGATCGCAGAACTCAAGCATATTCTCAAACAAATATTTCCTAAAACAATAAAATTACAGCTTGATATTCCACAAAACCTCTGGACTGTTTGCGGAGACCCCACACAATTGGATCAAGTTTTAATGAATCTTTGTCTAAACGCTCGCGATGCTATGCCAGATGGCGGCGAACTGAATATATCTGCGGAAAATGTTTTTATTGACGAAAAATTTGCGAGGATGAATATAGACGCAAAGGTAGGCCCTTACATTCTCTTAAGTGTTTTAGATACTGGAACTGGCATCGAGCCAAGAATAATAGATAGGATTTTTGAACCTTTTTTTACAACAAAAGAAATCGGAAAAGGCACTGGTTTTGGTTTGTCAACTGTACTTGGTATCGTGAAAAGTCACGGTGGTTTCATAAAAGTGAATAGCCAGGTAGGGAAGGGTACTGAATTTAAAGTGTATTTGCCAGCAATAAAGGAAAGTGAAATACAGGAAGCAGAACAGGTAGACTTTCCCAGAGGTCAAGGAGAAATGATTCTCTCGGTTGATGATGAAGTTGATATCCAAGTGATTAACAAAACTATTTTGGAAAAATATGGCTACAGGGTTCTCAATGCTGGTAATGGCGTTGAGGCAATCAAGTTATATAAAAAGCATAAGCATAAAATTAGCGTTGTGCTGCTGGACATGATGATGCCGTCTATGGACGGTTTAAGTACTATTCGTCAATTACAAAAAATTAACCCTTCTGTCAAGATTATTGCTTGTAGCGGACTGGCTTCCAGCACAATGGTAGAATCGGTTGAAAAGCTGGGAGTTAAAACGTTTTTAGCGAAACCTTACACGACGCAGGAATGGTTAAAAACTATTAGCCGAGTTTTAGCCTAAGCTAGGTCTGGGGGTGAGGGATTAGGAGCTAGGGAAGAGAGAAAAAGAGCAATTTTTGAATTTTGACTTTTCTCTCTTCCCGACTCTCCCTCTCCCTTTTTAGGAGAGGGTTTGGGGGAGAGGTAAAACTGGCTTATACTAAAGCAGCCAAAGCTTTTTCTACGGCTTGTAAAGCTCGATCGACTTCCGCAGCAGAGACGATCAAAGGTGGTACAAATCTGAGGACTTTGGGGCCGGCGGGAACGAGCAATAAACCTTCAGTCATTGCAGCTTTTACCACATCGACTGAAGTTAGTTCGATATCTGATTTTAGCTCCATACCGTTAATCAAACCCCAGCCGCGCACTTCAACAATATGGTTAGGATATTTAGATGCGATCGCTCTCAATCCCGTCCGCAATTGTTCGCCCCTATCCTGCACATTTTGCAGAATATTCTCCCGTTCTAAAGTTTGGCAAACGGTAAGGGCAGCCGCACAGGCAAAAGGATTGCCACCGTAGGTACTGGCGTGATCCCCAGGTTGGAAAACAGCACAGAATTGCTTAGACAAAGTAGCACCGATCGGAATCCCGCCACCCAATCCTTTGGCGCTGGTGAAAATATCAGGTTCGATCCCTAAATTTTCGTATCCCCAGAACTTGCCACTGCGACCCATGCCTACCTGCACTTCGTCGAGAATCAGCAGAATGCCATTTTCATCGCAAATTTGGCGTACTTGCTGGAAGTATTCCACATCTCCGGGACGGACGCCGCCTTCTCCCTGTAATGCTTCCAGGAGGATAGCACAAACCCTGCGATCGCCTGTATCTATATCGACGATCGCATTCTTGAGCGCTTCGATATCGTTATAGGGTACATAGTGAAATCCGGGCATCAACGGATCGAAGTTCTTTTGGTATTTCGGCTGACCCGTGGCTGTAATCGTCGCCAACGTGCGCCCGTGGAAACTGGCGTGCGCCGTCAAAATTACCGGATTGGTGATTTTTAAGACCGTATGGGCGTATTTCCGAGCCAATTTGATCGCCCCTTCATTTGCCTCTGCACCCGAATTGCAGAAAAATACGCGATCGGCACAGGAATGTTCTACCAACCATTGCGCCAGCTGACCCTGTACGGGAATATAGTACAGATTAGAAACGTGGTGCAGCGTCTGGATTTGGCGAGTTACCGTTTCCACTAAAGCTGGGTGGGCGTGTCCCAAAGTGCAAGTGGCAATTCCCGCCACAAAGTCCAGATATTCGCGCCCTGCGGTATCCCAAACGCGACAACCTTCTCCCTTCTCCAGCGCTAGGGGGAACCGCCCGTAAGTTGTCATCACGCAGTCATCAAAACTGGCAGGGTCAAACGGGGCAGACAGTACAGGTGCTGACTCTGCGGGTATGTGGGGATTTTCAACGAGAGTTTCTATGCTCACTGACTCAATCCTTAATATTCGAGCTTTTTTGAAAAGCTGTGGTACGGAATTTTAAGGCAGATTAATGTAAAACTGCTATTTCAATACAGCAGCTTATACCAATAACCTAAACCTTATGTACGGTA
Source organism: Aerosakkonema sp. BLCC-F183 (assembly GCF_041929145.1). NCBI lineage: Bacteria > Bacillati > Cyanobacteriota > Cyanophyceae > Aerosakkonematales > Aerosakkonemataceae > Aerosakkonema > Aerosakkonema sp. BLCC-F183. The sequence goes on along the minus strand of NZ_JBHFNU010000100.1, from coordinate 3,644 downwards.
TTGTATTCTCAGAGAAAGTAGTATTATCGTACTTTCCGCAACACTTTATCCTAGCAAGTTTAAACTCTACAGGCCAAGGACATCAAGGAAGGTTTGCAGAGTTAGTCATTGTTCTGATTGTTCTTCTGCTAGTTGCCACAGGCGTGGCGCTGCTATCTCGGCAGTTTCGTTTGCCCTATGTCACGGGTTTGGTTCTCGCAGGTTTGGCAATCGCGGAGTTCTTACCACGTCGCGTCGGATTGGATTCTTCGCTGATTTTGAATCTATTTTTACCGATTTTGCTGTTTGAGTCGGCAATAAATACCGATATCAGCCGCCTGCGAAGCACGATTAAACCGATCCTTCTCTTAGCTGGGCCAGGTGTGGCGATCGCAGCTGGAGTTACTTCCCTATTGTTAAAACTGGGGCTGGGGTTGGGTTGGATACCGGCGCTGCTGATAGGGACGATCCTCGCCATTACCGATACGGTGTCGGTAATTGCCGTTTTTAAAGAAGTATCCGTACCTTCCCGACTATCCACAATTGTAGAAGGAGAAAGTTTATTTAATGATGGTGTAGCCCTCGTTCTCTTCAGTTTAATTTTGAAAGTTCATTCAACCGGATCGATAACTTTTGTGGAGGGAATCCAAGATTTATTTTTGGTAATTGTCGGCGGCAGTCTCGTAGGAATAGCTTTGGGTTATTTGAGTGTAGGTTTATTTGTACGTTTGGACGATCCTCTCAGCAGTATCTTACTAACAGTTGCGGTAGCATTAGGAACTTTTCAGGTCGGACAAGTTGTGGGCGTATCCGGTGTTGTGGCAGTAGTTGTAGCCGGATTAATTGTGGGAAACTTCGGACTTTCCGGTAGTGTTTCTGCTTCCAGTCGCATCACTTTATTCAGCTTTTGGGAATATGCGGGTTTTGGTGTCAATACATTTATTTTTCTGCTGATTGGTATAGAAATAGATTTGATTACTCTTTGGCAAACTTTGCCAGGAGTTTTGCTCGCTATTTTGGCTTACCAAGTGGGTAGATTTGTATCGGTGTATCCCTTGTTAGCTGGGGTGCATTTGTTCGATCGCCCCGTACCTCTGCGCTGGCAGCACGTTCTATTTTTGGGCAATATTAAAGGTTCGCTTTCAATGGCGCTTGCCTTTAGTTTACCTGCAACAATTCCAGGACGAGAAGGGCTAATCGCGTTAGTATTCGGTACAGTTCTTCTCTCTTTGGTAGGGCAAGGTTTGAGTTTGCCTTGGCTGGTGCGAAGGTTGCAGTTAGTGAAATTTTCAGAGTTTCGTCAGCAAACGGAGGAATTGCAAGCTCAACTGATGACTGCGAAGGCAGCCCAAGATGAATTGGATAGTTTATTGAAGGCGGGAGTATTACCAAAATCTGTGTATGAAGAAATGCGATCGAGTTATCAAGTAAAAGTAGCAGCCGCAGAAAAGGCACTGCGAGATTTATACAATCGCCGTCCGGATGAATTTGCGGCTACTAATAACGATCGCATCAAACTCGATGCCATTCGTCGGCGTTTGTTATTGGCAGAAAAAGGTGCCTTGAACGAAGCATTGCGGAAACGAATTCTCTCAGAAGAAATCGTGCAAACCAGGATACAAACTATTGACGAGCAACTGTTAAAACTGGAAGACGATTAACGGCAACCTTCCATAAAATCGATCATTTGATGTAAGGAACCTGGCTTGGTGACAACCAAAACCGTTGAACCAGATTCTAACACAGTACTGCCGTTGGGAATTGCTAAATCCATATGCGGATGTGCTTGATAACCAATAATTAGAGAACCTGTGGGGAAACGAGCATCTTGAGCGATTTCAGCTACACTGCGTCCGACAACGTTGCACTTTTGTGGGATCGACAGCTTTAAGACCTCGATTTGACCTTGCTCGAAGTGCATCATCGATTCGACTTCCGGATATTCGATCGCATTCACCATTGTAGAAACAGCTAAGTCGATCGTACTGATAACATGATGCGCCCCAGCTAAGCGCAACGGTTGCTCAAAATCGCGGTGACGCATTCGGCTGATAATGTGGGAAACACCGTAGTGTTTGGCAAGAGTAACCATTGCCAAATTTAAGGCATCGTTCCGCAATACAGCAGCAATAGAATCGGCTTTGCGAATTCCCGCTTCCAAAAGTACTTCTGTGTTTACCGCGCTACCTTCAAAAGCCATTGCTCCCACTTGTTCGCGAGCGTAACGGCAAGCATTAGGATCGATATCAATTACAGCAACGGTGTGTCCCAGTTCTACTAACCTTTGAGCCAGATTTATGCCGATCAGTCCGGCTCCACCAATTAATACATACATTCCCGATCTCCTTTACTATTAGATTGAATATAGTGTTTGTGTAACTGCCTTTGTGTATTATCAAACTCTTTAGAAAAAGTTGCTACTTACGTGAGCCAACGCCCTTCATTCGATTCTCAGTCAGATATCGAGCGCAAGTATCAACGCCTCCGGCAAGAATTGATTGTCGGTGCGATCGCCCTCGCTCTTGTGTTTTTGTGCGGTACGTTGTGGTATCGTTTTGTTGAGGGGTGGCGGTGGTTAGATTCGGCTTACATGACCGTAAGTACCCTGGCTACCGTTGGCTTTGGCGAAATCAATCCTTTAGGCGATCGAGGACGATTGTTTACGATCGTTTTGATTGGGATGGGTGTGATTAGCATTGGTTATATTGTTAATCGCTTTACAGAAGCTCTCATTCAAGGTTACTTCCAAGAAGGAAGAAGACTTCAACAACAGCGACGTTTGGTGGAATCTCTTACAGAACACTACATTATTTGTGGATTTGGACGCACCGGGCGTCAGATTGCCTTAGAATTTGAGGCAGAAGGTATTCCTTTTCTGACGATCGACTCCAATTCGGAATCCGTGCAAGCCGCTCAGCAGATGGGTTACATTGCCGTACAAGGGGATGCCACGCTGGATGAAACTCTGGTAAGAGTTGGGATAGAACGGGCAATTTGTTTGGTGGCGGCGCTTCCTTCCGATGCAGAAAATCTTTATACAGTTCTTTCGGCAAAAACGCTCAATCCCAATGTCAGAACGATCGCCCGCGCCAGTACGGAAGAAGCGGTGACAAAATTGCAGCGCGGCGGTGCGGATGCGGTAGTTTCTCCTTATATTACTGGTGGCAAACGCATGGCAGCTGCCGCACTCAGACCCCAAGTAATGGATTTTGTCGATGGCATTTTAACCGGTAGCGACAGATCTTTTTACATGGAGGAATTTCGCCTCGATGCCGATGTTTGTCCGGTAGTGGGACAAAGTTTGAGGGAGGCGAGATTGCGATCGCAATCCGGTGCTTTAGTTTTAGCAATTCGTCGCGCCGATGGCACCCTCATCGGTGGGCCAACTGGCGAAACCCTTTTATTGCCAGGGGATGCGATGATTTGTATGGGTACTGCCGAACAATTGCGTTCTCTCAACCAAGTTTTAAGTCCCATTACTTCCAAGAAATTGCGATTGCCCAAACATACGTAAAAGCATTATTGGGCTCTCCCGTTGTTGTGGTGATAATAAAAACTTATTTAATCGTAGGGTGGGTTAGGCACGGGCGATAATTTCAACACTTTCAACCAATAATTAAGTTCCCGTGCCGTAACCCACCATCCCAGCTATCTGTAACATATAC
>NZ_JBHFNU010000010.1:0-42816 GCF_041929145.1 Aerosakkonema sp. BLCC-F183 | reverse complement strand
GAGAAGATGCCTCCCTACTCGCTAGGGAAATTAGTTGAATGGAAATAGTAGGGAGTGCGATCGCAGATACGATCGCCGCAATTTGCTTCTCTCCCTACTCGCTAGGGAAATTAGTTGAATGGAAATATCATCTGGGTATTGGCTTCCACCACCTGCCAATATTCTCCCTACTCGCTAGGGAAATTAGTTGAATGGAAATACTCGTCTACTGCACTGGTCATAGCTGTATTGATTTCTGCTCCCTACTCGCTAGGGAAATTAGTTGAATGGAAATGCTGGTGGCACTGCCGGCCAGCGCGGTGCTGCTGGTGGCCTCCCTACTCGCTAGGGAAATTAGTTGAATGGAAATAGCCGGAACCAATCCAGCATAGGTAGGCGTCATTGATCTCCCTACTCGCTAGGGAAATTAGTTGAATGGAAATCGCCGCTGAGGTCTGCGCCACCGAGGTCTGCACCTCTGAGGCTCCCTACTCGCTAGGGAAATTAGTTGAATGGAAATACTGCAATTCTCCCAGCTTACCTAAGTCAGTCCCACCTCCCTACTCGCTAGGGAAATTAGTTGAATGGAAATATTTTGGTTCGCCACCAAATACTGGTAGTTCACCTTCTCCCTACTCGCTAGGGAAATTAGTTGAATGGAAATCAATTTGACTGTCGCAAGTACATCGACAGGCAATGATGCTCCCTACTCGCTAGGGAAATTAGTTGAATGGAAATCTTCTAACTGTTCGATCGCTTTCTGTAACCGCTGAACTCCCTACTCGCTAGGGAAATTAGTTGAATGGAAATATCAATGGAACGATCGACGGATGGTAATCGAAGTTGTCAATGCTCCCTACTCGCTAGGGAAATTAGTTGAATGGAAATTGCACCATAGAGGTCTGCACCACTGAGGTTTGCGCGATCGCCTCTTTTCTCTCCCTACTCGCTAGGGAAATTAGTTGAATGGAAACTTTTTGGATACAGAAGGCACAACCGATGCTCGAATGGGACTCCCTACTCGCTAGGGAAATTAGTTGAATGGAAACATCGCGCTAAACTGCTGTTTTCTCCATAATTAGCTCCCTACTCGCTAGGGAAATTAGTTGAATGGAAACGAAGATGAGAAACCGACGCGAAGACGAACAAATTCTCCCTACTCGCTAGGGAAATTAGTTGAATGGAAACTTAAGGCTTCCACTTCTTTGATTAGTTGTTTGGCCCGTTCTCCCTACTCGCTAGGGAAATTAGTTGAATGGAAACAAAAATTGCCCAGTCATTTTCGATATTAAAAACCGGCTGATCTCCCTACTCGCTAGGGAAATTAGTTGAATGGAAACGTTTTGATACAGATACGCTGTTTCCCTCGTCTTTATTACCGTTCTCCCTACTCGCTAGGGAAATTAGTTGAATGGAAACTGCCTTCCACATGAACCTTGAAGGCGCCGAGAATATCAACTCCCTACTCGCTAGGGAAATTAGTTGAATGGAAACCGCTCAATAAATTTACCGGAGCGAGGATCTTTAAGCTCCCTACTCGCTAGGGAAATTAGTTGAATGGAAACTGGAGCGAAGAAGAACGTAGCCAAGCAATTATACACTCCCTACTCGCTAGGGAAATTAGTTGAATGGAAACTTGAAAGCGTCGAAATCATCGAGTTCGTCAAATCCTAAGTTCTCCCTACTCGCTAGGGAAATTAGTTGAATGGAAACTTGAATTTTTCCATTGCTTTGTCCTTCGATTTTTAAGCCTCCCTACTCGCTAGGGAAATTAGTTGAATGGAAACAATTCAGAGGAACTTTATAACCATGAACCCTACAAAATACCTCCCTACTCGCTAGGGAAATTAGTTGAATGGAAACTCCATTTCTTGTTGCTGTTGTTGAAGTTGTTTTTGACTCCCTACTCGCTAGGGAAATTAGTTGAATGGAAACTGTAAGAAGTGCTGATATACAACATGATTTACTCTCCACTCCCTACTCGCTAGGGAAATTAGTTGAATGGAAACATTGACCCTAATTATGGTGGTACAGGTGCAATACCTCCCTACTCGCTAGGGAAATTAGTTGAATGGAAACGTTCATCCGCAATATAATCATCTTCTGTTACTGGATATCTCCCTACTCGCTAGGGAAATTAGTTGTGGAAATAACAAAACAGAGAAACCCGGTAACTATTACGAAACCGGGTTTCTTTTTTTCAACAGACAAAACCTAATTAAACCTAGCCAACAATTCCTCACGAGATGAATTTAGCAACAAAGCCGTGGAATCTGCTGGCGGTAATGCCAACAAAGGCTCAATAATTGCCGTTAATTCCTCATCCAAATCGCCAAATTTAGCCCTCAACAAATTTTCCACAAAAATTCGCTGTCCTTGGCGAACACCTTGTTCGATCCCTTGTTCGATCCCTTGTTCGATACCTTGTTCGATACCTTGCTGAGTAGCTTCAGCTAGACGTTGTTCGTAAAGTGGTGACAACCGCATAATTAAATCTCGCTCCTCCGGTTCTAAATTTTAGCTAAATCTAGCATATTAATCGAGAAACCGGATTCCTTTAAGAAACCCGGTTCCTAATTTTTAAACTCACCGAACCTAATTAAACCTAGCTAACAACTCCTCACGGGATAATTGCAGCAATAAAGCAGTAGAATCTTCTGGCGGCAAAGCCAACAAAGGCTCAATAATTGCCCTTAATTCCTCATCCAAATCGCCAAATTTAGCTCTCAACAAATTTTCCACAAAAATTCGCTGTCCTTGGCGAACGCCTTGCCCAATACCTTGCTGGATACCGCGTTCAATCCCTTGTTCAATACCTTGCTGAATACCGCGCTCGATCCCTTGTTCGATACCTTGCTGAGTAGCTTCAGCTAGACGTTGTTCGTAAAGTGGTGACAACCGCATAACTAAATCTCGTTCCTCCGGTTCTAAATTTTGTTTTACCTCTAATATAGCCTTGAGGTTACTTAACAATTCCAACACTGCACCCCGAAACAAGTCATTTTCTGGAAGTGCTGCTAATTCATCAATTGCTTGTTGCTGTACTCTCCCTTTTCCTAAAATTCGCAACCAAAGCGTTTCTGGCGTCTGTGGTAGTTGGTGAATCACCACAATTCCCCCTTTCCAATGTGGAGGAAACGCATAAACCCCACTGACCGGGTTGTTTACATCAAGTGTAGCTCCAAAACCTGTCAATAGGGACTCCGATGCCGTGGGAGAAATAATCCACAGGTGAGGTAAGTCTGTCTCTTCAAGACGGCTATTTTTTCGTCTTGCTTGACGTTCTAAAAAAGCAAAAAGATCGAACAATTTGCCGATACAGCTACGCACGTCACCAAGATCGATCGCATTCCGAAAAGGTTCAAAAATCGCCGATGTCGCCGCTAAACGCGCTAGCAATCCCAATGCGGTTGCATTCCCAGCTTGCGCCGCAGGTACAAACCAAACATCAATCTCCCTCACTTCACCAGCGATATTTTGACTTGTTTTTACTTCTCCCAATGGTGCTAACAATTCTTTGAGATAGTCTTTGGCAAATTGGTCGTAAGGAAATACAGTCATTCGATATTAAAAGAAAAGCATGATGAAATTGTAGCCGATATGCCTGACACCAGAAGCGCTCAGAAACTCGGTAACTCCTGCTTTCACTGGGTTTGTTTTCCAAGCACGATCGCACAAATTTGTCAAGCAATGCCTACTGTTAAATGTCACATAACGAAAGTAAGTTCACTTATATGTAGAAAGATTTGGACACTGTGCTTGTTTCCAAATTTGACTATTAATGGATCGAAGCGTGATAGGTAATATATGAGCAAACTCAAAGAACTCAAAAAACCTGACCTAACCAAGTTTGTACGTTATCAAAACCAAGGTAAACATCGTACCATTCATAATGTTATCTTGTTTTGGAAGGTAGTAGGTATTAGTTGTACAGGGATTGTTTCAGTTTACTCCAGTAACGCCGTACTCAGTGGCACAATTACAGCAACGGTTTGGATCGTTTGCGAAATTGTTGACGCGCAATTTGCGAAACATAATGAAGATAAATACGACAAAATTGCGGAAGTACTGAAAAAAATACAAAATAGAAAATACTAAGTAAGCTTGAAGTTAAGGTATCGCAAGCAATTCCTTAACTTCAAGCAAATTTTGTTGAAGGCAAAGACTCGTCTTAGCTCTATATATGCTAAGATTTATAGACTCTCCTAAAAAGGAGAAATTAGTTGAATGGAAACGAACACATCTAATTGATGTTGAAAAGATGTCAAGTACATAATGTCTTTTGGGGACATTAATAAAAAGCCCGGTTATAACCGGGCTTTTTATTAGCTGAGTAATAATTGTGGATAAACAAAACTACCAGCCTGACATCTAACTTGCAAATTCCGCGATCAGAAATATTTACTTAAAAACACTTTTCTAAGCCGTTTAATTGCTCGCTCTCCCTTTTTACGTAAAGCGTCAACAGTGGCACAGTTACCTTTGTTAGCTAGGTATTGAGCTATGTCTTGCCAAGACAATTTTTCAAAAAAGCGTAATTCCAAAATCTCCCGTTCTTGTGGTTTTAATTCCTGAAGTGCCTCGCGAACTTTCCTATGCTCTGAAGTGTCTGCCTCTTCTAAAATAAAGTCGCATTGTTCGCTCTCTGTATGCTTATCAAGTTCAAAAGGATCGAATGCTTGACATTTTTTTTGCTTTCTGCTGAGTTCACGTATGTAGTTCAAGCCAGTAACACGAATCCAGGCTTCCAGATTTAGAATTTGTTTTCCTGCTTTAATCGCACGATCTAAACGCACGATAGATTCATTGATTACATCATCTGGCTCATGGGAACCTAGCAAGCCAAATTGTTGCAGACGATATCTAAAAAAAATTTTCAAGTCTGCTAAGGTTGAGCTATTCAATTCCATTGTTTTCTTGCTGTTAATTGATTTTGAACAGATGTCAAGTTCACAATATTTTCAGTCGATGGAAAAGATAATCGAATGAAAAATTGTGTAGTGCCTGAATAGTAAGTTTTAGCTCATAAATTTATTCCTCCTAAATAACGAGTATTAATACTCATTGACAGCAGTACAAAATCTTTAACTTGTTTCTCTAATGTTCGGATCGTCGCGACTACTCTCCAAACTAGCCTAACTCATGAGCTACGAAACAATCGACCTTTTTGAGCCAGAAGTTTAGCTCATCGTCATACACCGCTAATTCTAGTAAAGTTGCCATGCCTTCCGCATCATCTTCAGATAGGTGTGGAAGGATAGCTAACTTGTAGTACTCTTGAACCAATTTTAAGATGGTGCCAGAAATATTTGCTTGCTCCTCTTGTATTTGAGAAATGAATTTCATAACCATAACCTCCTCTATGTTGTGACTGGGATATTCCAATGTGACAAAATTTCCAAGATAAAATAATAAATTTTTATTTATTATTTTGATTTCAATATAAATTTTGATTATTCTTGGCTTTACCAATCTTATTGATATCCTCAAGGTAGCCGCTAGAGTGTCACATATCAGGACTTTGCTTCATTCTTAAGCAGAAAGTAGAAAGGAAATATGCTGTGAAGCCTATACAAAAACTGATTCTGAGTTATTGCCCCATTTTCCGCAAAGCACGATCGCACAAATTTGTCAACCAAAAGCCAATAATCATTAAAAATTGTGCAAGCTTCCCAAACCCTGACCAGCACAAGCTTCTAGGCATAGACATTAAAAGAATCTGGATATTTGCTTATTCGGGCAAAATTAGAGCAATGCTTGATACAGTGCAATACAGGAGAGTGCGGAATGGGAGAGTAAAGAAATATTCATCCCCGCACTTGCCGATCGCAAATTGCTGCCATTGAACCACTATATATATAAGGATAAATTCGTGTCGCAAGCATACTGGCAAGCGAAAATTTGGGGACTGCTACACGACCCCATTTTCAAAGCATTGCACAATAACGACGGACGTGGCGGAAATAGCTTCTGGCAACAGCTGGAAGTGATGCAAGAGTGGAAAGAAAAAAGTTGGAATCCCGAAGAATCGGGGAAGAAAATTCTCGAACACATCCACTTGGCAGATTATATCGCATCGGCTAGTGACAGAGGTGCGATCGGTAGCGTCACGGACAGCATCAACTACAATCAAAACGGCTTGGAAATTTCCCACCTGCTATCCGGGGAAAAACTGCGCTGGAAAGTAAAAGCGCATGAAGAAGTAATGTGCGATCGACAAAATTATCTCCAAAACCAAGAAACCGAACTGCTACAAAAAATACCAAACATCGCCAAACAAGATATCAAATGTTTGTTTTGGTGGTTGTGGCGCTGTTTGCCAGAAGCCGCCTGTCAGCAACTACAAGATAACACCCTCCTGCTAATGCCAGCCGAAACGCGCCTTCCCGACAGTTCCATCTGGAGTCACGCCAGCATCACCGCCGCTTTAGCAGGTGCGTTAGCAGGATACCATCTCACACCCGCCGACATCGAGAAAAAATGGCCATCGGACAAAACCTTATCCCATCCTTATCTTGTCAGCTTCAGCTTTACCCCTGTGCAAGAATTAATCAAAGCCAGTCGCAAAACACGCGATTTTTGGGCAGGTTCTTGGCTGTTGCACTATATTTCCGCCACACTTAGCTGGAAACTCGCCCTGCAATACGGCCCCGATACTTTAATATATCCCAGTTTGTACCAGCAACCGTTAATTGATTTGTGGTTGCTGCAAAAATATCCCGAATTCCAAGATTGGATAAAAAAACCAAATTCCCGTTCTCTCCTCACCGCCGGATTTCCCAATGTTTTGGTATTAGTGCTACCAAAAGATAAGGTAGCCGATGCGATGCAAACTGCCAAACAAATTGTCAAAGAAGCTTGGCGCGACTTAGGTAACCGAGTTCTCGACGAATTGCAAAATAATAGAAAATGGATGCCAGATTTACAACCTAATAGTAGCACTTGGTTCGGCTGGCTGAACAGCCAATGGCAAACTTACTGGAGTGCAGTACCGATTGGGAAAGAAGGGGAAGAACTGAAAAATGCTGCCATTCCGAAGGAAAGGGAAACCGAATTTCAACTTTGGCTAGACGCGCAAAATCAAGCTTACGTTACCAACCAAAAAGATAACTTATTTCACGATAACGAAATCGCCTTTCTCCGGGAAGCATACCAACAACGTTTAGAGAAACAAGGCAGAAAATTTAGCGTGAATGTTGGTTCTTGGTGGCCAAAAATTTTCGACCAAACTCGCTTTGCCTTAGCCGCCGTCAAAAATGCCCGTACTTGGCAAATTCCCACTGCTTTCGGCCCTCGTTCTACTATATCCGGTTTAGGGCCAGTTGTCCATCCCGGCGCTGATTGGATAACGGAAGGAGAAACGAAAAAATATTGGCAGCAACGAGTTGGTTTATTTGATGGTAGAGAACAATTGAATGCGACGGAAATAGTCAAACGCACTTTAGAAAAAGTATTACCCGAACTGTTAGGGATATCAGAAGATGAAATTGTCGCTTCTTACCCGGACTTAACCGCAGGCGTGGCGGGATATTTGAAAGTGAATGCTGGCGATATCAACCATCAGCAAAATTTCGATGCTGCTTGTCAAGCTATCTTAAAGGAATTTGATTGGGCGAAAAATGCGATCGCAGATATGAGGAGTAAGTGGGGTATTCCCTGGATAGATAGCAATCCTTCCCCGAAAAAATCTCATCCTCGCTTGCTAAATGCAGGTTGGTTAGTGGAAGATTTGCCAACAGAAGATATCGGTAACGACAACAAAATCAAAATTGAATATCGCCAGCAAGTCCAAAAAGTCATAGACGATTACTATCCCAATAATAACCCAGCCGATTGGTACGTGCTAGCCGCTGGCGACGGCGATAATATGAGTAAATGGTTGAAAGGGGAGAAACTAAAAAGTTACCGTCACTATATTGCCTCGGATTTAGCAACTAAAGGAGAAAGTTTCCAAAAGTTTTTAGAATTGCCGAAACGCATGGGGCCATCCACTCACAACGCCCTCAGTCGCGCTTTATTAGATTTCTCGAATCAATTAGTTCCTTATCTCACAGAACAACGTTATGCGGGCAGGTTAATTTACAGTGGTGGCGATGATGTTTTAGCTTATACAAATCTTTGGGAATGGGATAAATGGTTGTGGGATATTCGGCAATGTTTTCGAGGATTTGAAGACCCGTTTGCAGGAGAGGAAAATAACGAAGGAAAGTATTTCGATCGCGATGGTGATTACTGGTATTGGAATTGCGATCGATCCGAATTACCATCAGGTTTATCCCAGCGTCCCCTGTTCACGATGGGACATGAAGCTACCATCAGTTTCGGTATTATTATCGCCCATTATTCCGTCCCTTTAGCCATTGCCTTAGAAAATCTCTGGTTAGCTGAATCAGAAGCAAAAGAACACAAATATGTTGATAAAAATTATATCACAAAAGATGCCGTTCAAGTCAGGATAATTTACGGAAACGGCAACATTCTAAAAGCTACCGCTAAATTCGACACTTTCCGAGAATGGCAACAATTGCTAACTGCCACACCAAACTTAGACAGTGCGATATTTGAACAAGCAGCCCAACTTTTAACGCAACATCGTATTCCGGTAAAAGAAGCGATCGCACCTTGGACAAAAGCCTTTTGCAGCCGCCGCGACTTCTTCAAATCCGATGAGAATGCCAAAAATAAATTTCAGCAAAAACTAACAGATTTCATCGATAAGTTATGGAATACTACCCAGACAGAAAACCTAGATAGCCAAATGCAAAGCTGGTTAAAAATAGCTGCCTTTACGCTCCGAAATCGTCAAATCCAATTAAGAAAGCAAGCCAATGTTGTGGTATAATCTAATTTCATTAGACGTATTAATGTTCCGCGATGCCAAACCATTTACTCCAGGCGAAAGGGCGTGGGCGAGTAGCAGTTTCCCGCCCAACGGCCATGCGATCGCAGGTGCATTACGCGGACTCTTGGGCGACAAAGTTAACTTTCAATTAAAAGGGCCATTCTTCTGCTACCAAGAGCAAATTCTATACTTGCCCCGACCTTTAGGATTTGACGGTATTATCCCGTTAATTCCCATCGCTTGGAATAAAAAGTCGCCTCTAAATAACGCCCTATGGGATAAACAACAACCATGCCCGTTATCGCGTCCGTACCCACCCGACAAAGATAGCGAAAATGAAGAAGAATTCGAGCGAAAATCCTTCAAATATCGGCAATTTTTACCTTATGATATAGTAAGCGAATATCTCGAAACAGGTAAAATCAGCCCAGAAGATTGGTTGGTGAAAGAAGAAGGAGAAAGCCAACCTTGGGCCATCGAGACGCGATCGCACAATGCCCTTCTTGAAGGTACGCGCCAAGTCAAAGACGCGGATGGTTACTTCGTGGAAAACGCCATCCGACTGAAAAAAGATTGGAGTTTAGCTATTGGAGTCGATCGAGAAATTCCCACCCCAGCTACCTTACGACTTGGTGGCGAAGGTCATCGCGTAATTTTAAAGCGCTGTCGGGAATTAGACGCACAATGGGACAACTTGCAAACGCGATCGCAATCCAATTTTACACCAGGAGGAAGAAAACTTGCTTACCTAATTACACCAGGAGTATTTGAACGCCTCCACGATGGTAACAAAGCCATCTGTCAGGCATGGCCTTGGGAATGGAAATTAGCCCACGCTACCAATCCTAACCAAAACCGAGGTCAATTAGTTGCGATCGCCACCGATAAAGCCGTTCCTATTAGCTGCCGCCTTCGGCATCAAGGCGATAGCGTCCCCGCGCCGCAAGTATTTGCTGCACCTGCTGGCAGTATTTATTACTTGCAACAACCGCAAGAATTGTTTCAGGATAGCGAAGAGGGAACAGAACAAGCTAAACGTTGGCGGCAATTAGGTTATTCAGAATTGTTGTGGATTTCTTATCAGGAGTAATGAAGATGAAAGACTTTCGGATTGGTTATCTTTACAGTCTCGCACCTATTCATTGTGGTGGTGAAGGCGATTTGGGTAACATTTTAGAAATTGCCCGTGAAGTACATACCAATTTTCCTTATGTACCAGGTTCTTCTTTGCGAGGTAGCTTGAGAGATGAAGTGAAATTACTCGATCCAAAAGCAGTAGATATTTTATTCGGGAAGGAACTAGATGAAAACGGTCAAATGGGAGTACATCAAGTTTGGTTTGGGGATGCGCGTTTGCTGTGGGTTCCCATGCGAACGATGTCTTTAAGAGGCGGTGCTGATATTTTCACTTGGGTAAGTTGTCACTCTTTAATTAGAGATCATGCGATCGCATCTAATAAACAATTCGTTGCCTTCCCAGATCGACCTGTGGGAACTCGTGCAGGTACTTACATAGTAGCAGATGCACAGATTGAAGTATCCGCTATGAATGACCAGCAAAAAAATGCGATCGCACTTGCTGGCGATTGGCCATCTTCACTGCAAGATTCCGTTAAACCCAATTGGGAAAAAAATCACATTGTCCTGCCAGATGCAGATTTCCAAGTTTTAATGGAACACTCACTTTGGACGCAAGTTCGCAACAAAATTCAGGAGGAAACAAAAGGTGCAAATCAAGCAGGATCGGCGGAAGTATTTTGGACAGATGTTTGTATTCCCAGAGATACCATTTTGTATTTTACTTGGGGCTACCGCTTGCTAAAAGAAAACCCTGTTACCGAGCTACAACACAAATCAATGATAGAAGTGTTGGAAGGTTTATTGCAAGTTGGCGGACAAGCAAATGTAGGGCGAGGTTGGGTGCAAAGCTGGGTTAGCGATGACACTTTTAAATTCTCAGAATCTGAATCGATTGCTACAAATGTAGAGGTTAGCCATGTCTAAAAAACACAAAAATTCTAAATCGAATCCTTCCAATCAAAGTGCATCTGCGGAAAGTTCTGGCAATCTTAATAAGCCTAATAGTGCGCCAAATACTATACCTGCGGCACAAGAAGCGAATCCAACTTCTCAATCTAGCAGAATAAAACCAGAACAAATCAGCTTAGATGCTCATCGCCACATTCAGAAATATCTGGAGATTAGCGATAAGTCAAAAATAGATAAAAATGATTTGAATGCCATTTTGCGGCTATCTCAGCATTTGCGAGTATTTGGTTTGCTATCCGCTGTAGGTTATGTAAATCAATCCAATGCACAAGAGAATAATAAGACTCGCCAAAGAACTGCCCCCGTGTGGCGAGTATTATTAGGGCAAATGATCGATGAACTTAATCTGCCAGGTACTCCCAAACTGATGGAAATCGAAGATCCAAATGAGATGGCAAGAGAGTTAATGGAACAAGTTGTCAGGATAGCTAATCAGCAACCATCTGAGTATATGGCAAACTGGCGAAAATCTCTGAATTTATCAAATCATTGGAACTTTTGGGCAAGAGCCTATCAGGAGGATTAATGTATTCTGGAAATCGATTAATTGAACTGTTGGAGAAACAGCACGAAACGCGATCGCAACAGTCAGAAAAATACAAAGGCTTGTTCAAAAAAGGCACTTTTACTATCCAGTGGCGAGCCAAAGTTGGTTATTTTCCTCATCCCGATGCAGAAACGATTGTTTCTGCGGGTGAACCTTGCGGTGCGTGGAAAATAACTAATGGAAGACCAGAAGATAAACGCAATGTAGGTGATAATTTAAAGTTATTACCAGTGCTACCACTAAACGGATATATTCCAGGGTCTTCTATTCGAGGTTTAGTGAGAGCTTGGGCAAAGCAAAGGCCGGAAATTAAACCAAGAATGTTGGAAATTTTGGGGTTTCAAGATAACGAAAATATCAACCCTGGAAAAATTGAGTTTTTGGATGCTTGGCCTGAAAATGCCACCAAGTTAACATTAGATATCGTCAATCCCCAAGAGCCTTTTCAAGTTTATCATCAAGGCCAAAGCACGCCTCTATCTTTCTATACACTAGGCAACGGTAAAGACACTATAAATATAACTGTTGCTATTCGGGGTATTCCCGGTAAAGTTACACAAACAGAGGTTGAGGAAGTATGGGAATGGGTACAACAAGGACTTAGTTTATACGGAGTTGGCAGTCGCACTGCTTCTGGTTATGGTGCGATTAAAACTAAAGATGTACCCAAACCTAAAGCCGATCCTGATTATGCAATCAAACGGTTTGATTTTACTCTTTACAGCCAAGGATGTTATGGCACAGATACGCAAAATAACCCTGATTTACGTCCTTCTCACTGGCGGGGATGGTTACGTTCTTGGGTATTGCGATTTTTATTAGGAGTAATGTCTGAAAATGATGCCAAATTAACACTAGCAGAATTAATGGGGATTTTAGAACCCGATAGTCGGAAGGGGTGTGTGCGATCGGAAATGATTAAAATCCAGAAGGTAAAAGTATCAGAAAATTCACCCTCTTTTTACGTTTGGAAAGGTAGGCTTGTTTTAAACGCACCCAACGAAATTTTAAATGAAATTATCCTACCAATTGTCAGATTTGCTGTCAGTGTTGGCGGTGTAGGACGAGGTTGGCGACGACCATTGCATATTTTTAGGAACGATCGCAACTTTGAGGCTGCAAGAGGTACTCATCTAACCTTAACTCAAAAACTTAAAAAGAAAGGTACAGATGAGTTGAAAGACGTTCCTTATCGTTTGTCGCCATCGAATGATTGGAAAAAGACTTATGATGATTGGCGAAATGCTATGCAAAACCGTTGGCCAAAGCGAGTTATTTCCGGTTACAACAATCCTATAGCAGAGGTTTTTTCTCCAGAAAGCTGTGCGGTTTATGTAGTTCCTGGCCCTAGTGATGAACCTCTTGAATTGGTCGATATTGAATGGCAAGAAACTAATCCCTTAGATACTCGCGGAGATGGAGTTGATCTAATTTATCAACCAACTTATAAACGAAAAATTGATGTAGGAGGAATTGCTGGAAATGGTGGATCTTTTTGTTCTTGGGTAAGCATTAAACGGATGAATATTCCTAATGAAAAAGAAAATACGAATTGTCAAGAAATTGTTTGCTTGTTTATGGGTGGACAAAGACCAGGATCTAATCATTTGCGATCGCAATTTCTCAATGACCTTGCCAAAATCTCTGGTGCTGTTCATTTATTTGGAGTTCAACCGCCAACACAGCAATAGTATAGCGATCGCACATCCCCCCAAAACTACATCCAACTCTGGCCTTTCACGTAAAACTTTACCAATTAATTCAAACTTATGCTCACCAAAAAATCCAAGAATTTACCGCAAATTGAAGGTTTTTTTTCTCCTCGATCGCCCCTAGAATTTCTAGGCTATACTATAGTATCAGGGATGATACCTTTGATTTGGGCTGGTCAACCTATAGGATTTATCTTTGTCTCCCTATTTGCACTTGTTTGGTGGCAAATAGATCGGTGGCGCACCCGGAAACAAGCGCAAAGAACGGCTTTCTCTGTGAATAAAGAAAGTCCGCGTCCTGCGAAAGGCTTGATTCTCTTGCTCAGCCCTTATAATCCCATGAATCCTTCTCTTAAAGATGAAAAACTTCTCAAGCAATTACTCGATACGCTGCTCAATTCTCCTCAACCTCAAGCAGCAGATTTTGATAATATAAGTTTGCCATCTTCTAATCTACTTCCGCAAATAAAAGCAATCGAATATCATATCCAACAGGGTAGTTTGCGGGATGTTTGGCTGATTTGTAGCGAAAGTTACGACACCGTGAAAGGTTCGGAAATTACAGCGGCGATTTTGGAAAAATATCTGCACTTCCAATATGGTCAACAAAGACTTGATATTCATACCAAAAACCTTTCTGTCAAGGATTATGATTATGCAAGCCTCTGTCAATTAGGCGAAAAAATATTTCGCGAAGCTGGCTATAAAGATGAAGTTTTAGTGGCAGATATTACGGGTGGTACAAAAATGATGAGTGTTGCGCTGGCTATGGCTTGCATTCCACCGGGACGAAGGATGCAATATATGGATTCGCAAAGAGATTGGCAGGGAAATCCTTTACCGAAAGGTCAAATGAGTCCTGTTGTAATTGATGTCGATCCGATTCTTTACTAACCTTCTGATTCAAAGTAACCGATCATGAGCTTTTATCAACGCAAACTCTACGCCTTATTGCACGACTCGGAACTGCCTGCTAGATACAATACAATTTTGCAAAAACTGGGATGTTTTTCCGTATCGCAGTTAACAGAATTGGACAATTGGTGGTGGAATGGAGAAAACCAACAGAGGTCAGTGTCGGCAGAAATTGCTAGTTCTTCTGACAGAGTAAATTTGCAACAGAAAGCAGCTAATAATTCTTCCCCAGTAAAAGCCTGTCATCCCATCAGCGGACAGACCCAAGATGTAGGTGGTTTGGATAATTTAACCGCGCAGGAAATTGATGATATACGGAGTGCGATCGCACCAATTTCCACTGGCAATGCCAAAAAGCTATTTTGGTGGTTTTGGCGCTTTTATCCTGAATTAGTTGGTTCGAGAAATGCAAACAGTAAAAATAAAAATGGATTGCTATTTCCCGCTCACAGAATACTTCCTGATTGTCCTTGGCATAGTTATAGAAGCACTGTTTCAGCTTTAGCAGGGGCGATGTTTCCGAAAGGTTGGGAAACTACACAAAAAGAGGGCTTAAAAAAACACGAACAGCCCTACTTACTAATCTTTAGTTTCTCACCAGTACAGGAATTTATAAAATCTTCTCGTAAGTTTTTAGATTTCTGGGCTGGCTCATATTTGTTGCATTATCTAGGGGTTAAACTTTGCTGGCATATTGCCGATCGATATGGGCCGGATGCGATTATTACTCCTTCACTTTGGAGTCAGGAAATTATCGATGCTTTAATGTTGGAAAAGTTTAAAGATTCGACAGTTTTTCAGGAAAGCTTTGAAAGACATTTTCAATCTACACCTATTAATAAATTTAATGAAGGTGTATCTACCTCTTTAAGTACCGCAGGCTTTCCTAATATTATGATTGCTTTAGTACCTGGAGAAAAAGCCGCCAAAAGATTGGGGAAAGAGTTAACATTAAAATTGAAAAAAGAATGGGTAGGTATTGGTCGAAAAGTTCGGGAAAATATTAAGAAGCAGGTGAGAGAATACCTTGACAAAACCCTGACTGAATCTGAGAAGCGCGATCGTTTTCTCACGACGATCGCAGATTTTTTTCCTAATACCGATTTGACTGCCATACTGGAAGAATTGCAAACTTGGCAACAACCAAGTTGTTGGGAATGGAATCGACTGTGGGAAGCTCAATTGAATCACACTTGGGAACCTTATTGGACGGCTATACCTCTGGGAAATCCCGATCGCGCAATGCAAATTAATCGTCTGAAAACGGAATCTTTCCCAGAAGATTGGATTGCAGCACAAACATCGATCGCACAATCTAATTTAAAGCTTCCATCAGAACCAGAAAAGTCTACTTATGAATTACTAAATGTAGGAACTTGGTGGGGAAGCTTGCAAGCTAGATTGGGGGAATCTCTACGCGCTGTCAAAAATTTACGCACTTGGCAAATTCCACCTGCACCGGGCGAACGTTCCACTATTTCCGGGCAATTTAGCGCTGCACATCCACGACTGAAATATCGCGATGATTTCTGCGAAGGTGGTGGATTACCTGCCAGTTCTATGCGCTTGTTTTGGTTCGTGATGCAGAAAGCTTACCCTGGATTGTTCAACGGTTCAGAAAAACTTAATTGCTTGGAATTAACTAAGCGAATGGCTTGGGTATATGGCGGAGTAGCAGAATCTTTAGGGATAGATATATCAAGTTCCCAAGATTATGAAACCTGGATTCGCTTTCCTAATTTAAGCTCGATCGCATCTGCTCGATTTGCGTGCGATCGGCCTGATTTAGTGAAAAAATATTGGCAAGAACTCAAAAGTCGAATTGATGGTTGTTCTAGCTTCGATCGCGAACAAAAGAAAGCATTTGAATCCAAAACGAGACGACCTTTTCAAGTTCCCAAAACAGACAGTGCGATCGCCATAGATCCAGCCACGCAAAATCGCTCGTATAACGGCACGATGTTTTCTAGTAAGTGGTTAGCTGATGACATGGGATTGCAAAAAAATGAATTGGAGACTTTAAAAATATTTGTAGAACAAGCTCATCAGAAAATGCAATTTGGTGAAGGTAGTCCCGCCGATTGGTGGGCAATTGTTCTGGCGGATGGAGATGGTATGGGTGATTATGTTTCTGGAGAAAATCTCAAATATTACAAGGATTACATTGTTTTGCCAGAAATCGAGCCAGAAATCTCAAATCAAGATGAGTTTAATGACTTATTAAATAAAACTAAAAAGCGGATGGGACCCGCTACTCATGTCGGACTCAATCGTGCCTTATTGGACTTTTCTAACCGCCTAGTTCCTTACTTAACCGAACAGCGTTTTTGTGGGAAAGTTATCTATAGCGGTGGCGATGATGTCATGGCTATTATGCCATTAGAAGATTTACCAGAATATCTCTTGTCATTAAGAGCAGCTTGGAGTGGTAAAGCCGATTCTGGTGGGGATAAAGACCCTAATATTAAGTTTGTCGAACAAGGAGGATATTGGCAACCGGAGTGGAAAATACCTGATGGCGATCGCACTCAATTACCCGATCGTCCATTATTTACAATGGGAGCCGATGCTACCATCAGTATGGGCATTGTAATTGCTTATAAAACTGTTCCATTACCAACAGTTTTAGAAAGCCTTTGGGAAGCAGAAAAAGACCGAGCTAAAAAACTTCTTGGCAAAAATCCTGAAGTTGAAAATCCCACCAAAGATGGTCTATGTTTTCGAGTCATTTATGGCGGGGGTAATCAACTAGAAGCTCTGATGAAAGGTCATTTACTATCACTTTGGTGGGACTTAGTTAAAAACTACAACCAAGATTTGAGTCCTTTACTTTATCGCCTTGCGGAAGAATTGCCGCGTCGCGCCGTTGTCACCGACGATTATCACCTTTTCTCGAAAGCAGCAAAAGTAATTCTTTCTCGTCGAGATGAATCGAAAAAACTCAATTCCGATCTGGAAAAATCATTAATCAAATGGTTAGATGCTTGGGAAGATTGGGTAAAAACCATTCCTCAAGAAGAAGAAAAAGCCATTGGCACAAAGCCGGAAGATTTAGGTAAATTACTGCGTTTTAGTGCCTTTTGGGTAGACAAAATGGTAGAACGGCAAAAATGGACATTACTTCCTTAAGAGGAGAATAGCTAATGAATTGGTATACGTTAACCCCACTGGATATTCTTTTATTTCGAGAGTCGAAACCTTTTAGTCCTGGCGATGGAGCTTGGGCTAAAGGTCAGTTTCCCCCCATGCCTACTCCTGTTTTTCAAGCACTACGTTCAGCTGCTAAATCGGGTAAAAATTTGGAATTTTTTGGCCCGTTTTTGTTACAAGAAAACTATACTCTTTGGCTACCAACTCCCAAAGATTTAGTTTGCCTTTATCCTGAAAAAGATCGAGATGGGAAACAGGGACAAAAGATTAATCGTAAGGAAGCAACGAGTAATTGGGAAAAAGTGATGCGATTGCAGCCACTAAAACAAACAGATCCCGCTTGGAAATATTTATGCTTTGATGAAAATCAAATTTCGCCGATGGTGCCTCCCTTACCAAATCGCGATTGGGGAAAACCTCTACCTTGGGTGAAAGCAGCAGCTTTAATTGAGTATCTCAACGGTAACGACAACCATTGGAAACCATCTGATTTTATTGAAGATCCTTGGGGTATTCAAGTGTTACCCCATATTCATATTGAATCGGGTACAAGACAAGTTTTAGAGAAAGATGGATATTTCACGGAAGTAGCAATTCGCCTCAAACCAGGATGGTGTTTTTTAGCTGCTTTGAGCGAACTATTAGAGGAAACAGTTGTGCGATTGGGCGGTGAAGGACACCGAGCAATTGTTAATAAGTTAACATCACCTTCATCTTCTGAAGAAAATTATGCCCACTTTCAACAATTAGAGCAACAACTTAAATTTTTAACTGACTCCGATCGCCCACAAAAATCTCATGATTTTGCTTACCTGTTAACGCCTGGTCTTGCTCTCACTGTGGAAGAAATTATCCAGAAAAAACGTAATGGGGAAATGAGAATTTCTCATCAACCACTTTACGGTGTTTATCCTCAAGAGTGGCAACCTTATTTGCAAGGATGTGTAAGCGATCGCGCTATTCTCTGGGGCGGAGTTTCCACCATTCACCGCCGTCTCCTCGACTCTGAGGAACGAGGAAAAGCTGAATTTGCACTCCTACCTCAACGCGCCTTCGTTCCTCCAGGTAGCGTGTATTTGTTTAAAGATCGGGATAATTTGCCAACCGAAACGAAATTATTACCAGCTAACGATCGAGAAAAGAAAGGCTGGTTAACTACTTTCGAGCAGCTAAACTATGGCAAGCTGTTGTGGGGAAAGCGACCGGAATAAAACCAGTGGCTCGTTTCCATTAATTCAACTTCCGAAGAAGCTTAAAGTATGACTCCCCCGCCCCCTGCACCCGCACCAAACCAGGGTTTCCATTAATTCAACTTCCGAAGAAGCTTAAAGTTTGCACATTTTTGGTATGGGCGTATTTGGTACAAGTGTTTCCATTAATTCAACTTCCGAAGAAGCTTAAAGCCTGGTAGTTTGTGAGTTTTTTTACCTAGCTTCTAGCTAGTTTCCATTAATTCAACTTCCGAAGAAGCTTAAAGTCGTTGCGGTCGATGCGCCGCCGACCCAAGCCAAATCCGGGTTTCCATTAATTCAACTTCCGAAGAAGCTTAAAGCCGGAGTATTCAAACTATGAGTGTGGAAAAAGAACAGTTTCCATTAATTCAACTTCCGAAGAAGCTTAAAGTAAAGATGGGTGACAAGATGCTGGAAAAAGCGGTTAAGTTTCCATTAATTCAACTTCCGAAGAAGCTTAAAGCCTGTGCTTATGCGGATGTGGAAGGTGCTAGTTATCAACGGGTTTCCATTAATTCAACTTCCGAAGAAGCTTAAAGATTCTGCTCCGGCTGATCCGGACGAAGACAGAATCTTTTGGTTTCCATTAATTCAACTTCCGAAGAAGCTTAAAGCACAGCGGGAATTTGATAAAAAACTTAAAAAGTTTTTGTTTCCATTAATTCAACTTCCGAAGAAGCTTAAAGCTTGAATCCAGCAATTTTTGTGCTGGAAACAAAACTACTTCTGTTTCCATTAATTCAACTTCCGAAGAAGCTTAAAGCGCGGGTGGGCAAGAATTCTCGATGCGGCCGGTGGATAGTTTCCATTAATTCAACTTCCGAAGAAGCTTAAAGTGGGAGAGAAAATGGATCACCGGCTTGTCCGGTGTATGGTTTCCATTAATTCAACTTCCGAAGAAGCTTAAAGTAGGAGGATTAGACTGGAAGTACAATACCAGTGAGGGTTTCCATTAATTCAACTTCCGAAGAAGCTTAAAGCTGGCTGCACCCGAAGTGCAGCAGTTTCTTGCCGGCACGTTTCCATTAATTCAACTTCCGAAGAAGCTTAAAGTTTTGTGGCGTTTAATTGGGAATAAGCAAAACATTGTACGTTTCCATTAATTCAACTTCCGAAGAAGCTTAAAGAGTTGGTGTCGAGAAACATAAATATCGGGGAAGTTAGTAAAACGTTTCCATTAATTCAACTTCCGAAGAAGCTTAAAGTCAGGAACTAACGCGGTGATTGTGAACGGAGTTCCTATGGGTTTCCATTAATTCAACTTCCGAAGAAGCTTAAAGGCCGGTTAAAAAGCCAGCGACAGGGCAGGTTGTTAGGTTTCCATTAATTCAACTTCCGAAGAAGCTTAAAGAAAAAACTCCTTGCACCAGCGATAGTGGGTGCATCTGGTTTCCATTAATTCAACTTCCGAAGAAGCTTAAAGGAGAAAGAGTTGAAGGAACTAATTCGGAAAAAGCTGGAAAGGTTTCCATTAATTCAACTTCCGAAGAAGCTTAAAGCTTCAGCCAGCCTGCTTTTCGGGGTAGAAATACCCCAATCGTTTCCATTAATTCAACTTCCGAAGAAGCTTAAAGAACGGGAGCGGGGTGGGTACCTATCAGAGTACCCAGTCGTTTCCATTAATTCAACTTCCGAAGAAGCTTAAAGCGTCGCCTCTAAAAGCCTTGCCCTGAGCCAATTCTACAGCACTTTTTCTTGGGGGTCAAATTTAGCCATTGATACTTGCTACTAATTGTCAATAAACCGCTCGATCGCACCATCACAACCCATACCCAGAGCGCGTTTCGCGGGGGTCTACGAGAGAATGCGGGTTTCAGCCCTTACCCTACCCCCGCGAAAATGTGACTTTCGACCTCAGCAGCCATACAAAAACCGTTGGTGATGAAACCAACGGCTGAACCCCTTTGTGCCGATCGCAAGTATTTAGCTTTTCGCCATTACTTGCACCTGGAACACAGAAACAACTCTGTATTCAGCAGATAAATTCGGCAGATATTATCTACGTAATCTGGATGTTTCCATTAATTCAGCTTACGAAGAAGCTTTCAATTAATAGATTAATTCAAGAAACCTAACCAAAACAGGTCAAGCTGACCTTGACACTTCCTATCACTTCCGTCCTAAGTTGACGGCGGACAAAGAATATGCCACAAAGATGCGGGGATTTCTTCAAAATGCTCCAGTAAAAAATCCATGAGTGCTAGATTTCGTAAATCTGCTTGGGTAGGATATCGGCGTAAGCGTCCTCGCTTGAACCATCCCCGCACAGTAGAATCGGAACGAGAGCAAATTATCGCCATTTGCTCGTAAGTTACCCCCCACTTCCTATAAAATTGTTGGGGTGTCATTCCCAACTGACACTGGCTATATAATTGAATCAGCGCTAACTCCCGTTCTTGCAAAGTTCGAGGCTGTTTCATAAGTAAAAAGTAAAAAGTAAAAAAGCCAGCAGTCAATTATCAAAAATTACTAATTATTAACTACTGGCTGCTGACTGTTAACCGCCGATCGCTAACTAATGAGAATCGATTCCTATCACCACAATTGTTTGCTTCCCCGCATATTCCCAATAGAATCGCAAAGCCATCGAAGCAGCCGAACCCCAAATTTCTCCTTTTTTTTGACGGTATCGATGGGTTCGTAAACTTCTGTATGTTGGCCCTTCAGTAGCAATTAACTGAAAAGCTTTGCGGTATTGTTTTTGAACTTTCAGCGGCAGGTTTTCAAGTTGTTCGATCGCTTTGGGACTAAACTTAATCTCAAAGTTCATAAAATTCCAAAAGCTAAAAGTAAAAACCTGACTCTTTAGCTTTTAACTTTTGGTTTAAACAATAAACGCTGCATCATCGACCGCAAATTCTGCCTGTATACCCAGCACCACTACCTTAGTACGACAGTGCGCGGATAAAGGATAAAATCGAATTTGGTCTTCCCGTTTATTCAGCATTTTAGTTAATCGATTTTGCAACATTTCTTGCTGTTTATCCTCCAAAACGCACTCAAATACTGACTTTTGCACTCGCCAACCGTAAGTTTCTAGTAATTTAGAAACTTTCTGGCGACGACTATTATTTACGATGTCGTAGCAGACCAAGTAAAACATGAAGATTTGTTCATCCTCAATAATCTCGGTACAGTCAGTAGAGAAAGGACAATATTTTATTTGTCCTCTCTCTTCAGCTTGCTTCTTACGCCTTAACTAAAGTCAGTTGTTTCACTTCCTGCTTGCGAGTTAACCCAATATGCAACGGAGCAGAATTTACTTGCAACACCATCGGACGGTAACTGTTAGTATCGCCTAACAAGAAAGCGACATATTCCTTCACTTGCAACTGCACGCACTGGCGATAACTTACCGTTCCAGCATAGGGATGAATAATTTCAAGTTGTAATTTTTCTTCCCAATACTGAAAAAACGTTTTCAGCAGTGCTGGATGTAAAGACACTCCGCCTTGGGAGAGCGGCAGAAAATCATTCGGCTGAATGATTTCAGACATAGCCAACTGTGCCACCAATTCATCTACCAATGGGGCGCGAAATTCTGCCATCAAATCGCAGGCGAGGGGAGATTGATGCTGGCTATTAGCATAAAGATTGCCCCAGTTAGGATGCAGCCCCAATTCCTGTAAAAACATCTCAACTATCTGATGCAACAGGTTATAACCTAAATTGAGCAGACAGTTAATTCCATCAGTAGGCGGTTGCTTTTTACGACGCTGAAAATGAAACCGACGCGGTAATAGTGAGGCTAAAGCAGGATAATAGAAACTCGCAGCCATTACCGCATACTCGCGCAATTCCCGCACTGAATTTGCCATTGCCAAATCATCAATCAGCATTACCAGCACATCCAAGGCAGTTTGCATCACTGGAGTGGGCTGATTTTTGTGCAGTCGTTGCAATACGATGTAGCAATTGTGCAGTTTAGCCCGCACAATGCTTTCCGCAATTGCCAGGGTAAATTCTGCATCTAAGGATCGCTGCTTTTGGTACTTCAGACATTTGGGATGCTTTTTCAAAGAGTGTTCTAAGCTGCCTATGTTTTCTCCTTGATTTCCCACAAACATAATCGGTATGCCACGAAACGATACTAACGATGCGACTTCGCGGTCAAGATAACAGCGACTCCAAAGAACAATTTGGCTAACTTGAGTGATGTTAATTTTTTGGCAAGTTTGTTGGTTATGCAAAACCAACAAGTAAGGCGATTTCACTTTTACTTTGGCTTTGATGTCTGTGAGATAGATTGCTGTCATATCTTCAATTGGAATTAGGTTGATTTAGCAAGGTTGCTTTTGGCTTTCTTGCTGTACGTCCCTATCTTCCAAAGCGAATATGTAAGTTCGTGCGTGAGTAGAAAAAAGTTGTATATGAGTTCGTGTATGAGTTCGTGTATGAGTTGTACCAAAAGACAGCGGCTTAGAACTACTGCAATCTGTCTTTGAGCAACTTTTCTCGAAAATCCTGGCATTCTTGCGCTAAGGGAATGCCTAACTTGAGTGCGATCGCTAAAGCTCGATCGCAATATTCAGCAGCTAACGTATCTTCACCGATTTCGTGATAAACTTTTGCTAAATTTTGCAGGGTAGTAGCTTCGCCCGGTACATTACCGATCGCCTTAAAAATTTGCAACGATTTCTCAAAATGTTCGATCGCTAAAGGATACTGTTCTAATTTAGTGAAAGCTATTCCCAAATTTCCTAACGTATTTCCTTCACCTTGCTGGTGTCCGATTTCTTGAGCGATCGCTAAATGTTGCTGGAGATAGTCGAGCGCCTTTTTGTAATCGCCCATAGCACAATAAATACCACCTAAATTACCGAGCGAATTACCTTCACTCAATCGGTTACCTATTGACTGCGCGATCGCTAAATCTTGCTCTACATATTCAATTGCTTTTTCGTAATCTTCTAAGGAAAAATAAATCATTCCCAAATTTCCCAGCGCTTCGCCTTCCCCAGAGCGATCGCCTATTTCCCGTACAATTACTAAGCGCTGTTGCTGGTACTCAATTGCTTTTTGATAATCTCCCAAAGCATCGTAAGCAAGTCCTAAATTTCCTAACGCGCTTGCTTCTCCCGATCGATTGCCAATGTCTCTTGCAATATCTACACTTTGTTGTAAGTAATCAATTGCTAGGGTATAGTCTCCTAAATAATAGTAAACAGTACCGAGATTTCCTAACGCTGTTTCTTCACCTCGCCGATTTTTAATATCCCTAGCAATTGCTAAACTCTGCTGTTGGTATTCTAGGGATTTGGTATAATCCCCAAGTGATTGATAAATCAATCCTAAGTTTCCTAATGCCATCTCTTCACCACGTCGATTGCCAGTCTCTCTAGCTATAACTAAGCGCTTTTGCTGATATTCGATAGCGGTAGGATAATCGCCTAAGCAATCGTAAGCAATACCTAAATTACCTATTGCATCTTCTTGGGCGCGGCGATCGTCAATTATTTCTGCTATTTTTAATTGTCGGTCTAAGTAATCAATTGTTTGCTGGTAATCTCCTAAAGCTAAATGAACAATTCCCAAATTACCTAAAGCGGCTGCTTCTCCCTGAAGATAATCGAGTTTTTGGGCAATTGACAAGCTTTGCCGTTGGTATTCAATTGCTTGTTGGTACTCTCCTATATCGTAATAAGCTACTCCCAAATGTCCCAGAGTATTAACTACTCCTTTAAAATCTTCAGTTTCAATCGCCAGTTCTAAACTTTGTTCGTGATAATAAATTGCTTGTTCGTATTCTCCGAGATAAATATAAGCAAGTCCCAAACTTCCCAACATTGCGCCTTCACCTTGACGATTACCGCTTTCGCGAGTGATGGCTAAACTTTGCTGGAAATACTCGATCGCTTTCGTCTGATTGCCAAGATAGTGGTAAGCATTACCCAATCCATTTAATAAAATGGCATCCATGCTAGGACTTAGTTTACCTGCGATGCGATCGAACAACTCGATCGATTGATGGTAATAACCCCAAATATGCAACTGCTTGTATAATTCTTCCTCAGTACGTGCATCAAAACAAATAGAAATAACTTCGATCGCTCTTGACCAATCTTCTGCTTCGCTAAGATGATGAAATGCTTGCAAATAACGATTTACCTTTTCTATATTAGTTGCTTCTGGCGGCGGGTCGTCTTCATTGGTAAGATAATACTCCACTGCTATATACTCAGAAAGGCGATCGATCGGCACTTCATCAAGGTCGATTTTCAGCTTGCCAAACAGTAATTGACCTAGTGTTTGCGTGTCAGTCATTATTATTTATCCCTTCAGGTGAAAAGTCGAGTGAATTAAAGAGCGCATCATCTATGCAATTTGTAGACTTCATTTTTATATAATAACCTAAACTCAGTTGATAGCAATTGCGACAACGAAAAATCCACTGACAATCAGCACATATCCTGCTTCCGAGAAAGCTTAAAGATGCAAGATAAGTGCAATTTGTCAGTGGAGCGATCGTCTTCCCATTAATTCAACTTCCGAAGAAGTTTAAAGAGTTTTGCTCTTTTTGGCGGCTCTTGCAGTCGTCAGTTTGTGTTTCCATTAATTCAACTTCCGAAGAAGCTTAAAGTATTGGCAATTTTGTTTGCCATATTAGCGAGTGCAGGACTGATTAGTTTCCATTAATTCAACTTCCGAAGAAGCTTAAAGTCTTCCGGAAACTCTGTTTCCGTGTATAAAGATAAGTTTGGTTTCCATTAATTCAACTTCCGAAGAAGCTTAAAGCGGGTGTTGGAAAGTTGGGCTTGGGAACAAGCTCAAGTTTCCATTAATTCAACTTCCGAAGAAGCTTAAAGTATTGATGAAATCCAACGGAGAATACGAGACCCGCTGGTTTCCATTAATTCAACTTCCGAAGAAGCTTAAAGAACCCAGAGACAGTTGTAATATTTTCCTGCTTTCTAGTTTCCATTAATTCAACTTCCGAAGAAGCTTAAAGTTATTTTTCTCCCCGTGACACGCGAAAGTCACGAAGGAAAAGTTTCCATTAATTCAACTTCCGAAGAAGCTTAAAGTAGTTTTGGATCAAACACCCTTGATGACATTTGGAGTTTGTTTCCATTAATTCAACTTCCGAAGAAGCTTAAAGCAGCGGTCTCACTGGCTGTGTGTGCATCTGGTATTCAGACGTTTCCATTAATTCAACTTCCGAAGAAGCTTAAAGAATTGGGATTTTGTGGGAACTTTTTGGAGGATTTTATGGGTAAAGTTTCCATTAATTCAACTTCCGAAGAAGCTTAAAGACTGCGGATTTGTGTACTATGTCGGCCAAGCCATTAATTGTTTCCATTAATTCATCTTCCGAAGAAGCTTAAAGTTATTCCCATGACGATGTATTTTTTTCCAGTTTGGAAAGTTTCCATTAATTCAACTTCCGAAGAAGCTTAAAGTTGAACTTGCTGATTTCGCAAACATTTTTGAAAAGTTTTGTTTCCATTAATTCAACTTCCGAAGAAGCTTAAAGAATTTATATTTCATGCCATACGCAACGGATCTCGTGTTAAAAAGTTTCCATTAATTCAACTTCCGAAGAAGCTTAAAGAATGAGCGGAGTCGGAGAAGATGAGCAAGGTGTTTTCAAGTTTCCATTAATTCAACTTCCGAAGAAGCTTAAAGTTTTAATGGTCCAATGCCACGAAAAAGTGGCATATCGTTTCCATTAATTCAACTTCCGAAGAAGCTTAAAGCCCCCAGCGGCAGCTGACTCCTACTCAGCAACTTTTGGTTTCCATTAATTCAACTTCCGAAGAAGCTTAAAGCAATGTTAGGGATTTCAGGAACATGTTTTTTCATGTTGTTTCCATTAATTCAACTTCCGAAGAAGCTTAAAGTGTGACTATAAAAAAGGTCTAGCACGCACAATCGACGGTTTCCATTAATTCAACTTCCGAAGAAGCTTAAAGCGTTTGATAGCAAACAAAATGAATATCATAATCGCCCAACAGTTTCCATTAATTCAACTTCCGAAGAAGCTTAAAGCTATAGCTGGACATCTGGACCGCTTTCCGGGTCCGTGGTTTCCATTAATTCAACTTCCGAAGAAGCTTAAAGGTTGGGTGCAATGTTTTTTACATTCCGGCTATCAAGTTTCCATTAATTCAACTTCCGAAGAAGCTTAAAGAATTTGGCCGTTACCGATACGGCCAACTGTGCAAGATACTGGGTTTCCATTAATTCAACTTCCGAAGAAGCTTAAAGCTTCAGCAATTATGGATCAGTCCGTTCAGATGAACGTGACGTTTCCATTAATTCAACTTCCGAAGAAGCTTAAAGAGTCACAAATTTGATTATAAGTCCCCTGGCGGGACATGGTACAGTTTCCATTAATTCAACTTCCGAAGAAGCTTAAAGCCTTGGGGGCAACTCAAGCCTCCACATGGTCTGTAGAATTGTTTCCATTAATTCAACTTCCGAAGAAGCTTAAAGCAGTATTGTAATTCCACTTTTGAAGTATTTGATCAGTTTCCATTAATTCAACTTCCGAAGAAGCTTAAAGTTTGCACAAACCTGAATAGTGCGGGAGAACCCCGCACGTTTCCATTAATTCAACTTCCGAAGAAGCTTAAAGTACTCGGACTAATTTTCGCAGGGGTTGGGTTCGGCTCAACGTTTCCATTAATTCAACTTCCGAAGAAGCTTAAAGACAAATCAGGTGCCGATGCAACCCTTGGGGCAACTAGTTTCCATTAATTCAACTTCCGAAGAAGCTTAAAGTTGCTTCATTTCCGGCCTCGCCGCCGGAATTCAAATTGGAGAGTTTCCATTAATTCAACTTCCGAAGAAGCTTAAAGTAGTGGTTTTTCTGATTCTTTTTTGTGGGTGCCATCCAACGTTTCCATTAATTCAACTTCCGAAGAAGCTTAAAGCTGATGTTCGCGTAACTTTGGTTACTCGCGTCGGCTAACTTTGTTTCCATTAATTCAACTTCCGAAGAAGCTTAAAGGATACTGAGTTCGAGAAAGAGTTGAAGGAACTAATTCGGAAGTTTCCATTAATTCAACTTCCGAAGAAGCTTAAAGATCAAATCTACGGCGGCGAAGGCAACGACTACGCTGAAGTTTCCATTAATTCAACTTCCGAAGAAGCTTAAAGTTCTGGAAGTTGACTACAACGACATAGTCAACAATCGGGAAAGGTTTCCATTAATTCAACTTCCGAAGAAGCTTAAAGCAGTTTAATGAACTTCGCAAACGATGTGCCTAAAAATTGGTTTCCATTAATTCAACTTCCGAAGAAGCTTAAAGCCGTTAAGTGTCAACCAAGCCATTGCCGGAAAAATAGTTTCCATTAATTCAACTTCCGAAGAAGCTTAAAGTATGCAGTGTCAACTTTTCTTGGGCGACCTACGGGAAGTTTCCATTAATTCAACTTCCGAAGAAGCTTAAAGGTGGGATTATGCCTTTGTCAAAAAATCAAGCAGTGGGTTTCCATTAATTCAACTTCCGAAGAAGCTTAAAGTTTTGCGTCTCTGCAAAATGTGCCTGTGCCTACTAAATCGTTTCCATTAATTCAACTTCCGAAGAAGCTTAAAGGCTAGCCTCTAAAAGCCTTGCCCTGAGACAATTCTACAGCCATTTTTCGCGGGGGTCAAAATCAACCCAAAATAGTTGCTAACTACTCTCAATAAGCCGCGCGATCGCACCATCACAACCCATACCCAGAGAGCGTTTCGCGGGGGTCAACGAGAGAATGCGGGTTTCAGCCCTTACCCTACCCCCGCGAAAATCTGATTTTCAGCCGTCATAGAAAAGCCGTTGGTGATGAAACCAACGGCTTTAAAGTAGCTATTTAGGCCAAATTAGACTTAAACAGCACCTAAATGCCAACTTGCTACTTATCCCACGTCATCGGTCGATATACATCCACCTCTCTCATCAAACAAGCAATATACTCCCGTACCTGCAATTCCAAACAGCGGCGGTATGGCACTTTGTAACCCGTGTGCGGGTGGGTAGTTTCCGCTTGTAACTTCTCCTCCCAGTGCTTCAAAAATTTCTTCAAAGCATAAGGGTGCAAATATACACCACCCCACTCATCCGGCGGCGTAAAATCTTCCGGGACAAAAATCTTAGAATTGATTAAATAAGCCACCAAAGAATCAACTAATTGAGCGCGAAATTCCTCCATCAAATCGGATACCAACGCCGGGTGATTATCGCGAGGGACGTGCAAGTTACCGAAATGGGGATGCAATCCGACTGCTTGAATAAAAGAGTAGACATTCTGACTTAATAGCGTATAACCCAAACTGAGCAAACTGTTAATCGGATCGGTTGGCGGACGCTTAGTACGCTTGTCAAAAGTAAAAACTCCGGTAAACAAAGAACCCAACGCTTGAAAATAAAGGGTTGCTCCCTTACCTTCGTAACCTCGCAGAGCATCCATATTGTCAGCCGTTGGTAAATTATCCATTAAAGTCTCGATCGCATCAACTGCTCGCATCGCCAGCGATTCATCCTTATCCTTCGAGTTGCGACGCCGATTTAATCGCATCAACAGAATCCGAGAATTGTGTAATTTTGCTCGGACGATCGCTTCTGCTTGCAAGCGAGTAAATTGCGGATCGAGAGAACATTTCACTTGCTGAATCAAATATTCAACTTTAGCAGTTCCCTCAGTTTCCAACCGTCCGAAATAACGTCCTTTTTGGGATAAGTACATAATGGGAATTCGTCGTCGCAGTGCCAAACTAACAGCACCGTGCGATAAATTGCAACAGCCAAACAAAACAATATGGCTGACTCGATTCACCGGAACTTTAATGCGGAGTTCCTGGTGGTAATATACCTGAAACTGTTGATTGCGAACGCTCAAATAAGCACCTTGGTCAGTCACGTATAATGTAGTCATAAATTTCGTGAAGTAATGTTCGCTAGTAGCTGTAGGTAAAGTGACGGGCTTGACAATGCTGGAAGCCTTCGGACGTTGAGAAAAACCTTTCGCGGGTCGTCGGGATTTGCGTCGAAAGTAAGGCATTCCCGAATCGTTGATTACCCATTCTCCCGCTTTGATGACAGGTGGAGGTGGCGCGTAAACTTCCCCTTTGGCAAATTGATAACCGAGAAAAGTAAACTCGTCATCTGGTGAGAAAATATGAGTTTTTTCCGGTTGAAGATACAGGTAAATTTCTGCCAACCAAACTGTAATTTTTTCGAGAGTGCGCGTAGCTTCCAGAAAGCTAGAACAAGCAATAGCAAAATCATCGCCATAGCGGACTAAATTAATACCTTCCTGAAGACAGCGCCGATCGAAATCAGTCAGATATAAATTGGCTAACGCACCGGAAAGTACACCTCCTTGCAACACGCCTTTCCCTGGAAATAACCGCTTTCCAGCAATGACAATCCCAGATTTAAGTTGTTGGGAAACTAATTGTACTAAAATAGGTTCTAGCTGCAATTGTTCCAAATCGGTCAACAACAACGCCCAACAAAGATTGTCAAAAAACTGCGCGATATCAGCTTTGACAACCCAAGGATATTGAACGTAGTACGAGTAAAAATGCTTGACAGCAATTTGGATTCCCCGATTTGGACGATAAGCATAAGAACAATCAAGAAATTTATCTTCCAACGGTTGATAAATCTCCTCCAACAGCACGCGAGAAACAATGCGATCGCGCACTGTGGGAATCCCAATTAATCGCTTACCTCCACTACGTTTGGGTAAATAAAATCCTTTGGCGGGACTAGCAGTATAAGATTCCGTTTGTAATTGGTGCTGGATATACTTCAACTGTTCGTTAGCAATACCAGCAAACAAATCAACCGTAATCCCATCCACGCCTGCACTGCGACTTCCCAAACGGACTTGCAGCCAAGCAGCTATCAACTGTTCTTGGGTAAATTCCATTAAATACCCCGCTGAATAAGTAAAAAGTTAAAAGTCAAAAGAAAGATTAATTAAATATTTCTTTTGCTTTTTTACTTTTTCCTTCTAACTTTTATAGTTTTACAGGGGACTATATGAGTTCGTATGTGAGTTAGTATTGCTCGTTTATGAGTTCGTGTATGAGTTGAGATATGACGGCGACAGCGTTTGAGTAAGTACCGCTAAAAAGTGCCATCCTTCAAACGCTGCAACAATTTTTTATGGTGAGCTAGCGCTACACTGCGAACTAAGTTATGTTGTCCCAGAACGCGCTTATTATTGTGATTAACTGATTCTTCCACCAAAAAGCGATCGCATAATTGTTCTAAGGCGATTTCTTGGCGTTCCAGACTACAAGCCTTTCCTGATAAACGTTTGGCAAAAGCAGCCAACTGCATCAGCCATCCTTCTTGTTGCACGGGTGCGCGATAAACAGAAGCGGCACAAATTAATAAGTAAGCATCTTTTATATCTCTAGCCAATCGCTGAAAAGTCGCTTCTAATCGTTCGTTTACCTGTATTCGTAATTCAGCAGTCAATCGATGTAACTGCCAATCATCTTCCTCCCCTTCAATTTTTCCTTGCTCTGCTTCCAATAGTGCTATTTCCACTTCTTCTATTTTGCTACCAACATCATTCCAATATGCCTGTACGTTTCCATAATAAGGTTCGCTGCCTATTTCGCCGATAATCACTCGCAAAGCCAAAGGATGACCTTTGTAAGCTTTTCCCATGCGTAACAAACAAGAGCGATCGACACTATTTGAACTCAGATCGAATCCCGATACCTCAAACAATGCCAATTGTTCCGCTTCTTCTAATCCATATAAAACTTGTCGATACCAAAAGTTTTTATAGCGATAAGAAAGCAATTTTACTGGTAAATCCTGCGAGGTAACAATTACCCGGCTTTGGCATGATTCCGCTGATAATAGCGACAGAAAGAATTTTTCCCAATACGGATCGATAAATTCACCCGTTCCAAGCTCTTCATTTACCGTTAGTAGTATTTCTAAAGAGTCAATTATCAGTAATATTTGATTCTCTCGCAGATATTTGACTAATTTTGGCAGTAATATTTCTGGTTTTTTATCTTCAGCAGCCATAGGTTGCCCCCATTCTTCCAACCATTGGAGAGCCACCGAAGTAAAATCGGTAACTTTTTCCTGATAATCAAAATTAGCTCTTTTACAGTTATTCTTCCAATCTTGAGAAAACCAATCTTGCAATTCGATCGCCAATCTTTCTGCCAAAGCCGTTTTGCCAATGCCTGTCAAACCCAAAATCAATAACAAACGGCATTCGGAACGCAACTTAGCACTTAATTCCAAGATAAGTTTTTCCCGTCCTACCCAGGAGTCATCCCAGGAATAAAACCCGATCGGAGCCGATCGCTTGGCGATCGTCTCAGAGTGTTGTGCAGTCTCGGCTTCTGCGATGCTGGGTGCAGCAACAGTAACGTCAGCATTACCTATATCGATGATTTCTTGCCATTGCAAGCCCAAACGATCGCAAATATCTTCGCATTTGGAAAAATAGACGGGTTTACCGTTGAAAAACTTGTTGATCGTAGACAGACCTATCTCTAGCTCGCTAGCGAGGTGTCCTTGGGTGGGAAAGCCATTGCGAGCCAGAGCCGATTTGACTTTTTCGATACAATGGTCAGCTACCCGAACAGAACGAACCATAATAGAACACCATCAGCTGTTTTTTTGAACCTATCACAGAGAAAAACGGGAGGATGGAAGCCCCATCAAGAAGATTGCGGGGATGAAAGCCGACACCTGCGAATTTATTCGCCGTCAAGAAGTTGCGCCCATTGTTCAATTATTTTAAAACTTACGCATCAAGTATGAAATGTAGGGCTTTTTAGATATTTGCATTAGTTTTTGCCCAAAGCCTTACTCGGCAGCAACTTCGAGTGTATGCGGGTCTTCGTAGCGGATGATTTCGTGGTGCTGGACTTTTGCTTGTGGGACAGCGCTGCGGGTAGCGCTGTCCTCACTGCTCTCAGCCGATCGAGTCTCTGAAGCTTCGCTTTTGTCCTTATTGCGGTGCTTCCTTCAGGCGGTGAAGGAGTGGAATTTTTTGTTTTGCCGACCAGCAGGTGCAAATCAGGGCCAAATTAAATTATCTTGTTAAAAGCGATCGATCGCACTGTATTTTGTATTTACAACCTCATGCTCACTACCCCACTGACAACCAAACTAAGAGAATATCAAATTGAATGGATTCAAGATATATTCGATGCTTGGTCGCAAGGTTCTCGATATGTTTTAGCGCAATTACCCTGTGGCGCGGGCAAAACGATTTGTTTTGCTTATATCTGTCGGGAATTTTTCAAAAAATCTCAAAATGTGCTAGTAATTGCCCATAGAATCGAATTGATTAACCAAGCCGCTTCTAAATTAGAAAAAGCGGTCGGCGTTCCCGTAGGTATCATTAAAGCTGGCATGAAAGCTGACCCCAGTTGTCAAATTCAAGTCGCCTCGATCCAAACTTTAATTAGACGCAAAGAATTACCAACCAATATCGGACTGGTCGTTTTTGACGAAGCCCATCACGTCACCGCCTCATCATACCGTCAGTTAATCGAACATTACAAAGAATCCCTGATTTTAGGAGTCACCGCCACCCCCAAACGCATTGACGGACAGGGATTTGAAAACTTATTCGATCGACTGATCCTGGGAGTTTCCACCGAAAAATTAATCGCCGCAGGTTATCTGAGTAAATTTCGTTTGTTTGCTACAGATAAAACGATTTCTACCTACGGAGTAGCCAAAAATGAAAGAGATTTTAACTCCAGAGATTTAGCCTTAGCCGTAACTACCCAAGTAGGAGTTGATGAAATTGTCCAAAACTACCTCAAATATGCTGCTAATAAGCGTACCATAATTTATGCCGCATCCGTCCAACACAGCAAAGATATTGCCAAAGCATTGAGAGCATCTCACATTCAAGCCGAACATTTAGATGGAGACACCCCCATCAAAACCCGTTTTGAGATTTTGAAACGCTTTGAAAAAGGTTCTACTAAAATCATCACTAATTATGAGATATTAACCGAAGGATACGACTGTGAAAACATCGAATGTATCTATTGCTTAAGACCGACGGAAAGTTTAACTCTTTGGTTGCAAATGGTGGGACGGGGATTGAGAATTAGCGAAAATAAATCAACCGCGATTATTATTGATGTTACCGATAACTGGAACAAACACGGTTTGCCGGATGATAACTTTGAATGGACTCTGCAAGCTACGCCGCCCCCAACCAATCATATCGGTTTAAAAAAATGCGAATTCTGCTCTCATATATTTAGACC
The DNA here is from genome assembly GCF_041929145.1 of Aerosakkonema sp. BLCC-F183. Lineage (NCBI taxonomy): Bacteria > Bacillati > Cyanobacteriota > Cyanophyceae > Aerosakkonematales > Aerosakkonemataceae > Aerosakkonema > Aerosakkonema sp. BLCC-F183. The sequence continues at coordinate 9,182 of NZ_JBHFNU010000010.1, read as the reverse complement.
GCTCACCGAGGAACTAAAAGTTATAGAGGCCGAAATAGATAAAGATGGATATATCATCAGACACTATCGGGCTACTTGTCCGGGCTGCGGTAGTGATGTGCCCTTTTCTACTAAAGAAAGAGAAGGCAAAAATCATCAGCGAGTCAGAGTGAGGCTCACTGTAGGTAGGCAAACCGAGTTAGTAGAACTCAATTTAAATTCTACACCATCAATTATTAAACAAGTTTATCATTTTGTGAAGACTCAACCTTCAATCAGTACGCCCGATAAAATTTATAAAGCTATTTTCCGGCAGTTTATCAAAATTATCGATGATTTTAGTTTGGGCGATTGGCGGAGAATAGTAAAATTGGTGGAACCGACTCATACTATTCCTACTAAGATTGCTTGGGAATTGTACTTGGAAGGTAAACTTAAACACCAAAACCGTCTGGCGGCTTTAGAAGCTATGTCTAAGCGAAAATCTTTAGAACAACAGAAGTTAACTTCTCAGCCACCTCAGCCACCTCAGCCAGCGCAAAAAATAGTTGCCCTCCAACAGAAAACTAAAGCATTACCTGCTGTAGGCAACCCCGATATTCGCAAGAAATATGCCCGCCAGTGGAAACTCTTTCTTTCCCGCTGTCACAGTTCTACGGCAGAATTTTTGAGGGAGAATGCTGGCTTATTTTCCGTTGAGGATAGCGATACCTATTGCAATATCTCGATCGAACTGCGGAACGTTCCCGAACTCAAAACCCAACGCCTGCACTTGAAGGAAGCTGAATTTTTGGCTGCACTTAGCGAGGTGTTTGGCAAAAAAGCTTCGATTATGTTTCGCTTACAGATGTAGTTGGTGCGATTTCTTTTTTCCTCCTTTCTCAAGAGTAAACAAGCATCGCACTTACTCCTCTTCTGTCACACTCCGGGAGGTCGATCGCTAGAACGCCAGTCCAGTAGAATAAATTGACAAAAAGAACAAGATATATATTGTGTAGGGGCGAAGCATTCGGGCGACAATCGATCGCGATCGGCAACAATTTTTGTGTCCGAATGCTTAAAGTAAAGTTATCGCCCGTACCTAACCCACCCTACGATGAGATACTAATTTAGCCACTCTCCCTGAATAGTTACACCACGGCTTGCCATTGTTTGTTCAAACAAATCGGTTGGCAATGCTTGTTCCACCGCCCAAACACCGGGTTTTTTCAGCTTGCCGTTCAGCAATAATTCGGCAATGCTGCCGGTGCCGTAGCCTGCTGAAATTGCGGTATTTTCATGTACTAAAGTCGAACAAAAAATAGCTGTTTTCCCATCTTTTTTTCCTGTGACTTCCGCACGAATTGCTACGCCAATACCGCTGAAGCGATCGGTAAAATTAGTCATTTTGTGACTGACAGTAGATAAAAACTCGATCGTCGCGGTATTTTTTAGCACTTTGGGCGGCCAGAACTTAGCAACCCACCAAGTTAGGTAATTGTAAAAATCGGGAACAGAACCGAATTTTGTAATCACAGTTTTGACGGGGAAAGTATCCGGCAAAGTGAAAGTTTCTGGCATATCGTACCAGTAAACGCCCGTGCGATCGTAGGGAGGCGGGAATACAACTGCTTCGCGATCGCTATAAGGTTTCAGTGTCTCCCACTTGCCATTTATCCAAGCTTCAAAGGGATTTTGCAAACCCAAAAACGTCGTTCGCATCACCGTGATTCCCGCACCGCCAGAACCCGATACTACATAACTGAGGTGAATCTTGTCTGCCTCATCCAATTGTTCTACACCCTGTCGCACCATGCTATTAGAAATGCCGGGAAAAATACCCGTATTGACAATTGCGGTTACGCCAGCTTGTTCGGCGGCAGATTTATAATTGAGCGCTTTGATTGTAAAAGAGCGATGATCGCTGACATCCAAATAATTAACGCCTTCTTCGATGCAGGTTTTGAGAACGATCGCATCGCGATAGTGAAATGGCCCAGCACAGTGGATGACAATATCGGAAGATGCGATCGCATTCCGCAATTTCTCTTTTTCCGCCAAATCCAAAGTCAAAAATTTTACTTGCGACCCCAACTCCTGGGCCACCGCTGACCCAGCCGCCGAATCTCTCCCCGTAATAGTAATTTCTGCCTTTGTGTGGGCAACTAAATCCGCAGCAACGCTGCTGCCAATTCGCCCGCTTCCTCCCACAATTAAAACTTTATCTGTCATTTTTAAAATTCGATCTCTTTAACCTCAGTGGAGCAAATGTAAGTCATCCTCGCCATCCTTAGCAAGGATGACTTTTCTTTCAAAGAGGGATTAAGAGATGCGGAACACTGACGCGACAGTAGACTTGAGAGAATTGCCCGCATCTTTGAGAGTTTGGGCTAGAGGCTGCTGTGCGTGCAGGAAGATGCGAGCGCAATTGCGTCCCGGCATCCCGGAAATTGAGCCACCCGGATGAGTTCCCGCACCGGTGAGATACAGTCCATCAATTGGCGTTTTGTAATTAGCTAATTCCGGTAACGGACGGAAAAACACCATCTGATCCAGCGTCATGTCGATATGGTAGTAGTTACCTTTGTACGCTCCCAGACGCGCACCCAGTTCGGCGGGACTTTCCACACGACGTGCGATCGTCGCCGTCTTGACATTGGGCGCGTATTCTGCAAGCTTATCGATAACGCGATCGGCTACTTTATTTTTCAATTCATCCGTCCAGCCCGTTCCATTTAAACCCGTTCCCTCCGCATCCGCAATTTGATAAGGCGCGAAATATTCGATCCAAACCGTATGCTTGCCTGGAGGAGCCATCGACGGGTCTAGCATCGTCGGCTGAACTACATACATTGACGGGTCTTCCAGCGGAATTTTACCAACAGACGGATCGCTGTGGGCAATTTCCACCTGTCTGACAGAATCGGCAATCAACACAGAACCGATCAGGTATTCATCTTTGTGGTCGTGATGCACAAAGCGCAGCGGTTCATCCATCGCCAGGTCGATTTTGAGGATAGTTTCGTTATTGTTAACGATGCGACGTTCCAAACGCTCCTTTAAATCTGGGTCGGCAGCATTCACATCGCTTTCATCGACCAATTGCAAGAACAGGCGCTTGGCATCGATGTTAGAAATAACACCTTTAGTGGCGCGGTATTCCCTGCCACCACCAGCCCGAACCCCCACAGCCCTACCGTCATCAATTAAAATCTTCTCAACGTGCTGGTCAGTAAGTATCTTTCCACCCAAGCTTGTGACTAAATTAACTAGCGCCTTCACCAAAGCGCCAGTACCGCCTCTAGGTCTAGCCATGCCGGGATTGTGGCGCATCGCCATCATAATCGCACCTACGGCAATGCTTTTTTGAGAGGGAGGCGCACCGAGTTCCGATGCCAATCTTGCCAAAGGTGCTTTGAGAAACTCGGAATCAAACCACTCGTTGATGACATCCTCTGCGCTGGTAAGCATTGTACGAACAAAGTCCAGCGTTTTATCTGCGCTACCGATCACAGAAAATAAATCTTTTAGCTTTTTAAAGTCGTAGTTACCAACAATATCGACGATCGACTTTGGCGGCGCGTTGAACATAGGAATCATCGCGCCAAGGACGCGCTGCCAGTAAGCTGTGAATTCTGCGTATTTTTTGGCGTCGCGCTCATTGTAGCGAGCAATTTCCGCACAGGTTTTCTCAACGGATCTATGTCCTAAGAAGTATTTACCATCTGGATGGGGACAAAATACCACTGGGTCGCAGTAAAGATACTCCAGACCGTATTTTTCCAGTTCTAATTCTTCAACTACTGGCCCCAGATGGATGAATTCGTGGTCGATCGCACACAGGTTAAATTTAAAACCCGGTGCTTCTTTTGGCAGTGCTTCCTCGGTAGTAGCAGCGCCACCAGGAACGGGACGTTTTTCGAGTAAAAGAACGCTATATCCGGCTTTGAGCAGATAAGCCGCACAAACTAAACCATTATGGCCTGCGCCAATGATTACAACGTCGTAAGTTTCCATTGATGCAACTTTATAAGATGGACTATCTCTGTTATCCTAGATAAATTACAAAATGTAAAAAATCTGTCGAAATAGATATAATCGTTGTGTTAGCTATGCAAGCGATCGCGGAAATACTGACGATACAACTCGCAGCTCGGTATAGCCTGATTATTGATTAGCTTCACCAGCCCTATACTTTCCAAATTTAATGCAGGCTCTAAATCCAGACTTACCAAGCTTTCTCTAGTCACAATTTGACTGTATGCCTGCGCTAGTTCCCGATCCTGCTGGAGATACCACCACTGGCGTTGCAAGTGGTCTTTATAAATTTCAAACTGTGTAGTGGCTGTCTGCAATAATTGCGGCAGCGTTAGATCTTTTCTGGCAATATGATAAAGAGCAACGCGCACCAGATAAGGATGTCCGCCTACCCAATTCATTAGTTTTTCTACCTGAGAATCCTCCCAATACAATCCGTGTATATCTGCTAGTTCTTTAATTTGATTAAAATTAAATCCTGACAATTTTACTAACAATCCGGCATTAAATGCCGACAAATTCCTAGCAGCAGATATATCAATTTCGCCAGAATTTATAAGGATCGATCGCAACTTTTCAAAAGCATTGGACACACTTTCTCCATACCTGGCTTTTTCGTACCAGCCTCGCAGCATTCCCAAAAAGTCCCAGGCAATTTCCGGATATTGAAAAATGCGATTCATTTCGTCGATCGCCATCACCACAGGGCCATTAATCTTAGCTAGTAAATACTTTTCAAAATAAACGGTAGTATTATAGCTAGTACCTAAACAATCATCCCAATAATGGGCAATCCGATTTGGTAATTGCAAACTTTGACCTACGCTAGCACAGAACCACTCTAAAAATCGATTCAAATCTTTAAAAATTTCTCTTTCTGCTAGTTGTAGGTTCAACAGCACGGTGCGATACCCCTGCTTTTTGGCTTGATTGATAATTCTAGCCATTAAGGAAGTTTTGCCCATTTGTCTGGGCGCTTCTATCCTCACCAAGCCTCCTGGCTGACTAATTTCTTCCAAGCAATGCAGTTCAATCGGAGGACGTTGGATATAAAAGTTAGAATCAATAGGTACTTGACCTCTAGGTAACTCTAATGTCGTCGCCGAACGGGTAGAGTATCTGGGAAGAAAATCCATATCCATAGTAGTAATTTCTGCAATTTCTGCGATCGCCAAATTTGAGCATTGCGTACCCTGAGAAATTTGATTATTTATTGGCTGAGTATAACCAGAAAAAAATCCAGCAACAATAGCTTCTTCTTTCGCGTAATTAAGCTTCGATGTACACCACCGCTCAATTACCGCTCGAAAATTATTTTTGTTGACCTTTTCACCAGCTATTTTGGAAAGAATCTTCCATAAATTTGGCCCTACATCGTGCTGCAAATATTCAGGTGTATAACCTATAGTGGCCGCTATTTCTTGGTAAGTCTGTCCTGACCAAGCACCACGCATTAACATTAATTCGACAGTTTTAAGATGTCTGTTAGTCTGTGCGAAAATGGCTGCATCTGCAAATTGGATGGCTGATTGAAATTCCATGATGTCTGTATTTCCTATAAACCACAGCAGGTAGAGCCTCTCCAAAAAATCTCCAAAGCAATTTAACCATTGCTCTTTAGAAAAACTTTATTTTTATATTAATACAGATCGCTTACTATTGTTAGCAAAGGGATTTTTATACTGATGTGGATAACAGAGAAAAATCCAGCGAACTACGGAAAGAACACTGAGTCGATCGATAGGTAAATAAAGCTCAAAATCGGCCCGATCGCAGGCTATCTGAAAAATTTTGGGCAAAGAGCGATCGCATCCCAGGCGCTTTCTCAGCTATCGTAGTAATTGACTGTCGTTTGCCTAAACCGTTTAGCTGCCATTGACAATTGCGAGACTACTGAGAGAGCATAGACTTTAATTACGTAGTTCAACGTAGCGCAGCAGCCACTTACCTTACCTTACCCTCCTTTCCCCGGCCAAAAAAAGCCAGATCCTTAAGAAATCAGTATCGACGCTGCCAAACTAAATCAAATACAAATTGATATAGCAAGCTTGCTGATGCGTAAATTCAGCAGCCGCTAGAAACCTAAATTTTTATTCAAGGAACTCCAATGAAAGTCAAAGCTCTTCTAGTTGCTTCAGCCGCAGTCTTAGGCGGAGCCTTTTCCATCGCCACATCGAGCGCTTATGCAGGCCCAGCAGTTACTAACCAATACACCACGCAACTTCAGCTAATCGTTCAACCAGCCCAAAATCAAACAGAAGCTAAAGGTGCTAACGTTAGCGTATCGGGTTCCAATCTGGGAGCCGTCACCCTGCCAACACTAAATGCCACCGGTGCTATCACTGCCGGTACCGCTGCTGCACCCACAGATGGCAGCACTTTTAGCTACAACGCATCCAGTTATGTGTTGGATGCCGTAAGCGCGACAACCCTCGATAGCACTTCAGGTACGATCGCAGGCCCTGCTTATGGTATCCAAAATATCACTGTTGGCGGTACTGCCGGAACTCTTGCAGGTACCGTCTCCAGCATTGGTACGGGTACTGTTACTGCTGGCGGACAAGGTACAGTGGGTGTCTTGTCGCAAACCGGTAGCATGAGCGTATTCGGTCAGTAATTAGGCGAGGCAGGTTAGTCGCCTTTGCGCTAACTTGGGTTTCTTTCCTGCCTAACACCTAACTTGTGTTACGGGAAAGCGAAACGGCATTTCTCGCTTTCCCACTCTTAATTTGCCACAATTCAGGCACAATTCAAGTCTGATACCAACAACCAAAACTAAATCAATATGGCTACTGCCAAAATTAACTGGTTGAAAATAATGCTGTTGGTGACAGCATTATCGCTACCAACACTACCAGTCCGCGCTGACTTCTCCCAAACTCGCACCACCCAAATTCAGTTAAGAGTTGATGCTCCTTCCGGAACTGCCGAAGCAAATCGACTCAACGGCTTTGCTATTTCCGGAAGCGGAATTGATGCTTCTGGCGTCCTCAATCAAGGTTCAAATTTGAACCCAAATACTCAATTTACTGCCCCGACAAACAGCTCTCCTTTTAACTTCTCTCTCAACACTTTCTCTGCCGATAACACGACACCAGTATCGCTCACCTCTACAGGCAATAACAGCCTACCCGCTTACTCGAAAGTCAGCGTGACTAACGGTGGTAACAGCGAAGGATTATCGGGAAATATCTCCAGAAGTGGAGAAGGAACTGTTACCCCAGGCGGTTCGGGAACGAATGCTATCCTCACTCAAACCAATAGTTTCAGCGTGTTTGAAAATTCTACTTTTTAATTAAGTGAAGAGTAACTAGAAACTAGCTCGTCAAATCAACTCTAATAGTAGGGTCGCTTAGGCACGGACGATAAATTAAGTGCTTTCCACCAACAGTTAAGTTACCGTGCCGTAAACCACCATCCCCAAATATGTAATATTGATAAACATTTTCTACCATAAACCTGCAATATCCAAAGGAGGAACGATAAATGATAATTTTTTCTAAAGGCTCACAATTCGAGCGCAAAAAACTCAATTTTACGAGCGGCTTTTCAACTGTTTTGGGTGCGGTTGTAACTGCTGTAATTTTGACTGCACCTGTTAGCGCCCAAGTAGTTATCGAACCTACATCAGGTTTTTCCCGCACTACTTCTTGCATCAAACAAACGGTCAACACTAATATTACCGAAACCCAATATTCTAACACTGGTGCGGGATTTGCTGTCGCTGGAGATAACTTATCGGTTTCCGATCCTGGCGGTCGCGTCACACCAGAGTCATCTTATGTGATTTACCAACCAGGCGGTCAATTTAATTTAGGTATCAATCGTTTTGATGCTGGTGCGGCTACTTCTGTGAAAGTTACCGGACAGGACTCTTTTACAGAAACCCAAAGCAGGTCTTTCACGGTGTTTCAATAATAGGTAAAAGGCAAAATGAAGTATCTTTTATTATGGCTAATAATCGTCGGCTCTTTCCCAGTTATATCGAATAGAGCGGCAGCCCAAAGCGTAGGTTTTTCGGTTGGGTTTTCTACGCAATCTTCCAAAACGGTAACAGTTTCTAATGAAGTTGACGTGCGATCGCTCCGGGGATTTAACATTGATGGGGAAAACGTGCAACCTTTAGGAAACAACCCAGTTATTAATGTTAATACAGACTTTGGCATTCGCGATGCGGATAAACCTTTTAATCTGCTGCAACAAGATTTGACTGGTAGTAATATTCGCACGGTTGAAACAAATTCAACTACCAATGCTGACGGTACTTCCACTAACCTGAGCGTGTTTGCTTCTTTCTAGTAAATGGGAAAGAATCGCCGAACATAATATTTTCATGGCGATGAAAATATGTGGCTAATTCTCAGGGCATCATACCTAGAATTAGAGTAATTTTTTTGATTTTATAGCTATGAATACAAAGTGGGCTATAGCTGCTATAATTATTCTGTATAGCCTGGGTTGGACAAATGCTGTCAAGGCGGATGAACTTTCTCAAGACACATTTAACCTTCCCTCTACTAGCAGCAATTCTAGAGCGACTTCCAGCAGCGCCGGGACTACGGTAAACCAACAACAGAATACACAAGTAAATAACAACCAATTCTACGGGTTTGGCCCTGGTATTTCCTGTCCGAGTCCAACTTTGGGGTTATCGATGTATGGAGGATTAGGCAATGGTAGCGGTTCTGATGCTGAAGTTTCCAGTACTTCTATCGGCGCAGTTGCTTCTATTAACATACCTCTGGGGGGTGGTAACGCACGCACTTGTAGAAAACTTGGTGAGGCTCAATTACGGGCACTCCAAGCGCAAACGGAAAGAGCTAATTTAGAAGCAGCTAAAATTCGGACTGATATTACTTTAGTTACTATCAATCAATGTATTCAAATTATGAGAAATGCTAGACTTTCCGGTCAATTTGCCGAGGTTTGTTCTGGCATTGAGTTAATCTCTCCAAACCAAAACAATAATGCGCCTGCGGTTCAGCCAGTTACTGTTCCTCAAGGTAGTCAGACGGTGCCACAAAATTGAGTGCTTCATAGCGCCGGGTCTTTCGGGTTGATGGTGGAAAATGTTTGTATATGTTACAGATAGCTGGGATGGTGGGTTACGGCACGGGAACTTAATTATTGGTTGAAAGTGTTGAAATTATCGCCCGTGCCTAACCCACCCTACGATTAAATAAGTT
>NZ_JBHFNU010000001.1:0-3341 GCF_041929145.1 Aerosakkonema sp. BLCC-F183 | reverse complement strand
TTTTTTTTTTTTTTTTTTTTTTTGTTTTTTTTTTTGGGTTTTTATTCTTTTTTTTGTTGCTTAAACCCCCAACTACATACCTAATCTTAACTTGAATAATGTAACTAGCAACTTGCGTTAACTAGCAACTTGAGTTACTAGATTAGCAGAATTCGCGCTCATGCTGCTGCGAGAGCTTCCTGTCCGTGTCTCCGCAGCAGATCCATCAGCTCGTCCCGGTAGTCGTGGAAGATAGAGTGGCGCTTAACGGTGTGAGTGCGATCGGGTAATTTAACCTTAATTTCTTTTCTGACTGTACCGGGACGAGAACCCAGCGCATAGATGCGGTTAGCTAAAAATACCGCTTCTTCGACATCATGAGTAATCATGAAAATTGTAATATTGGTGCGCTGCCAAAGGTCTAACATAAATTCGTGCATCGACTCTTTGGTGTGGATATCCAACGCACCGAAAGGTTCATCCATTAATAATACTTTCGGTTCCGAAACAAGAGCGCGAGCAATTGCCACCCGTTGCTTCATTCCACCCGATAGTTCCTTCGGCAATGACTTAGCAAAATTAGTCAAACCTACCACACTCAAATAATAGCTAGCTTGCTCGCGTCGGATCTTCTTCGGCACGCCTTGAAGCTTGAGTCCAAACTCGGTATTTTCCTGCACACTCATCCAAGGATAAAGCGTATAGTGCTGAAATACCATGCCTCGGTCTGGCCCTGGCCCAGTGACAACCTCTCCATCAATTCTCACTTCCCCAGATGTGGGTGTATCCAGTCCGGCAATTTGTCGCAACAGAGTAGATTTACCCGAACCGGATGCTCCCACGGCACAGATAAATTCGCCCTCTTTAATAGTCATGTTAATATCTTTGAGGACAACTAACGTGCCGTTTTTTGTTTCAAAGTGTTTGTGCAGGTTGTTGATTTGCAGATACATTGGTTAACTCTCCTAAATGCGATAATTGGTGATTGAATAATCTGTGAAAAATTAACGTTTTTGGCTAGACCATTTGCAAGAAACTCGTAACAGATATTGGAATAGCAAATCGAATGTCAATCCAATGACGCCGATAACGATTAGCCCGACAAAAATTTCATCAGTCCTCAGAAATCGACCCGCCACGCTAATGCGACGACCTAAACCTTCCGTTGCGGCAATTAGTTCCGAGACAATCACTAACTGCCATGCCGCTGCCAAGTTGATGCGACAAGCATCGATGATTCCCGGCAAGACGTGCGGAAAAATGACCTGAAGCAAGGCTTGTTTGCGATCGCCTCCTAAAATATAAGTCGCTTCAATCAAATCTTTTGATACAAACTTTACAGTATCCATCACCATTAAGGAGTTGAAAAAGAAAACCCCAATAAAGATGAGGGTAATTTTCGGTTCCTCTCCTATACCCAGGTACAGGATTAGCAGAGGAATAAAGGCAGGCGCAGGCATATACCGCATTAAGCCGAACAACGGTTCCAGTAAAGCGCGAATACTCGCAAAACTACCCATCAATACGCCAACGGGGATGGAAAGCGCTGCGGCAAAAATAAATCCGACACCGACGCGCCACAAACTCGCTACGGTATCCTTGAGGAGTTCGCGAGTACTCCACAAACGTCCGAACGCCTCCAGCACTTTAGCGGGTGAGGGTAAAAATTTGGGGTCGATGTTGCCAAATGCAGTTACCAACCACCACAGCAGCAGGGGAGCGGCTATGGAAGTAATTACCAACCCTGTGTTGAGAGGTTTGGGAATGTCTTCGGCAAGTTGCCAGAAAACAGTCGTATTGAGCTTTTTAGCTCGGATGAAATCTCGAATCGATCCAGGTTCTTGGCTCATATAATTTTAGATTTTAGATTTTGGATTTTGGATTTTCCCCTATTCTCTCTTCCCTAGCCCCTAACCCCTAGCCCTTTTATGTACGCTTTGACAAAGCGATCGTCAAATAATTTGCTCAAATCCGGTTGCGTTTTTGATAACCCCACTTCTTTGAGAAATTTACTCATTTCCTGAGCGGCAAACTGTAACGAAGTCAAATCGCTCCCTGGTTGAAATGCTTTAATATTTTCCTCAATTGTAAATATCCGTGTGCCATCAGCATATTGCTTGTATTCTTCCACAGGAACACCCGCTCGTTTCGCCATAATTTCATAAGCTTTATCTGGATTTGCCTTCATATATTCCAATGTGGCAAACCAGGAATCAACCAATGCCTGTACTCGATCGGGATATTGTTCTACAAATTTGCGCGTCACTACGAGGTGATCGGAAATCGCTCCCGGAAAGTCCTTGGAACTGAACAATTCCTTACTACCCTCACGCTTTAATGCTTGCGTGGTAAAGGGAGCGAACACCGCCGTCGCATCGACTTGTCCCGCGACAAATGCTGCCGCTGCTTTACCTGTTTCTAGCGGTACGAACTGAATATCTTGTGGCGATAAACCTGCTTTTTTCAGACCTAACAAAAGGAGAAAATGATCGACCGTACCTTCTTCTGCGGCTACTTTTTTCCCTTTTAAATCGGCAATTGAATTAATGCCATCTCGGACGATTACTTTATCGTTGCCAGTCGAGTTGTCGTTCACCAGGACAATCACTTGGTCTGCGCCACCCGATATGGAGTTAACCGTATCTCCTAAAGTTTGGCTATTGGCATCTATTTGTCCTGCGGTCAGGGTGCTAATAGATTCCAAATATCCATCAAACCATTTGAGGTCTACCGGAACATTATTTGCTTGAAAAATTTTTTGTTCTTGTGTCACTTGCCAAGGAAACCAACCGGGCCACGCGCTGAATCCCAGACGGGCAGCACCGGCAACTGCTGAGGAGGAACTGGAATCGGTTTCGGTGGTTGTTTTAATATAGGTGGCAGGATTGACGCAACCTACAATAATGGTGAAAGTAACAAGAAAAAGGATGCAGAAGGAAAGGGGCGATCGCACTCTCATAGCTTCTCCTGTAGGAGAGATTGTGGGCGAGTTTTCTGAGCGGTTGAATATGTGTAACAATAAAGGTGTTACCGCTTTGTTATTTTTGTTACAAAATTCCTCAGTTGGGCTAAATAAGGCGAAACCCAACATATTTAGCGAGAATTTCAGATTTTAGAGTTAAAAGGGAAGATTTTTGGTTAATGCCTCGCCTAAGCATGGGCAAAGTTGATTTTTAGGTATGTTGTTGCGGGTAAGCGCTGAAGCGCCACAACGTAAGTTTGAGAAGAGCGCGGAAGCGCAACAACGTACTTTTGAGAAGAGCGCTGAAGCGCAACAACGTACTATTGAGAAGAGCGCTGAAGCGCAACAACATACTTTAGATCGGATCGCTGAATCGCAACTAACTACTATTTAGAATAGC